>CAZAGD010000180.1:0-4934 GCA_964484485.1 uncultured Syntrophaceae bacterium
GACGTAAGATTACAAATGAAGAATCGTTGGATTTCCTTATCGCGGAAGGCTAACCTTTGGGGCTGGGCTGATTGGGCCAGAGCCCACCCCTGACCCTAATCGCTAATCAAGCAGAGAGCTAAGAAGGGTTAAGGAGAGGGAGATCAGATTTTCAGAAGAAGTGGCAAGAGTATATAATACCAGGAGGAGAAAAATGGCCGAAGACATATCTAAAATAATTGTCAGTGGGCGTACCGTGGGGATAATTGGCTTAAAAGAGATTTTGCAATCGGCCCAAGAAAAGGGGATGGTCAGCGAAGCGGAATTGGAAAAATTTCTGCTCGATGAAACCAAAAAGAAAAATTATATCCCCGCCAAGATGGAAGGAGAATATGCCCGCAGTCTGCTGCGCGAATTTAAGAAGTTTCGCGGCGATAAAATAGAAGATGAATTGTCTGTTTTGGAGGTGCGCGTGCTCGGTCCGGGCTGCCCGCTTTGTCAGAGAATGGAGAAAGAAACTTTAGAGGCGCTGGCTGAATTGAATATGGAGGCTGATTTCAGTCATGTGCAAGACTTAAAAGAAATTGCCCAGTATGGAGCGCGGGGTATAGTAGGCACGCCGGTTTTGCTAATTAATGGCCAAGTTAAATCTGTAGGCCGCGTTCCTTCTAAAGAGCAGATTAAAAAATGGTTGTTGGAGGAAAAGAGGCAAATTAAAAGCTAATGGAAGTGAACTTTAATCCCATAATTATTAGAATTGGTCCTCTGCAATTGAGTTGGTATGGATTGATGTATGTTCTCGGCTTTTTGATTTCCTATTATCTTGTGCGCTGGCAGCTCAAGAAAAAAGATTTTGACCTTTCCCAACCAGAGGTGGATGACCTGTATTTTTATGCCATTATCGGGCTAATTGCTGGAGCCCGCATAGGTTATATCCTTTTTTATAATTTTAAAATGTATCTTGATCATCCCTTAGAAATACCTGCTTTTTGGCACGGAGGAATGTCCTTTCATGGCGGGTTAATAGGCGTGCTCACGGCTGGCATCTTTTTTTGTTGGAGGAATAAAAAGTCTTTTAGGAAAATTGCCGATTTGGTTATAGTCAGCGTTCCGCCTGGTTTGGGCTTAGGGAGAATTGGCAATTTCATTAATGGAGAGCTCTATGGCCGGGTAACCCAGGTTCCTTGGGGAATGATATTTCCCCGAGGTGGGCCGCTTCCTCGCCATCCATCTCAATTGTATGAAAGTGCGCTGGAAGGGGGAATTCTCTTCTTGATCCTCTGGTTCCTGAAGGATAAGCGACTTCCGGCCGGCAGCCTCTTAGCCCTTTTTCTTTTTATATATGGCCTCTTTCGTTTTTCTGTTGAGTTCTGGCGCGAGCCGGATCCTCAACTGGGTTTTATTTTGGGCCCCTTCACCATGGGGCAGTTTCTTAGCTCCGGCATGATTGCGGTGGGCTTGTTTCTTTTTTTATATTTTAGGAAAGTCCGTTAAGCACTTGTCTCTTGGAGAGGCAAAGAAGAAGGCGGCAATTGATGCTTGCTTGAAATAAAAGAATATGGAAGAATATTTTTATCCCAGAGTAAAAATGATCATTTTAGCTTTCGCTCCTATGGGGAAGAGAGAATTAGGGCAGAGAATCAATAAGGACCATGGAGAAGTGAGTATTTAAAAAACTATTCTGGTAAAAAAATAAAGCGAGGCGTAATTGACCAAAAGACCAACCCGCTTTTGTAATTTCGTTTCTCTGGGGGCATCTCCCTGTTGCATTATTTTAGAGAGCATAAGTGATGGTGTTTTTACCATCGATGCTAACAAGTGCATCACTTCCTTTAATCGCGCTGCTGAAAAAATTACGGGATTCAAACAAGAAGAAACTATTGGGCAATATTGTTTTGATATCTTCCGGGCTGATATCTGCGCCCATAAATGCCCTTTAGATGAAACCCTGCGCAGCGGGCAGGCTAAGGTTAACTTGTCTGCTCGGATAATCACTAAAAAAGGAGATCAAAAAGCGATTAGCATTAGCACAGCGGTCCTGCGTGACAAAAAAGGGCAAGTCATCGGGGGCGTAGAAACATTTCGTGACCTCTCAGAAATAGAAGAATTAAGGAAACAAGTCAGCCGCCAATTCACTTATGAAGATATTGTGGGCCAGCATGCGAAGATAAAAGAGGTTCTTTCTTCTCTGCCGGATATTGCCGAAAGTGAAAGTCCCGTTCTTATTGAAGGGCCGACCGGGTCGGGCAAAGAACTAATCGCGCGAGCAATCCATAACTTGAGTCCTCGTAAAGAAGGGCCTTTTATCGCCGTGAATTGTGCTGCCCTCCCGGAAACCCTTCTGGAATCTGAGTTATTCGGCTATGCCCGAGGCGCTTTTACCGGAGCCATAAGAAATAAGCCAGGGCGTTTTTTATTAGCCAATGGGGGAACAATTTTTCTTGATGAGATAGCCAATACATCCTTGGCTTTCCAGGCAGATCTACTGCGCGTTTTAGAAAGGGGGGAATTTACGCCTTTAGGGGAAACCAGGACTATTAAAGCCGACTTTAGGATTGTAGCTGCCACTAATGTGGTATTAAAAAAACTGGTTCACGAAGGCAAGTTTCGCGATGATCTATATTATCGGCTGAATGTAATTAAAATTACCTTACCGCCGTTGGGCGAGAGAAGGGAAGATATTCCCCTTTTGATTGAGCATTTTATCCATAAGTTCAACGTTCTTAAAGGAAGAAATATTCAGGGGGTTAGTCCAGAGGTTCTTTCTTTTCTTATGCGATATTCTTTTCCAGGAAATATCAGAGAATTAGAAAATATAATTGAATTCGCTTTTGTTAAATGCAAAGGACCAATTATTGAATTAAATCACTTACCTGAAGATTTATGGGCAGAGGAAAGAGGAAAACCCCATATCTTGGCGCGAAGCGAGCTTGAGGAAGCTCAGAAAATCCGGGCTATCTTAACTCAGTACTCCCATAATCGGAAAGAAGCTGCCCAGGCCTTAGGGATGAGCCGGGTCACTCTTTGGCGCAAAATGAAAAGATATGGCTTAGCCGATCTCTTCGATGAAACATAAAATGAAACATTTCATTTTTTGAAACAAACGCCTTCATTTTCTATTATTCACCTCTCAGCCTTTAAAATTAAATCCCTTTGATATTTTTAATAAAATTATTTTCGGGTAAAAGTTGGCCTGCTGGCATTGCATTTGCTTTTTTAAAACTACAAATTGTAAATAATGGAACAGATAGAGATAAAAGGATGAAAGTAGCCATTGCCTTGTATGGGAAAAGGATTTCGCCTCATTTTGGCAGTTCATCCCGAATGATGCTTTTAGATATTAGGAGGGGGATCATTCTGAAAAAGGCCCTAATTGAGATCGTGGGACAAAATTCTTGGGAGATGGCCCGGCGTTTGGTGGGCTTAAAAGTCCACAGCCTTATTTGCGGGGGGATCCAAAGATATTGTAAAGAATGGTTGCTGAGCAAAGGGGTAAAGGTATTGGATAATAAAAGAGGTGAGGCTGAAGAATTTATAAAGAAAATATTTGCTTCCAAAAAGAAAGAGGGCAAGGAAGCAGCCACGGGAAGCTCTAATTGATGAGGGAAGATTTTTTTGAGTGAAGGCGTCCGGCCTAAGAAGGTAAAGATTAAGTAGTATGATTTTTAGATAAATTTGGAAAGGAGATAAGATAATGAGTTTGCTGGGGTATGGAGCGCTATTTATTTCTGGAATTCTTGCGGGCATCATTGGTGGCCTTTTGGGCACAGGAGGATGTGTCCTGATGATGCCGGTGGTCAGGTTTGGTTTCGATTTTTCTCCTGCTTTCGCTGTGGGCACGACGCTCACGGCGGTAGTCTTCACGGCAGCGGCGGGAGCAATCAAACATATAAAAATAGGAAATGTTGATAAAAATACCGCCATCTGGGTAGGGATTTTCGGGGTCATTGGGGTGATAATAGGATCCTTAATATTTAAATATCTTCTGCCCTATGGTGCGCTCATCGATTTAATTGTCGGTTTAGCCTTTATCTGGGCAGCGCTACGAATGCTTTATGAGGGCCTATTTATCAAAGGTCCAGCCACAGCTGAAGGGAAAACGGTGCCGGGAAGTGGCGGAGGGAAAGGATTGTTGGGCACAATCATTGGTTTCTTAACCGGCATCATTGGCTTGGGGGGAGGATACGCGCTGGTTCCCTCCTTTATCTATTTTCTCAAGTCTCCGGTGAAGATCGCCATCGGCACATCTATGGCTTCCTTTGTTTCCATGGCCATAGTAGGCAGTGCGTTCAAGATGTACCAGGGAGTTGTTAACATCCCAGCGGCTGTAATTATGGGGGTAGGTGCTGCTTTAGGGGCAATTTACGGCGCAGGCCTTGTGGCCAAAATAAAAGCATCTACTTTAAAAACCCTTTTTGGCTTTTTATTTCTGTATGTTTCCTTGAAATATATCCTTCTATATTTCGGGATTCATATTTGACGACTCATGGTGAGATCACGCAATTGATAGAGGAGAAAAATTATAACTTAAGATAGGGGCATTTCCCTCGCCGTGGCTACACCGGTAATTTTCAAGGAGAAGAAAGCAGGTAAAAGATTGGCAAAAGGGGTAAAATTGGTTTGGTCCTGGGTGGTGGTGTGGGGCAAGGGGTCTGGCCCATGTTGGTGTATTAATGGTTTTGGAACGGGAGGGGATCCCATTTGAGCTAATCGTCGGCACGAGTACGGAGGCTATTATTGGTGCCGTCTACGCCATCGAACCTAATGCCGCCTTGGTGCAGAAGCGCGTACTCAATTTCTTCCAGCCAGAAAGAGGCCAAAACAGAAAGCTCAGACTTTTAGAGAAGCTGGATTGGCCCCAGCCGGAGAAGTCTGACCTTTTCCGCCAACTCATGCAATTTATAGGGAAGGAAATAGCGCTAAACCTAATTTTAGTATTAAAAGCGAGAGACCTA
>CAZAGD010000181.1:0-11235 GCA_964484485.1 uncultured Syntrophaceae bacterium
CCTCCCCTTCTTCTTTGGCGTAGGCATTATTGAGAATCAATACGATCAAACTGCCTCATTACATCTCCTCGCTCCTGAAAATTTTTGGGAAGGAGAAAAGCCTCTACTAAAGAAAGCCAAAGAAATCATGCCCCGCTTGCCCTTTAAGCAGATAGACATTTTAGTAGTCGATGAGATCGGCAAGAACATCAGCGGAGCTGGTTTAGACCCTAATGTGACCGGCCGTCTTTATTTTATCGGCAGCCCGCCTCTCCAAGAACCTAAAATTACGCGTATTTTTGTGCGTGACCTCACTCCCGAGACCGAAGGAAACGCCATCGGCATTGGTTTTGCGGAATATACTACTAAACGCTTAGTAAAAAAAATCGACCCCGTGGCTACGGCCATTAACTGCATTACCGGTATGGGCCCAGAATGCGGTCGCATCCCCCTATCTTTTGATCAAGATCGCGAAGCTTTGCAGGCCGCTTTTGACAACTCCGGCGTCTTGGACATCAAGGATCTGCGCTTAGTCTGGATCAAAAACACTTTGGAATTAGAATACCTTTGGGCTTCTGAATCTATGCTCCCCGAAGTTAAGGCCAATCCTAATTTGGAAGTGGTCTCTGATCTGCAAGAAATTCCCTTCGACGCTCAAGGGAATATGGTCATGGAGTGGCCTCCCCGCTGGGCAGATTAATCTGGGGAGGAAAAATTTTTTGCTAAAATTTTTTAGCAGAGGGAGGAAAAATGAAAGCCAAAGCTGCCATTCTTTTTGAAGTAGGTAAAAAATTTGATTTGCAAGAAGTGGAAGTAGAGCCTCCGCGGCCGGGCGAAGTCTTGCTAAAAATGGCTGCGGCCGGTATCTGCCATAGCGATTTACATGTCATGACTGGCCATTTGGCCGCACCGCTGCCAGCTATTTTGGGCCACGAAGGGTCGGGAGTTGTGGCTGAAGTTGGCCACGGAGTTCACCATCTAAAACCTGGCGATAAAGTAATCCCTCTTTGGCGACTCTCTTGTGGAGTGTGTGAATATTGTAGTTCCGAAAGACCGGCTCTGTGCCCAGAAGGCACCCAAATCCGGATGACTGGAAAACTGCTCGACGGTACTACTCGTTTTAAATATGCCGGCCAGGAAATAAAACATTTCGCTGGTGTTTCCAGTTTCTCCGAATACACTGTCGTACCGGCGCGGGCTGTGGTTAAAATTCCGGCCGACTTCCCATTAGAAAAAGCTGCCCTTCTGGGCTGTGGAGTAATCACTGGTGTGGGAGCGGTAATTAATGCCGCCCGCGTTAAACCAGGGAGCAGCGTAGTCGTCTTCGGTTGTGGCGGCGTGGGCATAAATGTCATTCAAGGAGCGGCTTTAGCCGGTGCCGAAAAGATTATCGGCGTAGATATTCTGCCCAATAAACTAAACTACGCCCGCACCTTTGGGGCGACCCATACGATCAACGCTAAAGAAGTAAATCCGGTCGAAGCCGTGCGGGCGCTGACTAACGGCCGAGGCGTGGATTATGCCTTCGAGGTAATTGGGCAGCCGGCCACTATCCGGCAGGCTTATGATTGTTTAGCTAAGCGTGGCATGGGCGTAGTTGTTGGCGTAACGCCTATGACTGCTGAAGTTTCCGTCCCCATCATGACCTTGGTCTTTGAAGAACGTATCTTGACCGGATCCGTTTATGGCTCCAGCAGGCCGTGGATTGATATACCGATGCTTATAAACCTCTATCAGGCTGGGAAACTCAAACTTGATGAGCTCTTGACCGCGCGTTACCCCTTCTCCCAGATCAATGAAGCTTATGAGGCTTTGGAACGAGGAGAAGGATTGCGCAGCATAGTTACTTTTTAATGGGCTGATTATGGTGAGCGATCAAGGGGTAGCTTTTCTTTGGAAAGTGCGGGCAAATGCTGCCCCTTGTTCTTGACAAAATTTAAAGATGATATCCACATCCCAGCCCACACAAAAATGCTTTACGCCCATCTTTAAATAGGGTTCCGCATCTTTAAAATGGGCTAACTCTACCCGGGGAGCAATGCCCATCTTTAAAGCAGTCTCGATCGTATAACGTTCCGCCTCTTTGACTCGGGGATGGCTCCATTGGCCGGGAATACCGATGGACATAGAGTAATCAGCCGGACCAAATTGCACCATATCAATTCCTTTAACCGCAAGAATTGCTTCTAAATTATTTATGGCTGACTCCTTTTCGATCATCAAAGCCACCACGCCTTCTTCCAATTGCTCCACATATTCAGCAGACCCTGGGCCTAATACATAGCCCACATCTCTCCTCATAGCTGCCCCCATTATCCCTTTAGTTTGCGGAGTCTCGGCTCGAGCCGCAGCCACGGCTTCTTCCGCATCTTTTACGCTGCGGATGTCCGCAAAAAGGAGGTTAGGGATTCCTGAGCCAATGGCCCGTCCCGCTAAAAAAGCCCTCGGTTCCTGATCAATCTTCATCATGGCTGACAAATGATCAAAAAGATCCACAGCTCGGGCAAAATTCTCTAAAGCGTATAAATCAAAAGGGGCATATTCGCCTACAAATTCCACATAATCAATCGCCCCACTATGCCCAATAACTTCCACTAAGCCAGGCCAAGTGGAATGAACATGGATGCCTAAAGTTGGTTGCCCAGCCCGCAATAACTCGCGTAACCTATTCTGTCTTTTCTTCATTTCTTATTTCTCTCCTCTCTATGTTGCTTTAATTTATATGTTTTTTCATTGCCTCCTTAGCGAAATCTATGGCCAGAGTCTTAAATACCATTTTAAAAAAACTAACCAAGCGGGCCTTAATGGCGTGTTTATCCGCTGTCCAAACTAATCTCCAAATTTAATACCCTGAGCCAAAGGAAGTTCAGTAGACCAATTGATTGTATTGGTTTGCCGGCGCATATAGGCTTTCCAGGCATCGGAACCAGATTCCCTGCCTCCACCTGTCTCCTTTTCTCCTCCAAAGGCTCCCCCAATTTCGGCTCCGGAAGTTCCAATATTTACGTTAGCAATGCCGCAATCAGAGCCCTCGGGAGAAAGAAATCTTTCCGCTGTCCTCAAACTCTCGGTAAAGATGGCACTCGATAACCCCTGGGGTACCTCGTTGTGTAGGCGAATGGCTTCATCAAGATCTTCATATTCCAGGAGGTAGAGAATAGGAGCAAAGGTTTCGTGATGAACGATCTCAGTCTGCGCAGGCATCTTCACGATGGTGGGCTCTACGAAACATTCGCCAAGGTCTAAAAGACGTTTTCCTCCATACATGATCTCTCCTCCCTGCTCTTTGGCCTTTTGGAGAGCTATCATCATCTGCTCCACTGCTTCCTTATTTACTAAAGGTCCCATTAGAATCCCCTCTTCCAAAGGATTCCCGATACGCACTTGCCGGTAAGCCCGACAGAGTCGCTCGGCCAGTTGAGCAGCTATGGAACGATGTACAATGATTCTACGCGTTGAAGTACAGCGCTGACCTGCGGTACCAACGGCCCCAAAAAGAATACTCCGCACGGCCATATCGAGGTTGGCATCCTCAGCTACAATGATGGCATTGTTTCCCCCTAATTCGAGGATAGTGCGACCTAACCTCCTGGCCACCCCTTCTGCTACCTGCCGCCCCATCTCGGTCGATCCTGTAAAAGAGATAAGGGGAAGCCTGCGATCATCGATCATCCGCTTTCCGACTAGGGAACCAGAGCCAACTAATAGATTGAAAATTCCTTTCAGTCCATGGTCGGCCATGATCCGATTGGCAATATGCTGAACGGCTATCGCACAGAGAGGTGTTATAGAAGAAGGTTTCCAGACTACGGTATCCCCGCAGACAGCGGCGATGGCTGCGTTCCAGGACCATACCGCCACGGGAAAATTGAAGGCGGTGATGACACCGATTGGTCCTAAAGGATGCCATTGTTCATACATCCGATGCTTTGGTCGTTCAGAAGCCATGGTTAGGCCGTACAGCTGCCTCGATAGACCTAAAGCAAAATCACAGATATCTATCATCTCCTGGACTTCGCCCATGCCTTCTACTTTGATCTTGCCCATCTCCAGCGTTACTAATTCACCCAGAGGTTCCTTTACCTCTCTTAAAGCTTGCGCCAAGTCCCGAACCACCAACCCTCGCTTAGGAGCTGGAACCATACGCCAAGTTTTAAAAGCTTGCTCGGCTTCCGCAAGCACTTGTGCATAGTTTTTCTCAGTTGCTTGCACCACTTTCGCGATGGCTTCTCCAGTGGTAGGATTATAAGAAGTGAGTGCTTGGCCATCGCGATCTGGAAACCATAAATCCATTCCTGAACAGGCACCTAAATTTATTTCTTTGAGACCAAGTTTTGACAGCAAAGCTTTCATAAAATTCTCCTTGTTTAAGCTATTATTATCGGTTTAAACAACTTTAATAAAAACAATAGTCTTTGACCACCCCTTAAAGAAATGGCCAACCTGGCTACAACTATCATTGAAAAATCGGTTATATCGAATCTGAAGTACGTGCATAATCTTCGGCAAAGAAGCTACTTCACCTCTAATAATAGATGGATATGACCTTCCATTTTTAAATTCTTAAAGGAGAAATAATATTATAGTGATTAATGCTAGAATTAAAATTAGACCCCTTTTAGCTGGCTGCTGGACTCATCCTCTCTCAAGCAATTAACTTTGGCCGGATAGCTTCTCCCTATCAATTTCGAATTTGACTTGCGATAGTATATTAAATTATTGCCAATAAAATCAATAGCAATTTAAAAATTCTTTTATCGCCCTTAATAATTTCAATCCCTAGAAAATTGAATTAATTTAATAATTTTGGTATATTGTTTAAAACTCATTAAAAGAACCAAAACATTGGCCGTCTATTAAACAACTCATCAATATTTTCTTTTCATAAAGCGGAGATGTAATTATGAATGGGTTACACTCTACTGCGGAATTGATAAGGAAAACAAATACCATAAGCGAGCTAAATAATCTTATTATAACTTTGGGCTATAGGACGAACCCGAAGGCTTTGCATATCCCTTCTTTTGATCTTCCCGAAAGCGCGCAGAAGAAAATAAAAGAATTCCATATTATTGCCGACTATGACCAAAAGTTTCAAATCTACTTTGTTAAAACTGCTTCAATGCGGAGGACCGATTTTCGGAATATCTTAGAACCTTTTTATCGACACTACCCACAAATTAACTCCCTATTCATATTTACTGAGAATTGGGATGAGCTAGCATTTGTGAGTCCTGAAAGGGTTGCGACCGAACCTAAAAAGGTTAAACTTCTCCTGAGAATTCTTTTTATTGACCCCCAAAATATTTATCATACTGACATTGAAGTCTTAAATAGTATATCAATTTCATCTGAAGAGCAAAAACCCGAGATTATATGGCAGAAACATTCTGAAGCTTTCAATGTGGAAAGGGTTACTAAAGAATTCTTTGAGGCATATAAATCAGCCCTTGAATTTATAAAAGAAGATATTTTGATTCCCCAAAAAATGGGTTCTTACCAAGAAACCCATTCTTTTGCCCAACAACTTCTATCAAGAATAATGTTTCTTTATTATGTTCAAAAAAAAGGATGGCTTAAGTGGAAGGATTATGTTCAGGATAAAAGGTATATAAGGAATCTTTGGCTAAAATACAAACAATCCAATCCTAAAAAAGATACCTTCTACTCTTTATGGCTTTCATCTCTATTTTTTTATGCATTCAATAAGAAGCATCAATATCTCACCCAAAATATTCCCGATGAAATTAAAGAATCTTTCAACCTCATGCCATTTTTAAATGGTGGACTTTTTACCGAAAATGAGTTGGATGATATTGGTTTTAAAGTCCCTGATGAGCTGTTCCAATTGCTCTTTGAATTAGATCCTCTTGATAAGAAGAAAGGTTTCTTAGAAAGGTACAATTTTACCATTCGTGAAGATACCCCTCTTGAAGTTGAGGTTGCTGTTGATCCTGAAATGCTCGGTAAGGTTTATGAGTCCTTAATTTCAGAAGAAGAAAGAGGAAAGGGGGGGATTTTTTACACTCCGAGAATTGAAATCGATTATATGTGCCGGCTTTCTCTCGTTGAATATCTTTCCGAAGAGACAAAGATTCCTAAAAAAGACCTTATCCCATTGGTCTTTGAACCACAAAGAATCCAGGATGAACAATATTTAAAGATGGAAGATTTGCGGAGAATAAAAGAAGCGACTGATAAGGTAAAAGTCGTTGATCCTGCGGTAGGGTCTGCCTCATTTTTAGTAGGGATGATGAATGTCCTGATAGAAATTATGAGGAATTTGTCTTTAAAGATTGAGAAAAGGGAAGAAAATCTATTTGCCCTAAAGAATAAAGTCCTTTCTGAAAATCTTTATGGAGTTGATGTAAAAGATTGGGCGGTAATGGTCGGGGAGTTACGGCTTTGGCTTTCACTTATAATTGAGACTGAAGAGAAATTCATGGATATTTATACAAAGCCCCTGCTCCCAAATCTGACATTTAAAATGAGACAAGGAGATAGTCTTGTAGAGGAAATTGCAGGGGTACAGATTCCGTTAAGAGCGAAATTTGCTTACATACCAAAGCCTATAAAAGATAAGATTACAATGCTTGTTGATCGAAAGGTGGAATATTTCAGGGGAGGAAGGAGTGCAGACCTTAAAGAAAAAGATGAAATAGAGAAACTTGAAAATGAAGTTTTGAAGGAAATCGTGGCCAGTGAAATAAATCGATTAGACGAGGAAGAGATCAAACTAAAAAGACAGATTGCTTCACCAAAGCCCAAACAATTTGAGATGTTTGAGGTAACACCCGAGCAGAAAGACCTTTTTGAGGAACAAATCAAGAAGTTAAAGAAAAGGGTTGAAGAAATAAGACTGGAGAAAGAAAGGTTTATTAATCTATTAAAGGAAATAGGGAAAAAGACCAAAAAGGATTATTTTCTCTGGGAGGTTGATTTTGCAGAGATATTTGCTGAAAAGGGAGGCTTTGATATTGTCATTAGTAATCCTCCCTATGTTAGGCAGGAGATGATTGCTCCACCCCTCGAAAGAGAAGAAGATTTTGATGACAAAGAAAAATGGCGAGAAAAGAAGAGGGAATATAAAGAAAAATTAGCACAGTCAGTAAAAATTCATTGGGGGGATTTTATAAAGATAGATAAAAAGAGCGACCTCTATGTCTATTTCTATTATCATGGCCTCGCTCTACTTCGGCCTGGTGGAGTCTTCTGCTTCATAAATTCTGATTCTTGGCTTGACGACCAATATGGCTATCCTTTGCAAGAATTTCTCCTTAAAAAAATGGATTTAATTTATATTGTTGGAAATGAACTTCAAAGAACTTTTGAATCAGATATTAATACTGTAGTTGTATTGATAAAAAATTGCATAAACCAAAATGGTGTTCTTAAATTTTTAACTATTAAGAAACGAATCGAAGAAATAATGAATTCCAATATTCTGATGGAAATAGAAAACACCTTAGAAAAGAAGGTAAATGAATATTTCCGTATAATATCTAAAAAATATCATGAATTGTTAATAGAGGGAGCAGAGGTATCTGAGGATAAAGAATTATTGCCACAACCAGCATATTTAACTTATGAAGGCAATAAATGGGGTGCTAAATATATAAAAATGCCAGATTTTCTTTTCAATCGAATAGAAAGAGGGGATTTCATCAAATTAGAACAAATTTGTGAACTCGAATATGGGAATAAACCGGGTATTATTGATTTCTTTATTCTTGACAAAGAAAAAATTAATAAATGGAAAATTGAAAAGCAATTTCTTGTTCCTATAATAACTTCAACTAAGGAGATTGAAACCTACAGTATTAATCCATCGGATATTGAAAAATTTATTTTTGTTTGTTCTTATTCCTTATCTGAACTTAAAAAGAAAGGATATGTTAATACCGCGAAGTATATTGAATGGGGAAGGGTTCAAAAAACAAAAAAGAAAGCAAAACATACAGTTGAAAATGTTCCTTGGCCTGAAGTTCCCTCAGTAAAAGGAAATCGACCTGAGTGGCATTGTATCAAATTAAAGAAACCAGGTGACTTTATAGTGCCTTGTTTAATTCGAGAACGGTTCTTTTTTGCAATAAATAAATACTCTCTATTTGATAGTAATATGTTTTTCCATGGAAGATTTCATAACAGAGGGGATGTAATGATAAATGATGCATTATTAAACTCCACGATTACATATTTGCTACTTGAAATGTATGGAAGACATAATATTCCAGGGCGTTTTAATATTTATGGACTTGAATTTAAGAAATTACCAATACCTAATCCAAATTTATTTCAGAAAAATCAAAGGGAAAAGTTAATTAAAACATTTAATTTAATGGCAAATAGAGAAGTTAAGAAAATTTTCATTGAACTTGGTTTACCAGAGCCGTGCACTAAAAATGACCACCCTCTTTGTAACATAAACATTGGAAATGTTTCCATTAATAAAGTCCTGCCTGATCGGAGGGAGCTTGATAAAATTGTTTTTGAGGCATTGGGGCTAACTGAAGAGGAACAGCTTGAGGTTTATAGGGCAGTGGTTGAACTCGTAAAAAATAGGCTTGTAAAGGCAAGGAGTGTCTGAGTTGGAAATAACTTTTACAGATCATGCAAGGTTCGAGATGAATAGACGCCAAATTTCTGAAGAATTGGTTAAGTCCGTTATTAAAAATTCTGAGCAACGCTATATAGCAAGGAAAGGGCGAGTAGTTCTTCAAAGCAAATACAAAAATAGTATTGAACAAAAAGAAATGCTTTTAAGGGTTATTTGTAAGGAAGTCAATGAAGTCTTCATTGTAATAACTGCTTATAAGACATCAAAGATAGAAAAATACTGGAAGGAGGAAATGGTGAAATGAAAGTTATATATGACCCTGAAACTGATACATTAAATCTCATTTTAAAGGAAAAAACAATTGCTGAAAGCGATGAATTGAGAGAAGGGATTATTGTGGATTACGACCATGAAGGTAAGATCGTTTCTATTGAAATTCTCGATGCATCTGAACATGTTGCCGAACCTAAAAGTATTTTATATGAGCTCAAGGAAACAAAAGCCACGGTTTAAATCATTTTATATTTTTGTAACGCAAAGCTTTAGCCTTGCTCAAATAGTCCATGAAGGGTTATGGCATAAGGAATGAAATCTCAAGAATCTAAGCCTAATTTGATAAAGGACCCATCCAAAAAAGATATGGGAACTTCCCTTGACCAATTAGGTGAGAAAAGGCTCGAGATTAAAAAAGAACGGATGAGAAATCTTTTAAAGATTGCCCAAACAGATGAAGCATTATATCGGGAGATCATGCTTTCTTTAGGATACAAAAAGAATAAAATCCAGTTTCAAGAATTAGCGATGATCCTTCCATATTCAGAAATTTGCAAATTGCAAGATCAGGAGATAATTGAAAAGGCTCTTCTTTATAGAGGTGGTCTTATAAGTTCAAAAGATGGATTGCCAAAAGATTTCGATGTCTCCTTAAAAATGAAAAAGAATGTCTGGAAATATCAGGGGGTGAGACCTTCGAACTTTCCAGAAAGAAGAATTAAGAGTATCTCCGGTTTCCTTTCTGAATCATGTGATGCGGGAATTTATGAATATTTCAGAAAGAGGATTCAGGAGAACCTTACTTCATCTGTAAATAAGAAGAATGCTTCCCAAATTGTAAATAGAATCATATCGTTCAAAGGTGTTGGCCAGGCCAGGGGGTTAGAGATTTTCTTCAATATTTTGCTACCTTTTTATGAGGTCATTTTTGAAAATGATGGTCAAGTCGAAATCGTTAAGTTTCTTGATGCAATATATGATAACCATCCTCCATTGGCGGACAATTCCATTACAAAAGCTATGAGGAAAAAGTTATTTCAAAGCAGGAGCGGATCAGATATAGTGAATTCGGTTAAGCGATATATGGGGCTGATTCAACTTTATAACGAGGGCACCAAGGGTGGGGAAGATGGCAATACCTGATATTATTGATAACAGCACCCCGGAAAAGAAATTAGGAAATGTATTGAATGAAGTGATTACTCCCGGGGCAAAGGTTTATATTGCTTCAGGATACTTTAATCTTGGTGGATTTAAACTTATTAAAGACAAATTAAACGAATCTAAAGAGGTTTCGATTCTACTTGGCAGAGCACTTTCGCCTCATGATATCCGCCCACCAGAATTATTTATTGAGGAGCTTCGCCAAGAGGCAGAAGAGAATATGGATTCTCCTGAGGCTAAGAGCTCTATTCAAGATTTTTTAAAGTGGCTGGAAAAACCAAATGTCCAAATCAAAATTTACAAGAAGCACTTTTACCATGGGAAGTTCTATATCATTGACGGGATTCCTGTCATTGGTTCAATTGCCATATCAGGTTCTTCTAATTTTACAGAAGCTGGGTTAACGCATAACACCGAATTCAATATGGTTCAGAAACAGCAGGCGGCCGTTAATGAAGTTAAGAAAAAGTTTGAGGAACTCTGGGAAGAAAGTGAAGATTATAAAGAGGAATTAAAATCGCTTTACTCCGATTTTACCGCTCATTATACACCTTATGAAGTTTATCTAAAAACCCTGTATACTTATTTTGAAGATAAGTTTGCAGAAGTTTCACCAACTGATGAAATTCCAAGCCCTATAATACTTGCTGACTTTCAGAGAGACGGGTATCTTGCCGCTTTGCAGGCGATAGATCGATATGGTGGCGTCATTCTTTCTGATTCAGTAGGACTCGGTAAAACCTATTTAGCCCTAAGAATACTTGACAATTTTGCTTATCGATTGAGACAAAAGGCCTTGATCATATGTCCTGCCCAGTTAAAAGACATTTTATGGGAACCGAAGTTAAGGGATGTAGGAATAAGAGCAGATATTGTCCATCGTGAGAAGGTAAGCAGGGATCTCCCTATTGAAAATTATATTGATTATGATTTAATTGTGGTTGATGAATCTCATAATTTCCGGAATAGTCAAACAAATTGCTGGAAGAATTTGTTTTCGACGATAATACAGGGAAAACCCAAAAAGGTTGTTCTTATAACTGCTACCCCTGTAAATAATAACGTCTTTGACCTTTACAATCAGCTAAGGCTTATTACTAAAGATAGTGACGATTTCTTTAAATCTGCTGGAATTACCAGTTTGTGGGGCTACTTCCTTAAGGCAGACCGGGATAAAGATACACTCTACGACCTTTTAGAAGAGATAGCAGTTCGTCGAAGCCGACCATTTATAAGAAAATATTATCCTAATGCTAAAATTG
>CAZAGD010000182.1:0-24612 GCA_964484485.1 uncultured Syntrophaceae bacterium
CGTTGAGATATAGATGGCTCCTTTTGGACAGTCTCTTGAATCCGACCCAGGATAGATTTGGGAAAATATTGTCCATAAACATACATGAATCCCTTATAACATCTTTCCCCCTCGGTGTTAAGTGTGTGCCAAGGTCAGCCCCTGGGGGAGAGGATGAAGGTGAGGGGTAAAATTCCAGAAAAAATATAAAAATGACAAATAGGTTGCAATGGCTCAGGATCTATGGCAAAATTAATATGCTAAATCCAAATTCGGGAAAAATTTTAGAGAGATTAGTTATGGAAAGTGATCTATTAGAGGAAAAGAAAAGACCTTCCTGCTTCGGTGATGAGGCTAAATTTGTAAACTATTTGGAAAACGGTGCAGCGGATTGCGAATGCGCTAAATGTCCGAGCGAAAATGAATGTGGAGAGTATATTTTATTAAAATGTTCTCGCGAATTAATATTCTAAATAAAATTTTTGTTTGTCTTTTGCTCTATTTTTGCTTAGCCGGGTTTAGTTTCTCTTCTCTCGCTTCTGCTCAGAATCTGGAATCTCCTATCTTAGGGGACAAAAAGGCTATTTATGCCGTGCTTAAAGATGAACGAGGGGAAATAATAGAAGGCTTCCTAAAATCTGGCCTGGAAGAACTCTTGGTGCAAACAAAAGACAACCAGGAAAAACTCATCCCCATTCAATATATTAAATCTATCACTTTGGAAAAAACAAAAAGCTTACTGCCTGAAGAAGCTTTCAAAAAAGAGGCCACTTACACAGTCCGCTTAGAAAACAGCCAGGAAATTTACACCTTAAAAAAGAAATATACTTTTAGCCTTAATACCAATGTGGGCCTGGTGACCAAGACCATTGATCCGGAAATGATCAATAGGATTTTGAATAAAGACCAATCCTCTCCCAAATCCGCAGACGAAAAGCCTTTTCTGCAGGAGAAAAGCATCGTCTTCAGCTTAGAGTTCAAATTTTGAGCCGACGTAGCTCAGTGGTAGAGCAGCCGATTCGTAATCGGCTGGTCGCGAGTTCAAATCTCGCCGTCGGCTCCAATGATTTTAAAGAGTTGTAGAAATGGTTCCATTATGATGTCTAATTTAGAAATCATTTTAAGAGCTGCATTATGGCCCCGCCCTTATAACCATTTGATTTTATAGCTTTCTCTGAAAACTATTCTTTATTTGAAACTTTTTCCCAATCTGTATCCTATCTGTATGCTAATTTTTGGTATTTAATTTTTGGTGCTTTACTTTTCGATTTTACATTTTCGAACAATCTTTCTTAATTTAAAAGATTATAAAGAAGTGGAGCTTGAAATTATAAATTTCAAGTAAGAATTATGGTCTGTTTCCACATACGAAGTGGAATGAGAATACTCAATTATTCGCTTGACAGCCAAAGTGCTTAAGATTATTATGGGATAAATTTTCTCACCAAAGTATTTTACAATGAAGAAGCCCTCTAAAATTATCAAATGAGACCTCCAAAGGGCTTAAGATCTTCCCTTTGGAGGGACTTTTCTGCGCAGCAATAAGCAATTATTTACAAACCGATAACCAGATTAATTTAAATCAACAGTTAGTGATTTATAAAAATAATCATATAAGAATCTCGTAACCTAAAGAGTTATTCAATTAGATTGCCCGTTTCAACATCAGAATAGGAACTTTTAATACCTGGCTTTAACAAATTTTTAAAGAAAGGAAAAAAGTATGAAAAATAAGAAAAATAAGCAAATAAGAATATTGGGTTCTGGGTTATTAGCGCTGATATTTATTTTCTCTGCCTGTGGCGGAGGGGGCGGGGGTAACATTGGTTCAGGAAGCACCCAAATTTCTTGTCCCCAAGGCACCCCCCTTCCTGAGGCAAATATAATTTATTATAGCCACACTCCAAGGGCATTACCTGACCAGCCCAGTATTACCATTTCAGCAATCCCAGGAGATCCGAGAATCCAATTAGCTAAAGATGCAGTAGATTATTGGAATCAAAAATTTGCTGAAATCGGAACTCCTTTTAGATTAGGCAGTATTACCGTGGTTACTAACTTGGTTCCTACGGACTATTTAATAAACTTGAGCAATTGGGCTTTACAAGGGGGTGTGAAGCCAGCGATGCCTGATGAGGTAAAGAATATGCCTGGCGACATAATAATTGCCTTGTCCGATGGAATTTTTGTCTCCTTTTGCAGCTATCTTGTTGAAACCGATATTAAGCTGATTGGCATCCGCAACTTTCAGCAACCTCCTCTTAGTCTTACTAATGTAGGTCGCAATGTCATCGCCCATGAACTTGGCCATGCGATTGGCTTAGGTCATAACAATGATCCTACAAAGCTCATGTGCGGTCGTCCGGCTGACTGTCGGCCCCAAGATTTTAACTGTGATATAGAAATGTTCTTCCCTATCACAGAAGTCGAAAAAATAAAAATATTAACTCTTTATCCAAAATAAATGCCTGTTTCGTAACCTAAAGAATTGTTTATTAATGGGAGCATAAAATAAATGACATCTTGACTCGGGTTCAGGTTCTCGCTTGCTAAATATAATGCATAGCGTAAGGGTTTAACGCCCCCCAACCCCCTCTTAAGGTAAGAGGGGGAGTTATGAAAATATGAGATGGACAATAGACCAGATTTGGAGGGCAAGATTTTATCCCTTACCTTATTTGATTTTATTACTTATTTCGAATTACGACACCGTCTCATTCGGGGAAGTCGATAAAACCATCCAATAGAGGAAGGTGAGGGTGATAACTGTAAATATTTAATTGCTCCGAGTAATAATTAGATTGCTCGTTTCAAGATCATTTATTTTCCGCCTGGGAAAAAGGTTCGTTACAAGGAATAGAAAAAGAAAAGATGGCTGCAGTTCCAGTACCCGAGGATCAACTCAACCAACAGGGGATTGAGTCTATTGTTAGCAAACATACTAGCAAGCCAATAAAATTAGACTCCGCTCAAGTCAAGGTATATGTGCTCGATGACTTCAACCATCTTCACCAGGAAGATGTGAAATAACTATAGAGCCCCCTTCTACCTGAAGGGGGCTAAGAATTCCAAGGGGTTCTCCAGATTTATCGGTATTTATTTAACTTTTATCCTGCCCAAAAAGAAATGGCCTGCCTTCCAAATGACAAAAATGCCAAGCAGCGTAATAAGAACAATACAGAGTAAAGGGGCTATTATGGCCAAAATGGCTGTAATTATAGAGCCAATTAATTCTAAAGATGAGATAAACCAATTGGCTGTTCCCGCTGTTAGAAAAGTTGACTTCATGCGGGTAGCCACAGTTAGGCCCTGAACAGTAGCCGCTGCTCCTCCACCGGCAATTAATGCTAATGTCCACTTCAGAAATGGAGAAATATCCGTAATTATGGAAGCTGTAGCCATAAACCCAGCGATGACGGCCGCTGGGGAAGCAATTAAGTCTAAAAGGTGATCAAGCCAAGGGATATAGTAGGCAAGTACTTCCAAAATAGTGGCCGTTCCAAAAGCAACCGTGCCATAATAGCTACCCATCCAAGCAAAACCGGGAGAAAGTTGCAGATGGCCCGAAAGGGAGGCCAGATTAATTATCAGTAAAGGAACGAATACTCTGAATCCGCAAGCTGCACTCAAACCGATACCAATAGCAATACTCAGTAGTGTTTCCATGGCTAAGAGGACAAATAAAAAGCCCTGAGGGTGTGTTGAATCAAATTTAAGATTCCCCTCCCTTGGAAAAACCAAGCCAGCGAGATCCCCTTTAATATCGGTAACAAGAAAATTTCATTTTTAGCTTTGCCAATTATTAAAGGGGATATATTTGTTCCCATAATTCCCTCATCTAACCTTATGGTTTCATTTATATGGGGACAAATTAAACCTTTACATTATTTTTGTCAATAATGCCTCAGTCAGACCGCCGATCAGTTTTTAAATTCCAGCTTAATTCAGGCGGGAGGGGGGAGCGAGGAGAAGGGTAAATGGAATGCCCTTAAAACCCACTATTCTTGCCTAAGGCGGACCCCTTTGGGCATTTGTTAAGATGAATATAAGGAGATAAAAGATTATTGGCAGGTTCCTTTGTAAATTTTTGTTAAAGAATATTCGCTGAAGGATTTAATATTAAGCTGAACCGCAGCCCTCCGCTTTGCGAATGTGGGCAACTACCGCCTCAACGATGCGCGGCCACGCGCTCCCATGGGGCATGTCGTGCCCCATGCCTTCAATGATCATCAACTCAGCACCGGGTATCGCCTCCGCGCTATCTATTCCCCCCGATACTGGTACCAGCGGATCATCTGCCCCGTGGATTACCAGGGTCGGGGCAGTTATGGAAGCAAGGAAAGGTTTCCGGTTTCCATGAGCAAGGACCGCCAGGAATTGTCGCGCCTTACCCGGACCATAATATGCCCGATCATAGCTTCGACGCGCCAAATTTTTGTGCCAATCTTCATCAAAGGGAAAACCGGTACCGGCGATCGTTCGGTATAACTTCAGCATATAATTAACATAATCCTCGCGCTCTGGCGGTGGTGGAGTTAGCAGAAGATCTAAGATCTCGGGTTTGGGCTGGGG
This sequence comes from uncultured Syntrophaceae bacterium, assembly GCA_964484485.1. Taxonomy (GTDB): domain Bacteria; phylum Desulfobacterota; class SM23-61; order SM23-61; family SM23-61; genus CAZAGD01. The sequence continues at coordinate 4,552 of CAZAGD010000182.1, forward strand.
AAGTTGCGGATTACCTGTGGTCGCATAAACCTGCGTCATGCTCCGCACGCGGGAAGGTTGTCTGTAGGCTATCGTCTGCGCGATAGCCCCGCCCATGGAAATACCGCAAAGGTGGGCTTTATCTATTTTAAGGGCATCAAGAAGCCCGACTGCATCGTCGGCCATGTCGTCGAGAGTATAAGGGGCGTGCACTTTTTCTCCCTTCTTTCTGGCTGCCAGGGCTCCTTTTAGGTCGGGAAGGCCGGCTTCTTCTATTTTTGTAGATAAGCCCACATCCCGGTTGTCAAAACGGATTACATAAAGGCCCCTTCTCGCCCATTCTTTACAGAGCTCTTCATCCCAACCAATCATCTGCCCGCCTAATCCCGCGATCAACAATAAGGCAGGCGATGAAGGTTTCCCAAAGGTCTCATATTCGATCTGAATTCCATTGGCCACTGCCTTGGGCATATAAAAATTTCCCTCCGCTTTTAAAAATAGATAGCGCCAACTAATTGCCGGACGTTTTTATCCACCTTGCTTCCCATTATGATTTGGCTACCCATATTGTTAGTTCTTTAGATATCATGAATAATCTCTTTGCCCATAATCCGTAATCAAATTTCTTGGCATAAAGAAAAGCACCTCCTCGCCTTTCGTTAATAGAAGTTAAAAATGAATTGAGTGATGCAATCCTTTTTTAGCCCAGGAGATGCCAGGAGGCACGTTATTTTTCGAAAATATTCAAAGTGATCAATAGCAAATCTTTCGGCCCGTTATTTCTATAGCCATGTCTTTCCCCGGCCATAACGGTGAAAGCATCCCCTTTTTTAAAAGAATATTTTTCCCCGGCTACCACAGCTTCCCCTTCTCCTTCTAAAATGTAGAAAATATGGCTATATGGATCAATATGTTCCGGAAATTCGCCACCTGGCTTGGCTAAAGTTAAAGAAGCCTTAAAGCCCGAGGGAAATTTGGCTGGGGAAAGACTCTTGCGGAAAATATCTTTGGTTTGTCCTCCAAACGACTCCCAAGGTTGCTCATCTAAATGCAAAATTTTAAAATTTCTTTCCATAAAATTTTCCTTTCTGATGGGAATTAGCTTCCATTTTACCAAAAATTCATTCACCATAATAGAAATAAGCATGTAAGTATTGGCTAAAGATGGACTTTTTGGTATAAAGGGAAGAGTGCTGCTATTGACTTAGCCTAAAAAATCGAAAGGAGTTTTTGGAAATGGATCTTAAAACTAAAATTGCCGAAATGAAAGATTGGTTGGTGGAAATCCGCCGCACAATTCATATGCATCCTGAATTAGGATTTGAAGAGGTAGAAACTTCCCAATTGGTGGCCCAATGGCTGGAAAAATTCGGATTAGAAGTAAAAACGGGTATAGCTAAAACTGGAGTAGTCGGACTCCTCCGCGGAGGCCAACCGGGAAAAACGGTGGCTATCCGGGCCGATATGGATGCATTACCTATAGAAGAAGCAAATGAAGTTCCCTATCGCTCGCAAGTTAAAGGAAAGATGCACGCCTGCGGTCATGATGCGCACACCACAATTTTGTTGGGGGTCGCTCGTTTTTTTTCTTCCCTGCGCGACCAGATCAAAGGTAACATCAAATGGATTTTCCAGCCTGCTGAAGAAGGAGGCGGTGGCGGAAAAGTAATGGCCGAGGCAGGAGTATTAGAAGATCCTAAGGTGGATGCCATCTTTGGCGCCCATGTCTATCCAGATTTAAATATTGGCCAAGTAGGAATTCATGAGAGAGAAGGCTTAGCGGCTACTGATCGTTTTATCATCAAACTTTTGGGCAAGGGGGGACACGGGGCTTATCCGCATCTCTGCAAAGATCCCATCTTAGCTGCTGGGCACATGATTACGCAAATCCATTCTATTGTCAGTCGCAATGTCCCACCCTTGGAGAGCGCCGTAATAACCATCGGCAAAGTAAGCGGTGGGACAGCCTTCAACATCATCCCTGATGAAGTAGAACTAATAGGCACAGTACGCTCTTTGACCCCGCAAGTTCGAGAAATTTTAAAGAATAGGTTAGAAGAAGAAGTTCAGGGAGTTGCCCGTTCTTTCGGGATAGACTATCATTTCACCTTTGATTATGGCTATCCGGCGCTAATTAATGATCCCCCTATGTCCCGCTTAGTAGCCTCGGTTTGTACCCGGGCTATCGGCCAGGAGAACGTGATTTATGTCAAACCTTCCATGGGCGGGGAGGATTTTGCTTATTATTTGCAGAAAGTACCGGGGGCTTTTTTCCGCTTGGGCTGCCGTAATGAAAAAAAGGGCATCGTCCAAACTTTTCACAACGCCAATTTTAATATTGATGAAGATGTCTTGCCTTTCGGAGTGGAAGTGTTTGTCCGCATCATCGATGAATTTTTAGAATTAAAAATCGCCGCTTGAAACTTTTTCAATTTTTAATGCTGGTAATGGGGGCAGGGATTCGTCCACCAAACCGCACAAAAGGAGATGAACAATTGGCGTGGGGCACATTAACTATATAGGCCTCCCCAAAGAGTCCACCGAAGATAGCCTTGTCCCCCACATCCTTTCCCGGAACTGGGATCACGCGCACGGCGGTGGTCTTATGATTCATTACTCCTATGGCCATCTCGTCGGCCAAAATGGCGGCTATTGTTTCGGCATCAACTTTCCCGGGAATGGCAATCATATCTAAGCCGACAGAACAGACCGCCGTCAGAGCTTCTAATTTTTCCAAACTTAGATAACCTTGCTTTACTGCTTGGGAAAGGTTTAAGTCTTCACTGACGGGGATAAAAGCTCCGGAGAGACCACCTACGGAAGAAGAAGCAAAGGCCCCTCCCTTCTTTACCGCATCATTTAACAAAGCCAGAGCTGCCGTAGAGCCTGGCACACCAATAGAAGTTAATCCCAAGCACTGGAGTATTTCGCCAACGCTATCCCCCACGGTGGGCGAAGGGGCCAAGGAAAGATCAACAATCCCGAACTCTACTTTTAAAGCTTGGGCCACCTCCCGCGCAATAAGTTCACCTACTCTGGTCACCCGAAAACTTGTCTTTTTGATGATCTCGGAAAGATCGCCCAAGGTCAGCTTTTTCGGTGACTGCAAAGCCCTTTCCAACTCTTTTTTAACCACACCCGGGCCGCTGACTCCTACATTGATTACGCACTCCGGTTCGCCATACCCTAAATAAGCACCGGCCATAAAAGGATTATCTTCAGGCATGTTGGCAAAGACAACTAATTTGGCACAGCCGAACCCATCCCGGTCAGCCGTGCGCCGGGAAGTTTCTTTAATGGCTTGGCCCATCAGCAATACCGCATCCATATTGATTCCGGCCCTGGTGGAAGCAACATTCACGGAAGCGCATACCCTCTCGGTAGAAGCCAAAACTTCCGGGATAGTATTTATTAAAAACCTATCCCCTTTGGTAAAGCCTTTTTGGACCAAAGCCGAGTAGCCCCCGATAAAATTCACGCCTACTTCTCCCGCCACCCTATCCAATGTCCGCGCCACATCTATATATTCTTTTTCTGATAAACTCTCCGCCACCGCGGCAATGGGGGTGACAGCTAAGCGCTTATTGACGATGGGAATCCCATACTTCTTGGCAATTTGATCACAGGTGGGTACAAGTTCTTGAGCATAACACTTAATTTTTTTCTGGATCTTTTGGCAAAGGTCGTCTACATTGGCACTAACACAATCGCGCAGACTAATACCCAAAGTTACTGTACGCACATCGAGATTTTCATTTTTGAGCATCTCCAGAGTACGAATAATCTCTTCGGAACTAAACATTTTTCTCCTTTCGCCTTATACTCTATTAATAGCTTGAAAAATGTTCTTATGCTGCAAGTCTACTATAACCCCCATTTCTTCTCCTCGCCGCCGCAATTTTTCTTGAATCATCCTATAGTCCAGGTTTTGGGGAATATCCACCTCGTAAAATTGAATATATTCCACCTTCTCTCCAATCTGGGCAGTTTGGGCATCTAAGTTAGTTATATTTATGCCATGCTCGGCCAGGACTTCTGTTATTCCATAAACTAACCCGGGTTTGTCCTCGCCTCTTACGGTGAGCACAAATGGTTCTGTTTCGGCACTGGCAAATGGGGTTAATTCAGTTTTTCTTACAATGCGCAAATTAATGTTCAAATCTAAATCTGCGGCCAAATTTTGTAAATCCTCCTTTAGCCCGGAGATCATCTCTTTCTGCAAAGGAGTGGCAATTAAGATCATAGCAAATTGGCCTTTAATTGCCGTCTGGGTTAATTCCCCAATATTGCAATTATTTAAATAAAGAACCCGCGAGACATTAGCCACTATTCCCGGTCGATCTCGACCAATTACCGAGATCACTATCCCTTCTTCCATTTTTACCCTCTTTTTTATGGAAAATTAATTTTTCTTAATATAATCTATTTTTAGCTTTTTTGCATCTATAGGAATTAATTCTTAATGGTAGTATAAAATAAACGACATCTTAAGGCGTGGTTCGGCAAGCCCCAAGGGCTTGACCTACGAGAAATTAAAAATACCTCAAATGTAGGGCAAGGGCTTGTCCCTTGCCGCATTTGCTTTTATTTCTTATGTGTAATTACGACACAATTTCATTGGGGAAACTCCATAAAGCCAGACCACGGAGTAAGATAAGAGTGATAACTGTAAATATTTAATTGCTCCAATTAATAAAAAGCTGACCTTTAACTAAGAAGCGTTAAGATATGTAGGGCAAAGGCTTATCCCTTCCCAGAATGGGCAGGCTCCGCGCGGTTCTTTGCCCTGCGTGTGTTTAATTTATACCATCTACTATATATCAGCGGTGAGCATAATGAAAAGTAAATTATTATTTTTAATTTTTCTTATTTTTATTTTTTCTCAAATTTCATTAGCCGATGCGTTTTCTCCCTTTTTTACTCAAAACCAGAGCCCATTGATTCAAATCTACGGTCTCCCTTCTTGGGGTTCTGCTTCTCTTCTGCCTCCTGGAAAAGGAGATCTTCGCTTAACTCTGGACTATGCCAGCAACTATGTGGCTGATACCAATAATCGAGAAACTTTGATCCTCGATGGCGAAAGCGCTCGTTTCACCACGGGTGGGAAATATGGCCTCCCCGAAGGCTTAGAAGTAGGCTGGGAAATCCCCATGATCTTTTGGGGAGGGGGATTCCTGGATGAGTTTATCATCAGCTATCACTCTGCTTTCGGCTTCCCCCAAGGAGGACGCGATCAGGCTCCGCGCCATCGCCTGCTAATTCACTACCAAAAAGATGGCCAAGAGCTAATAAAAAAGCAAGACGCAAGTTCCGGAATAGGGGACATTAAATTATACGGTGGCTGGCAAATATATGAACAGAAAGAAAAAGCAGCTCTGTCTTTAAACACTTGTCTCAAATTACCTACAGGAAATAGCGACGATTTGCATGGCAGTGGAAGTGTTGATTTTTCCGTATGGATCAACGGCCGTCGAGATTTTTGGTCAGCATATGGAAAAGTATCTTTATTAGCATCCTGGGGGGTAATGTTCTTAAGCTCTGGAAATGTTCTGCCAGAACAACAGGAACATTTCGTTTGGTTTGGTAGTGCCGGCATAGGCTGGCAACCTTGGCCTCGCTTATCTTTTAAGATCCAAATCAATGGTCATTCTTCTTTTTATAAAGAAAGCGATCTGCGGGAGCTCAATGCCCCCGCAGCTCAAATAGTATTGGGGGGAACGGTTTTCTTGAGTGAGCGAATCGCCTTAGATTTAGGAATAGTGGAAGATCTAATTATAAAAACTGCCCCCGATGTAGTTTTTCATTTATCTTGCCGTTACAGCTTTTAAGTTTCCTAATTTTTCCTACCCCTCTTAAAGGCAGAATATGTAAATGTCTCACACCTAACTCCGCTGGCGAAAAGGAAAAGGGTAAGGAAACCTTCTTTAGTTCCATGATGAGGTTTGGCCACTTTTAGATTAGGCATTAGGAAACGGAATATTTTTGTAAGGCAAGGGCTTGACCTTTGGCGAATTTAATCCATAGGCTAAGGGCTTTACGCTTGCTAAATATAATTCCTAACTTAAGCGTCTAACTCCCCCAACTCCCTCTTAAGTTAAGAGGGGAGTTATGAAATTCCGAGATGGACAATAGATCAGATTTGTAGGGTAAGCCCTCGGGGCTTACCGGATATTAATAAGAGACAAGTCCTTACTCATCCCTATTGGTGGGTATCTTCCCAGAGGCTTTTTCAAATAACTCTACCGTACCAGAGTTTAGTTTATCATCTCCCTTTTCAGAGATTTCAATTTTGGCCTTGACATTTGTGTTATTTTTTTAAAAAATGTAATAATACATTTTAAAAAAATATTTCTTAAAAATTTTAATGAAATCCTGGGATCAATGGTGGACATATTTATTTCTGGGTTCGCCCCCAAGAGAAGAGGTTTCCTATATTCTGCAAACCTATCGCATTACTTTGCGTAAAAAAATATTTCTTTTCGCCATTCTTCTATTCCTTTTGGTAGCTTTATCTCTTTATGCTCTTGCTGTGGGCTCTTATGAGATTTCCCTTATGCATATTTGGAAAGCCTTGCTAGGTAAAGCCAGTAAGGCACATGAAACAGTTATTTGGAACATCCGTCTTCCCCGCATCTGTGCTGCCATAATCTCCGGTTGGAGCTTAGCGATCTCTGGTTTGGTTTTGCAATCTTTATTGAGAAACCCCTTGTCCGCGCCCTCTACTTTAGGCATAAGTCAAGGAGCAGCTTTTGGGGCCGCCTTAGCTATAGTTGTCTTCGGCGCGGGTGGAATGACCGGAGGAGCTTTGCGCATGCAGGGAGCTAGCCCCTTGCATATTTACAACCTTTACTTAATTACCTTTTTTGCTTTCTTAGGCTCTCTTAGTGCTACATTAATAATCCTGGCCTTAGCCCGTTTACGCAAGCTCACTCCCGAAGCCATTATCTTAGCTGGCGTCGCCTTATCCTCCCTTTTCGTTTCCGGCACTATCCTTATCCAATATTTTGCCTCAGAGATGGAAATTGCGGCCGTGGTTTTCTGGACCTTCGGCGATGTCGCCCGATCCACCTGGAAAGAAATTGCTCTGCTCACGGGAGCGGCTATCTTAATTACTTTATATTTCAGCTTTAACTGCTGGAATATGAATGCTCTTCTGGCGGGGGAAGATACGGCGAAAGGTTTAGGAGTGGAGGTGGAAAAATTCCGTCTTTTCAGCCTAATCCTGGCTACCGTAATTGCTGCTTTAGTAACCTGTTTCCATGGGGTCATCGCCTTTTTAGGCCTCTTAGCCCCCCACATTGCCCGCAGATTAGTGGGTTCTGATCATCGTTTACTTCTCCCCCACTCTTGCCTTATGGGAGCTATCCTCTTACTTTTAGCCGATACTTTGGGCCGGTACCTAATTGGTTCGGGAACTCTGCCTGTGGGTGTTTTAACCTCTTTCATGGGCGCACCTCTTTTTCTTTATCTGCTATTGCGAGGATATAGAAGATGACCATTTCCATTGAAGGATTGAAATTTAATTATGCCCACCACCCCGTTCTCCACGGGGTGAGTTTCCACTTAAAGAAAAGCCAAATGTTAGCGGTCTTAGGAATTAATGGAGCTGGCAAAACGACCCTGCTTAAATGTTTAAACAAAATCCTGACCCCGCAAAAAGGAATTATTCTGGTAAATGGCCGAGATGTCCAGCAAATGTCCAGAAACGAAGTGGCCAAAATTTTAGGATATGTCCCGCAGCGCTTTGCTGAAGAATCCCTTACTGTTTTTGATGCTGTTCTTTTAGGCAGAAAACCTTATATCCGCTGGGCCGCGACGGATCGAGATTATCAAGTAGTAGAAAAGGTATTAAAGTTAATGCACTTGGAGGAACTAGCTTTACGCCCCCTTAGTGAATTAAGCGGCGGCGAAGCCCAAAAAGTAGTCATTGCTCGGGCTTTGGCTCAAGAACCACAGCTTCTTCTTCTGGATGAACCAGTAAGCAATTTAGACCTTAAAAATCAAATAGAGGTTATGGAACTCATCCAACAAGTGGTCAAAACCCAAAAGATATCCGCTATAATGGCTATTCATGATTTAAATTTGGCTTTGCGTTATGCTGACCTTTTTCTGCTTTTAAAAGATGGAAAAGTTCATACCTTTGCCGGCCCCGAAACTATAACACCCCAAGTAATTTATGAGGTCTACGGCGTAAGGGTCACCTTACAAAAATTTAACGGCTACCCCGTGGTCATTGTCCTCGATAAAGTGGCCGAATAAAGAAAGGAAAGAAATTTGAGAAGAATGGCGATTTTTTTATTTATCTTGGCCTGGCCGACCTTATTTTCTTTCTGCCCTGGGGAGGCCAAAGAAAAAACTATTATCACCGATTTAGAAAAACGGCGGGTAGAAGTTCCTCTAAACCCGGAACGGATTATTTGCCTCGGTCCTGGATCTTTAAGATTAATTTGTTATTTGGGCCAAACAAAGAAAGTCGCCGGAGTGGAGGCTTTTGAAAAAACAAGAGCTGTAGGCCGAACTTATCTTTATGCCTACCCTGAGCTGGCTAAACTTCCTCCCATAGGCCCTGGTGGTCCGGCCGGCATCAATAAAGAACCAGATTTAGAAGCCGTATTAAGAGTTAATCCCCAATTAATTTTTGCGGCGAATATGGAGATGGGTGTGGCTGAAGGTTTACAGAGAAAATTAGGCATTCCCGTAGTTATTCTCTCTTATGGCGGGTTTGCGACTTTTGACGAAATTGTTTTCGATTCCCTCCGCTTGGCCGGAAAAGTCTTGCATGCTGAAAGAAGAGCAGAAGAGCTTATTATCTATATCCAAAAAACTCGTCAAGAACTACTAAATGAGACAAAAAGGGCAGCAGAAGAGAGCAAGCCCCGAGTATATATTGGTGGGATCGGGTATCGAGGTACTCAGGGAATTGAAAGTACTGATGCCAGTTATTTTCCTCTCGATTGGGTGCGGGCCAACAATTTAGCGAAGGAAGGTGCCAAAAAAGGGCACCTTTTTGTAGAAAAAGAAAAGATTCTTTCCTGGAATCCCGATTTAATTTTTATCGACGGGGGTGGTTGGCGTAATATTCAGCAAGACTTTCAGAAAAAACCAGATTTTTATCGGCAACTGAAAGCTTTTCAAAACCAGAATATATTCCTTTTATTTCCTTACAACTGGTATGTCACCAACATCGACACAGCTATTGTGGACTCTTTCGCCGCCGCCAAAATTCTCTATCCCCAAAAATTTCCTTACCTCGATCCCCTCAAGAAGGCCGACGAAATTTACTCTTTCTTTTTGAACAAACCTGTTTATGCCCAAATGGAAAAAGAATTCGGCCAGCTGGCCAGCCGGATCAACTTTTCCCTTAAATAAAGCTTCCTTTATTAGGATATAGTTTTTATTGAATAAGCAGGAATTACCCTTAATAATCCTCTGACCCATAAAAATTTTTTTTCTAAAAAGTAAATCAGCATTAGCAATATTTTATTAAAGAGAGCTCGGCTAAACCTTTTCTTTAGGTACCCCTAAGACCTTTCTATCCTACCATAATATGAAATTTAGCTTATACAAAAACGATTGCAGCCATTGGGGAAAAGAGATCTCTGAAAAAGGAGATAATAAACTAAACTGCGATAGGGAGAGGGAGATGAAGAAACCTCTTAGAAGATACCGACCAATGAGGGTGGGGCAAGGACTTGTTCTTTATTAATATCCGGTAGGCCACGAGTGCTTGTCCTTTACCTCAATTAAGACCATCCTTAAAAAGATGACCTACATATTTTTTAAAAAGATCTTTTCAGAGATCTCAAATTGAGATCTCTGAAAAACCTGCATTTCGGTCACTCCCGCGAAAACGGGAGTCCAGAAATGCCCTGAAAATACTTGATTCCTGCTTCCGCAGGAATGACGGAATTATTTCTTGAGAAATTTTTTCAGCGAGCTCAAAAAATTTCTTGACAATAGTGTTATCTTTTTATAATATGTGCTATCTTATTCCAGCAATGCTTAACGTTTGCTAAAAACCCGAGCTGTACGGGAGGTGCTCATGAAAGGAAAGCTAAGGATTTTAGCTGGCAGTGGGAAAATTAAAAACGCCGCTATTCTCGGTTTAGTCTTGCGGGCTGTGGGCAACGATCGCCGGGTATATATAGCCCGCTTCCTCAGACCTTGGCTAAAAGAAGAGTGGAAAGGGTTAGTTCGTTTAAATGGTCAAGTCACGATTCGGCAATTCGGCATAATGGATAGTTTAGGGAGAGAAGGAGAAAAAATAAAGAAAGAAGGTTGCCCGGCGGCTCGGGAAGTTTTAGATGAAATTATGCGGGTCCTCAAATCTCAGGAATATTCTCTCGTTATCTTGGATGAAGTTAACGTGGCAGCTTGCTGGGGATTTTTGACCATCGAGGATCTTTTATTTTTGATTGCCCTAACTCCAGAAAAAGTGGAATTAGTTCTTACCGGCAATTGCCCCGATCCGCAAATTATCTGGCAAGCTGACACCGTAGCTACTTTTCAGGAGATAAAAAATAATGAGCTTGATAGTCATTAATTTATTTTTTGCTTTTGATAGCACAAATATTAAAAAAATACTACTAAAAAATTTTAATTGGGGAGGATTTAAATGCTTAAAAGGATGGTGGTTTTAATAATTTTAATGCTTTGCGTTGGTTTAACTTGGGCGGCAGAGATGGAGAAAACTTTAAAAATCGAAGAGGTGGTAGTTACCGCTACTAAAACAGAAAGAGCTATCGAAGAAGTACCCGCAAGGATTCAAGTGATTACGGCCGAAGAACTGTCCAAAATTCCTGGTCAAAAAATAGATGACTATTTAAATAATATCTCGGGCATAAACGTGATTCGGGGCAATGGAATTTACACCCTAACTCCTAATGTAACTTTAAGAGGGCTATCGAAAGAAGGAGGCCGAACCCTGGTTTTGGTCAATGGCTTACCGATCAATAAAAGTGATACGGGAGAAGTAAATTGGAATCGAATCAACTTGGAGGATATAGAAAAAATAGAAATATTCAAGGGGCCTGCTTCTTCTCTTTATGGAAATAATGCCATGGGCGGTGTTATCAATATAATAACCAAATCTCCGGAAAAGGCTTTGGCAGGCCAGGTCTCGGCAAAATATGGAACTTACAATACTTACGGAGGCAATTTAGCAGTTGGCGGTAATCCCTGGGGAAAAGATTCAGGTCTTTATTACCGTTTATCAGGGTTCTACCAAAAAAGTGATGGTTATATCTCTACTCCTGAGGAGCAGAGGAACCAATACACACGCAAGAGATTTTTAGAAGAAGGAAATGCTGCTCTTGCTTTAGGCTATCGCTTTAATAAAGACCATAAAATAGAGTTGGCAGGAAGTTATTTTGACGACAAAAGAGGTGAAGGTACGCAAATTCTCGCTCCCGATGGCGTCCATCGCCATTTTGACACCACTAATTTTTCCCTGAACTATCAGGGAAAAATCAAAGATTGGCATTTGGAGTTTAAGGCATTTTACCAATTAGAAAACTATCAACGAGTAAGTGAGAGCCTCCGCGGAGCCACTTATACTCGGTTTGATGTCCAATCAGACCGGGTAGATAAAGGAACTCTTTTTCATATCTCTAAGCTTATTTTCCCCCATAATCAGCTAACTTTGGGATTTGATTTCAAACAAGGAAGCGTCGATGGCAAGGATGAATACAAAACTTCCCCCGATTATACCCACAACAAAGGTACTTTGGATTTATATTCCTTCTACCTGCAGGATGAATATGGCCTCTGGCCGGGGCGCCTCAATTTGATTGCTGGTCTGCGCTATGATTATGCTAAATTTCGAGAAGGTTCCTATTTTTCAACTATTTCTCCTTATTCTTCCTTCAACGGCCCCTTGGCCGAAAACAACTGGTCCGCTTTAAGCCCTCGTCTATCTGGACGTTTTTTTCTTTTAGAGAATTTAAGTATCTTGGCTTCCTATGGCCGAGGTTTTCGTGCTTCTATTCTTGACGATCTTTGCCGCTCTGGAATTCTTTGGGGCCTTTACAAAGAAGCCAATCCAAATCTTACACCAGAAACGATTGACTCTTATGAATTAGGGCTTGATTATAAACCTCTACCGCATCTACACCTCTCTACCTCCCTCTTCTATTCTGTAGGAAGAGATTTTCTTTATTTCGTGCCCACCGGAAGGACTCTGGCGGGCAGGCCTCTATATCGAAGAGAAAATATCGGCAAAGTTGAAATTTATGGGGGGGAATTGGACGTCAGCTACAACCTCAAACCCTTTACTATGTTCGCTAACTATACTTATAATCATTCCGAAATCAAAAGTTTTCCCTTGAATCGGTCTTTAGAGGGGGCGGAATTAACCAACACGCCCAACCACCAGGTCAAAATTGGGTTCAACTGGCTAAATCCTTATTTAAATGCTGGCGTATATTATCTTTATAAAAGCTCCCAATTTGTATATACTAATGAAGTTACCCAAACTACCAAAAAGATTTCTGAATACCATACCGTGGACCTGAAACTTTGGAAAGAGCTAATTAAAAATTTAACTATCTCCTTAACTGTGCAGAATGTGTTTGATAAGCAATATTTAGAGAGTGATACAGATCTCTCACCGGGGCGATTTATTCTCGGAGAACTCACCTATAAATTTTGATATTGGGTGAAAAATTCTTGTCGGGGTAAAGCAATGCTTTTTTTAATCGCCACGATCTTATTGATATGGGGGATGTTATTCCCTCCCTTTAATAGCGCGATAGGAGAGGATAAAATGGCCAGCTACGAGAAGGAAAACCATTTTTATTTAATAGCCCGCAAAGTTGCCCAAGAAGCAGTCAAAAAATTAGGTCAGGGCCATGATCGCTCTCTCCTTGTCTTAACCAATGCCGGATATGCGCCGGGCAATAATATAGACACTTCCTTAGCCTTAGAAGCTATTCGCCAAATAACCGGCTGTGCTCAAGAAAAAAAGGATTTAATAGTCATAAATTCGGCTATTGACCAACCTTTATATTTTTTCTTCTTTAACCGGCAAAGCGGAGAGAGTTTTTATGCCCAATCTCGAGCTGAAAGCATATTAGCTAAACCACTGGGAGAAATTCTACCTGCGGAGTTAAGCCAACTATTCCCCTATATGCTTTGGCAGAACATCAGCCTAAACAAAATTATTTTTGCTACCGAGGAAATGGAAGATTTAATAAAAAACAAACCCTTTGGCCGCAAGTGGGGAACTTTAATTAATTTTGCCCACCTTTGGGCTAAAGATCCGCCCTCCACATTAATCCGCATCGCCCAGTTTCATGACCATATTTGTCCGGGAGTCTTAAGTGGCTATTATATAGCTCGTTTTTTAATGGCTAAATTTCCCCGGCGCGAAGAAGAAAGATACTTCTTCCTCTCCTCTCCTCCGTATTGTAAGGATGATGCGCTCCAAATCATCTTCAACCAAACAGTAGGGAAAAAAGGAATGGCGGCTATGTTTTTGGCGGAGGAAGATCGCGCGCTTTTGCTTCCCGAGGCCCGAGAGGCTGCCGGGATTTTCTTTCGCTACGATCCGCAAAACAATCGCGGACAAGGAGCCGTTTTAGGGTTTGCCTGGAGCAAGCTGCTGCAAGATTGTAAAATAAGGGACCAAAAAGTTTCTTTCTTAAATTCCTTGAAGCAGATTCTCTTTATGATTGATCAGCGGGATGAATATGCTCGCTATGTGTATTTCATAAAAATATTCGATCTTCCTCCCGGAGAAAGTCCGCATAATTATGCCCGCGTGGGCGTAAATCCCTGGCAAAAATTGGGCTTATGGAGCAAAAAAGATTAAAGAAAATTTAAGCTCGGCCGCGGGCTTTTTTCACTTCCTCTAAGAATCTGCGGGCGTTTTCCACAATGACTGAATACTTCTTTTCGGCCACGGCTTTTTTATCCACCAATTCGCCGCCTACCGCAATGGCCGCTGCTCCAGCCTTAATGAATTCGCCAGCATTTTGCAGATTTACTCCTCCCGTAGGCACGAGGGGAATGTGGGGCAAAGGTCCCTGAAGTGCTTTGATATACGCTGGCCCCCCTACTTGGGCGATGGGGAATACTTTTACTAAATCTGCGCCAGCCTCCCAGGCCGTAAGAATCTCGGTGGGAGTCAAAGCCCCAGGAATTACCACGGCGCTATACCGGTTGGATACTTTGATCACCTCCAGGTTCAAAGAAGGGCTCACTAAGAACTGCGCGCCATTGATTAAGGCGGCCCGCGCCGTTTCCGGGTCAAGTACCGTGCCTGCTCCTAATAATACTTCTTGGCCAAATTTCTGGCTGACTTCTTTAATTACGTCCATTGCTCCCGGAACAGTCATCGTCACTTCTAAGACCGATACCCCACCTTCCTTAATGGCCTTGGAAACTTCCCAAGCTTCTTGGGCCGAGGAAACTCTGATTACGGGAACCACTCCTTCTTCCAGAATTTTAGCTAAGGCTTCTTTCATAGCTTCCTTCCTTTCTCTTTTTGATTAAACTATAAAAATTATTTGCGGGAGTACTTATTAATGACAACATCAAATGTTTTTCTTCTTTTTTTAGAAAAGCTGTCCTGGCGATCCCTCTCCTCTCCCCAGCCAGATTGTGTCGTAATTAATAAACAACTAACTTTCGTGAATGGAGTAGAGGCAGGCCGGAGGCAGGCCAGAGGCCCTTCCTTTTCATTTCGGCACAGTCTCAGCGGGGAGAAGCGAGGTGAGGGAGGAATCGCTACCAAAAGTTATCTCGATATTCTCAAACCCGCTCCTTTGATCTGCGCCTCTACCTCTTCTAAGGTAGACCAGTTAAAGTCGCCAGGCATGGTGTGTTTCAAGGCAGCTAAAGCATTCCCGTATTTCACTCCCTTCTCAGCATCACCAGTTAAATAGCCATAAATAAACCCAGCCGTAAAGGAATCGCCGGCGCCGACGCGGTCGACAATTTCCACCATGTAGGTGCGATCTGTATAAATTTTTCCGTCAGCATAAGCAATAGCCGTCCAATTATTTTTCCACACCGAAATATCTTCTCGGAGAGTAATCGCCACAGCCTTAAAACCAAAAGTCTTAGCCAAGGTCTCGGCCACCTTTTGGTAGTTTTCTTCTCTGATACCGAAAACTACACCCGTATCTTCTTCGGTAGTGGTCAATATATCCACCAATTTCATCAAAGGCTCTTGGCAGCTGCGGGCTTGGGCAGGTGTCCACAATTTCTTGCGATAATTAAGGTCATAACTTACTAAGCAACCAACTTCTTTTGCTGTCTTCATGGCCAAGGCCGTTGTCTCAGCGGCCGAGGGACTAAGCGCCGGGGTGATGCCGCTTACATGGAATAATTTAGCTTTGCTTAGAATCTTTTTCCAGTCCACTTCGTCAGGTTTGATGAGACTGATGGCCGAATTTCCTCGATCATAAAGGACCGAGCTGGCTCGGGGGGCGGCTCCATATTCCACAAAATATAGTCCTTGTCTGCCTTGGTCGCTGAAAATAACGTGAGCCACATCTACTCCCAATTCGCGGGCCCGGTTCCTGACCATCCTTCCCAAAGGATTATTGGGCAGTTTGGAAATCCAAGCCGCATGCAAGCCTAAACGGGAAACTCCTACCGCGACATTTAATTCACTGCCGCCGATCTCCACATCCAAAGAATGGGTCTGCTCCAACCTGCCAAAATGAGGAGGAGACAAACGCAACATAGCTTCGCCAAAAGTTACCACATCGTAAGTCATAGGCCACCTCTCTTTATTTTATTATTATAGTCTTAGGCGACTTTTGATCTGCTCAGAGATCTACACCATCGATCTCTGCTCCGCATTTATAACATTTATTATCTTTTATTTGATATTTAAGAATCTGGAATCCAAAACGATCAATTAAAAGACTGCCACATTGATAACAAAACGTATCTTCCCCCACATCGCCGGGAACATTACCAGTATAAACATAACGCAAGCCCGTTTCCAAGCCTATTTCTCTGGCTCTTTCTAAGGAACGGACCGGTGTCGGTGGCCGGTCCAGCAGGCGGTACATAGGATGAAATCGGCTAATATGCCAGGGCGTCTCGCACCCCAAAGAAAAGATAAACTTAGCTATATCTCTAAGTTCATCCTGATCATCATTGAGGCCTGGAATGAGCAAAGTAGTTATCTCTACCCATACCCCCAAATCTTTCATGACCTGCAGAGATTCTATGACTCCCGCCAGCTTAGCTCCGCATCTTTGTTGATAAAATTCTTCGCGAAAAGATTTTAGATCAACGTTCGCTCCGTGGAGATGAGGATGAATAGTCTTTAAGGTCTCCTTGGTCATATAGCCATTAGTAACAAAGATATTTTTTAATCCCTCTTTAGTGGCCAACTGCGCTATTTCTAAAGCATATTCGAAGAAAATGGTGGGTTCGGTATAAGTATAAGAAATAGTCTGGCACCCTCTCCTTTTGGCCATGGCCACTATTTCTTCTGGCGCCACCTCTTCACCCATAATACGTTTTTGATCTTTGGGCATCTGGGAGATCTCGTAGTTCTGGCAAAAATCACACCGGAAGTTACAGCCCACCGTAGCAATTGAAAAAGAACGGCTTCCGGGAGCAAAATGAAACATCGGCTTTTTCTCGATAGGGTCTACATTCCGGGAAATAAGCTGTCCGTAAACTAAAGTGTAAAGGCTTCCCCCTCGGTTTTCCCGCACCCTACAAACTCCCCTTTGCCCTTCGTTTATCTGGCAAAGGTGATGGCAGAGGTGACAGCGCACCTTCCCCTCGGGCAATTTCTCATAAAGGAGAGCTTCTTTCATGACCATCCTCTCAAACTACATCAGGTTCTAATTCCTTCTTGCGACCGAAGATTTTTACCAACCAAATAGAAAGCTCATAAAGGATCTGCACTGGCCCCATCATCAAAAGCATGGTGTAAGCATCTGGGGTGGGGGTGAGCATGGCTGAAAGAATCGAGTTGATTAATAGGGCGTATTTGCGATTTTTCGCCAGAGCCTGATAACTTATCAATCCCAAGCGCCCCAAGATGAGTAAAATAAGCGGAAGTTCAAAGATCAAACCAAAAGCAAAGATCAGGCCTACGGCGAAGGTTAAATATTTAGATAAGCCAATCATGGGCTGCAGGCTTTCCCGCCCATAATTTACCAAAAAATTTATACCTACCGGCAAAACAATTAGATAACAGAAAAAAGCACCTGCATAAAAAAGGAAAGTAGCTGAAAGGACAATCGCTAAAGAATAACGCCGCGCTTCCGCAGTAAAAAGAGGAGCAAAGGCCAGCCAGAGATAGTTAAAGATAAAAGGGGCAGCCAAAAAAATCCCGATAAAAAGGGAAAGGCGCAAAGAAGCAAAAAAGGCCTCGGGCAAACTATACATGATTAGCGGAAGATCCAAAGGCTTCTGCAAAAAATGGAGAGCATCTTTCCAGAAAAAAAAGGATATAACGGATAGTCCACCCACAATTAAAAAAATGCGCACCAGGGCGCTGCGCAGCCCTTCTAACTTATCAAAGATCTCATTCCTATCCCATTCCTGAATCTTTTCGCTTAATCCCATACCGAATGAATTATACGCTTCCCCATGCTGATTTAAAAGTTAAATTTAAATCAGCTTCGCCTACTCCTTCACCCCCTAACTGTCCGCAAGCCGCCAAAATGTCCGTCCCTTTACTCTGGCGAATCACCGCGGTAAAGCCATGGGCCAAAAGAATTTCCCTAAATTCTTGGATGGCTTCCTCTGCTGGCCGTTTAAATGGACTAGCGGGATGTTCATTGAAGGGAATCAAATTTATCTTAGCTGGCAAACCTTTCAGCAAACGGGCTAAACGGAAAGCATCGGCTGCTGTATCGTTTACTCCCTGAAGGAGTACATATTCGAAGGTTATTTTCTCCCGGTTAGGCAAAGAAATTTGGCGACAGGCTTGTAATAATTCGGTCAAAGGGTATTTGCGGTTTATGGGCATGAGGAAGTTGCGTTGCTCTTCAGTAGTGGCATTCAGGGAAATGGCTAACTTAACAAAATTTTTCCGCGAAAGAAGCTTTTTCATTTCGGGGATTAGGCCGGCAGTAGAAAGGGTTACCCGGCGATGAGAAAATTGCAGACCCTGGGGGGAGCAAATTATTTCCAAGGCCCGCATCACATTGTCAAAATTTAATAAGGGCTCACCCATGCCCATAAAAACTAAATTTCTAATCTTGGCGGAAGAAGCAAGAGTCGCCCGCACCCCTAAAATTTGATCAAGGATTTCAAAAGATTCCAAATTGCGCTGGAAGCCCCGGGCCCCGGTAAGACAAAATTTACAGCCTAAAGGGCAACCCACTTGGGTAGAAAGGCATAAAGTCAGATGATCCCGCTCCACGAGCAAGACGCTTTCTATCTTTTGCCCATCAGCCAAGCGGAATAAGAATTTTCTCGTCCCGTCGGCGGAGGTGAGGACCTTCTCCGGCCTCAGAAAACTTATCCAAGCCTTGGCGCTTAACTCTTCCCGCAGCTTTTTGGATATATCGGTCATCTCGGCCAAGCTCGCCGCTCCGCGGTTGTAAAGCCAGCTGGCTAACTGCTTTGCCCGAAAGGGCTTCTCGCCTAAGGAAGCGACCAACTTCTCTAATTCGGGTAAAGAGAGATTTTTCAAGTTAATTTTTCCAGCCGGATTGGTCATCATGCTTTCCCGGCCGCCTCTCCGGCTACCCAACCTGTGCTAAAAGCTGCCTGGAGATTATACCCGCCTGTCCGACCGTCCACATCGATAACCTCGCCACAAAAATAAAGACCAGGAATTAGTCTCGATTCCATAGTACTAGGATTTATTTCCCTTACGTCCACTCCGCCCGCGGTTACGATAGCTTCAGCTAAGGGTCTCGGTCTTTTAATGGTCATCCGCCAGTCTTTCAAAAGGGACACAATTTGTTTCCTCTCTGATCTCCGCAAGTCATGAACTTTCTGGTAAGGAGAAAGGCCCAGGCGCTGGAAAAATATAGGGACTAAGCGCTTCGGAAGAAGGAGCGCTAAAATATTAGCCATTTCTTTTTTATGGTGGGCTTGCATTTCTCTCATTAACCTGTTCTCCACCTGTTCCCAAGTCAAAGCAGGCTTAAAATCTATAGCTAATTCCAGTTTTCCTTTAAGCATTTCATCAACTGCTCGCCCGCTTAGACTCAGAATAATCGGGCCAGATACTCCGAAATGGGTAAAGAGCATCTCCCCAAATTCCTCTTCTATTTTACGCGCCGCCGCAAAAAGGGTAACTTTTACGTTTTTCAGACTCAACCCCTGCAGATCTTTGACGAAGTCTTCTTCGGTCTCCAAAGGAACTAAGGCTGGCTTTATAGGGCGGATAGTATGACCCAATTTCTCAGCCATTCTATAGCCATCGCCGGTGGAGCCGGTTTGGGGATAAGAGGCTCCCCCGGTGGCCAAGATAACTTGGGGGGCGAGAACTTCCTCCGTTCCACAAATAACTCCCCTTATCTTGCCTTGGCTAACTAAAATTTCTTCCACCGGAGAGTGAATTTGGATGCGCGTTCTGTGGCTTAAAGCATATTCCCGGAGAACACGGACCACTTCTTGAGCCCTGTTCGAAGCCGGGAATATCCTCCGGCCTCTTTCCTCCACCATAGGAAGACCCCGGCTTTCAAAAAATGAAATTAGGTCGTCATTGAAGAACTTAGCAAAAGCATTATAGAGAAATTTACCGTTGTGCCGATAATGTTTAATGAAGGTTTGCAGATCACCACTATTAGTCAGATTACACCGGCCTTTACCAGTCAGAGATAATTTTACCCCTACCCGGCCCATCTTCTCTAAGAGAAGCACTCTTTTTCCCAACTCACCGGCTCGACCGGCAGCCATCAGCCCTGAGGCCCCTCCGCCAATGACAATTACGTCCCATTCCAATTTTTATGTTCTTCTCTGCGCCTCCCTGACCGTCTAACAGTTTTAATATTTCTCGCCAGCAGGAAACAGGCGGGAGGGGAGAGACGAAATTAAAATCGGCTGGGAAATGACCATGCCTCTCTTACTCACCTTCTCTCCGCAAAGAACGGCGGGGACATACTTGTCTATAACAGATAAACTTAAATAATAGCTTCTTTTTTT
>CAZAGD010000183.1:0-10716 GCA_964484485.1 uncultured Syntrophaceae bacterium
TTCATCAGTCAATGAAAAGTAATGAGGGGCAGTCTCCGCAGTTACCTTAACTCCCCTTTTTTTAGCCTCCCGAATGGCTTGGACTGATTCAGCAGCGCTTACATGGGCGATATGGATAGTTGCGCCAGTTAACTCAGCTAAAATTATATCTCTTTGCACCATGATCACTTCGGCTGCATTTGGTATCCCGCGCAGGCCCAAGAGGGTAGACATATATCCTTCATTCATTACTCCCTGCCCTCTTAAGTTTAAGTCTTCGCAGTGGGAGATAACGGGCAACCCTAGGCCAGCAGCATACTCCAGGGCTCGCCGAAAAAGATAAGCGTTCATGATTGGTTGACCATCATCGGAAACTGCTACTACCCCAGCTTCTTGCATATCTCCAATTTCTGCTAATGATTCTCCTTTGAGGTTTTTAGTAACGGCTCCTACGGGATAAATATTTACTAAAGCTTTCTCGCGGGCTTGGCGCAGAATATACTCGGTAACTGCGCGGCAGTCATTTACTGGTAGGGTATTGGCCATACATACTAAAGAAGTATATCCTCCGGCTGCCCCGGCCTTTGCTCCGGTTTCAATTGTTTCTTTATATTCATGCCCGGGCTCCCGCAGATGACAATGCATGTCTATTAACCCAGGAGTTAGAATTTTACCCTGACAATCAAAAATTTTTCCTTCTGGGTCTACTTTTGATGCAGGAATGTCCGGGCTAATTTCCTTAATTTTCCCTTCGGCCACTAAAACGTCCGCCCGGGCATCAAACCCCCGGGCTGGATCGATGACGCGAGCA
The DNA here is from genome assembly GCA_964484485.1 of uncultured Syntrophaceae bacterium. Taxonomy (GTDB): domain Bacteria; phylum Desulfobacterota; class SM23-61; order SM23-61; family SM23-61; genus CAZAGD01. Next base: position 791 of record CAZAGD010000183.1, read on the forward strand.
CCTTTGAATAATAAATTCATATTTGACTCCTCATCTGGTTCACTCTGTTCCCCCAACCAAAAGATAAAGAAGAGCCATCCGAATAGCTACGCCGTTGGTAACCTGGTCCAAAATTACCGAGAAAGGCCCATCAGCCACCTCAGGTGAAATCTCTACTCCCCGATTTATCGGGCCAGGATGCATGATAAGGACACCAGGCTTAGTCTGCTTCATAAGCTCCATATTTAAACCAAAAAGTCTGGAGTATTCCCTAAGCGTGGGGAAAAAGCCTCCTTCCTGCCGTTCCAGCTGCAGCCGGAGCATCATAATCACATCAGCCTCTGGGATTATTTCTCTTAAGCTTTGATGCCAGCGTACCCCTAACCTTTCTATTTCTGGCGGCATCATGGTTCGTGGGCCAGTCAGGTGCACCTCTGCTCCCATTTTTAAAAAACCAAAGATATTTGAGCGGGCCACCCGGCTATGTAAGATATCGCCGGCAATGACTATTTTTAAACCTGCCAGGTGACCAAGTTTTTCTCTGACGGTAAAAAGATCAAGTAAAGCTTGCGTTGGATGTTCATGAGCCCCATCTCCGGCATTGATAATGGGTACTTTCATGAGCCGAGCTAAGAGGTGGGGAGCTCCCGAGGCCGAATGGCGAATGACAATACAGTCGGGGTTCATAGCTTCCAAGTTTTTAGCGGTATCAATCAGAGTTTCTCCTTTGACCACACTGCTCGTGGAAGTGGAAATGTTTATAGCATCAGCACTCAGCCGCTTGGCCGCAATTTCAAAAGAAGTACGCGTGCGCGTGCTCGGTTCAAAAAAGAGATTAATGACTGTTTTACCTCTTAAGGTGGGAACCTTTTTAATCTCCCGGCTGGAAATCTCTTTAAAAGATTCAGCAGTATTTAAAATGAGTTCTATTTCTGAAGAGTCAAGCTCGGCAATGCCCAACAGGTCTTTTCTTTTCCACTTTAATTTTGGCTGATCTCCGGTCTGGCTTGGGTTGTTTGGTTCTTGGTGGGTATTCATTTTTATCCCCTTTAATAAGAACTAATAAAAATTCGTTATTTTTTAATGTTTTGAGGGAACTCTTAACCGAATAACCGCGCGGTCTTCCTCGCCAGCCTCCCGAAAGTAAACCTGCACATCCTCTTCAGGCAAAGTAGTAACTTTTTTGCCCACATAGTCAGCTTGAATAGGAAGCTCTCTATGGCCGCGATCTATGAGCACCGCCAGTTGAATAAATTGGGGCCGGCCAAAATCAATCAAAGCATCCATCGCTGCCCGCACGGTTCGGCCCGTATAAAGGACATCATCGATGAGGATTACTTTCTTATCTTTAAGGGGGAAAGGAATCTCCGTTTTGCCCACTAAGGGGCGGGGCAGACCAGTGGCAAAATCATCGCGATAGAGAGTGATATCAATTATGCCCAAAGGTACCTGGGCCTTTTCAATGGCGATAATTTTAGCGCGCATCCTTTCCGCTAAATAAACACCTCCTGTACGGATGCCAATAAGAACCAAGTCTTTTATTCCTTTATTTCTTTCAAGGATTTCATGCGTCAGGCGTAATAAAGTACGTTCTATTTCTTCTTTATCCATGATGATTTCTTTTTCGATGAGCTTCATTTGCCCTCCTCTACTGAATGAGCTTGCCAATCCGGTTCCAACGGACAGAGGTTTCTTGACTATTCCAGGACCAGTAGATAATAAACGCCTTACCCCGCAAGTCTTCGATAGGCACGAAGCCCCAAAATCGACTATCCAAACTCCGATCCCGGTTATCTCCTAAGACGAATAAGCATCCTTTAGGAACGGTCACTGGGCCAAAATTATCCCGTTTCTGCACTTCGGCTGGAAAAATCGTGTCATCTTTGTAAACGGCATGGGGATCGGGTACTTCCGCCCCATTAATAATTAACTTTTTATTAATAATTTGTACGGTATCTCCTTCAACGGCGACAACTCTCTTGATGAAATCTTTACCGGGATCTAAGGGATAAATGAAAACGACCACATCCCCCCTTTTAGGTTTCTCTAAAGGAAAGAGGCGGATGGAAGTAAAAGGAATTTTAATACCATAAATGAATTTATTCACTAAGATGTGGTCGCCAATTTCCAGCGTAGGCTCCATTGAGCCGGAAGGAATCTTAAAGGCTTGCACTACAAAGGTACGAATTAGGAGAGCTAGAACTAAAGCAATAATAATTGCTTCGGCATATTCTCGAAAAGTAGATTTCTTTTTTATTTTTATTTCGGTTGATTTAACTTGCACCATTCCTCCTGAACACTTTATTCTTCCTTCTTAAAATATTCCACAGTTTGCCTTAATCCGTCCATGAGAGAGACTTTAGGCTTCCATTTTAAAAGATTAGAGGCTTTTTGGCAATTTAAGACACTCCGCTTTTGTTCTCCGGCCTTGGGTGGTCCGTGTACCTCGGCCATGGTTTTACCAGTGATTTCCACAAGCATTCGGAAAAGTTGATTAACATTTGTTTCTATCCCGGTGCCGATATTAAAAGCCCCAGAAATCGAGCAGTTCAGGGCGCGGACGTTGGCTTCTACCACATCATCCACGAAGACGTAATCGCGCGTTTGCCTCCCGTCACCATTAATCACCGGTTGCTCCCCCGCAAGAAGTTTTTTGGTAAAAATAGCCACTACCCCGGCTTCTCCAAAAGGATCCTGGCGAGGGCCATAGACGTTTCCATACCGTAAAGCGACATAATTTAAACCATGCATAGTTTGATAGTAGTAGAGATAGAGCTCGCCAGCAGCCTTGGCCACTCCATAAGGGCTAATAGGATGAAGGGGAGTTTCTTCATTCGGAGGGGGAGTTTCTTCTGGTTGATCTCCGTATATGGCTCCTCCAGAAGAGGCGAAGATAAAACGCTTGACTCCATATTGTAAAGATTTTTCCAACAGATTTACCATGCCTAAAATATTGACGCGGGCATCAAAAACCGGATTCGCTACTGATTTACGCACGTCTATTTGAGCCGCATGGTGATTAACAACTTCGGGTTTTTCGTTAATAAAAATATTTTCTAAATCCGGATGGCAAATATCTAAATGGTAAAAACGCGCTTTGGGGTTAACATTCTTAGTTTTTCCTGTACTTAGATCATCCACCACCACCACTTCATGCCCTTCGGCCAGGTAACGGTCGGCTACCTGGGAGCCGATAAATCCCGCTCCTCCAGTTACTAATATTTTCATTTTTCCCCTCTAAAAAAAATTTTTACCACAGAGCCCCCAGAGATCACAGAGAATTTTAAAATTATAAATTCCATTTTTATTTTAAATTTCTGCTAAAACCTCAGCTTTTAATTTTATCTTTGGTTTCTTCTTTTTCCGAAGGTTCTGCCTTTTTAGTTGCCCCGCAATCTTCTTGCTGGAGACGAATAAAATTCTTTAATTGTCTGGACAACCTTTTTCTGTTGAGCTAAGGTTAATTCTGGATAAATGGGTAAAGCTATGGTTTCGCGGGCAGCCTTTTCAGACTCGGGGAGGCTTCCCGGAAGATAGCCCAAGGAGCGATAGCATTCTTGCAGATGAAGGGGAATAGGGTAATAAATTTCCGTCCCTATTCCCTTACCGTTTAAATATTGGCGCAGCTCGTCTCGCTGACGTGCGCGAATAACAAATTGATTAAAAATATGATAACATCCTTTTTGAACCGGAGGGAGAGAAACAAAACGAGGGTTTAATCCTTCTTCTTGGAATAGGATTGCATAAATTTGGGCGTTTTTCCGGCGTTTTTCATTCCAAAGGTTTAAGTATTTTAACTTCACGCTTAAAACAGCCGCTTGCAAGGCATCTAATCTGCTACAAATGCCTATTTGGCGATGATAATATTTTTGTTCTGACCCATGAACTCTAAGTAGGCGAACCTTGGCGGCTAATTCCCGATCCCGAGTGACTACCATTCCCCCATCGCCGTATCCGCCCAGATTTTTGCTGGGATAAAAAGAGAAACAACCTAAGTCACCTACAGTGCCTGCCTGCCCATCTTCACTTTTCGCTCCCAGAGCTTGGGCAGCATCTTCGACCACATACAAATCGAAACGGCGGGCAAGGCGCATGATCGCTTCCATATCAGCCATCTGGCCGAATAAATGCACAGGAATAATTGCTCTTGGTCGAGCATGTTTGCGGTTGCTTTTTTTAAGATAATCTTCTAATTTTTGCGGATCGAGATTGAAGGTCAGCGGGTCAATGTCTAAGAAAACTGGTTTAGCCCCTAATCTGGAGATAGAGGAAGCAGTGGAGAAAAAAGTATAAGCAGGCACGATGACTTGGTCATTTCTTTTGATACCTAAGGCCATAAGGGAGAGAAGGAGGGCATCTGTACCTGAAGCGACCCCGATAGCATAGGGTACGCCCAAATAGGCAGCTACTGCTGCTTCAAACTTTTCGACCAAAGGCCCCAGAATAAAACTTTGACTCTCTAAGATTTCTTGAATAGCCTGGTTTATTTCTTCTTTGATTTGGGCATATTGTTTTTTTAAATCTAATAAGGGGACTTGCGTATTTTCCTCCACTCTTTTTAGATCAAAAATACAAAAAGAAAGCCAGGAGGACCTGGCTTTTTGGATCCATTTTTTATTTATTTCACAATTCTTCCTTGGCCACTTCGCGCGAGATTGTTCCGAAGAGGTAAGCCAAGGATAGACTGATATAAAACATTAAAAAAGAATAAATGATCACCCCCAAAAAAGGCACTTCCAAGAGGAGAAAATGGATAGCCAAGATGATAATGAGCGCCGCGATCCAGCTCACAAAATAATCTTTTTGGATTAACCAAATTTTCTCCACGATGCTTCGCCAATGAAAAGCAGTGCCTAATAATTCACCATGGGCAGCATAGAGAACAAGAGCCATGGGTAAGAGGAAGAAGGCCACCAATCCAGAGCCAATCCCTAAGACAAGACAAAGAACGCCAATAAAAGCTCCAAATCCTCCGCCATACCAAAGGCTTTTCCCTAACCAATAAAAGAACCACGGAATAATTCCGTATCCCAAGCAAATTAGAAAAACAAAAAAGCCGCGACCAAAGAGGGCGCCCCAATTTTCCCAAGCCGGCAAATCTTCACTTATACCCCCAAGAGAATTTTGTAAAACTCGATAAGCGTAGCCTATGGGAAAAAGAGAAATAATAAGCCAGAGAATTACGCCGACGAAAGGAAGGAAGCCCAGTACAGCACCTAAAAGGTTTAAACCTCCGCCAATTAAAAGTTTCCTTCCCCACCCGGGCTGTCCCCAAGGATATCGTAAAGCTTTTTCTAGGTTGCCCAAAAGTCACCCTCCTTTATTTTCAAGAAGCTTTGGTCTTGGCAATTTTGTGCAGGATCTTCCAGGTTTTCAAAAGTTCTAAGGCCCTTTCTAAAGGCGGATCCTCGGTACTTTTAACTGCTGCTTCCTCCCCGGGCTTGGGTTTTTCTTCAACTTTTTCTTTTACTTCTTCTCCTTTTAGATGATGCTCCAAATCTTTTTCCCGGATGAAGCGCGGCGTCGTCTGCCGACTAGTGCCTGGTAAAGCATCCGCGACAATTATGTCTGGGATAATTCCTTGGGCTTGAATGGAACGGCCATTCGGCGTATAGTAGCGAGCAGTGGTCAAGCGGACAGCAGATCCATCTTCCAAAGGAATGATGGTCTGGACTGATCCTTTGCCAAAGGTGGGCGTGCCTAAAATTACGGCCCGGCCATGATCTTGCAAAGCTCCGGCCACAATTTCCGATGCGCTGGCACTACCGCCATTGACTAAGACAATCAAAGGATAATCACGCACTTTGGTTTTTTTCTGCGCGTAAAATTTCATTTTCTGGGCTTCTACGCGCCCTTCGGTATAAACGATTAGACCTGATTCTAAAAACTCATCGGCAACTTTTACGGCCTGTTCTAAAAGACCGCCTGGATCATTCCGTAAATCTAAGATGAGACCTTTAAGAGTTCCTTCCTTTCCTTCTAATTTTTCCAGAGCTTTTACCATATCGGCATGAGTCTTCTCGATGAATTGGTTAATTTTGATGTAGCCAAAACCTTCTTCCAGCATCTTATGGCGGACGCTGCGAATAGGAATGATGGCCCGGGTTAGCGTAATATCCTTCGGTTCCGTAAAACCTTGGCGCATGATGGTGATGGTCACTTGCGTTCCTTCAGGTCCCCGCATTAATTTAACAGCGTCGAGCAAACTCATTCCTTTGGTTGATTTCCCATTTATGCGCAAAATCTGATCCCCGCTCTGGATGCCGGCCCGATAGGCGGGAGTGTCTTCGATCGGGGCGACCACTGTGAGCACTTTATCGCGAATAGTGATTTCAAACCCTATTCCCCCAAAACTGCCTCTGGTCTCTGTTTGCATTTCTTTATAAACTTCGGGCGTCATAAATGAACTGTGGGGATCAAGAGTTTCCAGCATGCCATTGATGGCGCCATGAATTAGATTAGTGACCTTAACTGGCTCAACATAATTTCGTTCCACGATAGCCAAAACGTCGGCCAGGATCTTAAGTTTTTCATATGCGGAATCAATATCTGCTCGCACTCGATGCAGGCGGCCTCCGCCGATCATCAATCCTAAGGCCAAAGTTAAAAAAAGGAAGATTAATAATTTTTTCTTAAATATAGAGTTAGACATAAATTTCTCCTTTCTGCCCTTTTAAACCGCGCGGAAAAGTTATGGCTTAGCAGGCTGCAGCCATTCCAGCGGGTTTAAAGGTTTCCCTTGCCGACGAATTTCGAAGTAAAGGCATGGTCCTTTAAGCGATCCAGTATCCCCAACCAAGGCGACCACTTCTCCAGCTTTGACCTCATCGCCAGCTTTTTTTAAAAGCTGGGAAGCATAACCTGATAAAGTATAAAATCCTTCTCCATGATCAATAATTAAAATTTTTCCGTAGCCCTTAAACCAATCTGCGTAAAGAACACGTCCGTCATAAATAGCCCGTACCTCGGCTCCCTCCGGAGCTTCGATTTCAATTCCTTTCTGAATAGTAAAAGTATTGAATTTGGGGTTTTCATTCCGGCCAAAGGTACTCAAGAGACGGCCTTCGACAGGAAAAGGTAGTTTACCCCGATGGTTGGCGAATCCTTTTACAGCCGGAGCTATGATTTCTTTTTTCGCTTTCTCTCGCAGTTCTTTCTCTAAGCGGTCTATTAAAGTCTGGAGATTTTTAGAAGCGACTTCCAAATCCCTAATGGCGGCCAAGTGGATCTTTTTCTCATTGCGTACAGATTCAAGAAGTTCGGTTTTCTTTAAACGATCCTGGCGAATCTCCTCCCGCTTTTTTTCGGCCTCTCTTTTCAGGAGCTGCAATTCTTTCTCGTCTGTGTGGAGTTGTTCCCGATAATTTCCCAATTGATTCTGCCGCCGCTGATAGTCCTCAATTATCTGGCGGTCTTGCCCTAGAATAGTAGTCAAGAAGAATTGGTTATTAGCCAAGTCGGCCAATGACTCCGCGCTTAAGAGTAATTGCGGAAGACCAATTTCTTCGATTTTATAAAGGGCGACTAAGCGCTCTTCTAATAATTTCACTTGCGCATTAATGGCTTGGCTAAGGGATTGAATTTCTTTATTTGTTTTTTCGACTTTTTTAGCGACTAAGCTTAATTTTTGGTTTAATAGCTTTAATTCTTTTTCCTTCTTAGAAAGGGTGCGGTCTAAAGTATTCAATTGCGAAATAACCGAGGATTCTTTTTGGTGAATTTTTTTAACTTTTTCTTTTTCTTCTTCAATCTTTTTTTTGAGACCACCAAGTTTTTGTTCCCAAGCCTCTTTTTGTAGTTTTTCAGGATTGGCCAGCGCAAAATTACCCGGCCAGATTAAAATCAGAAAGAGGGCGAGGGTATTTAAAATTAATAAACGCGTAGAAACCTCCCTACGGAAACTTGGGTACCCAAAAATCCTAAAATAAGGCCAGCTAATACTATGGCTCCTATTTGTTCCCCATTAAGAAAGAAAAGGGGAAAATATCCCAATAAAGACTGCAAAGGTTCATAAATAGTCTTCAAAAAGGCGCGAAAAATTAAGAAAAGGATGAGCATAGCTAGGGAAGCGCCGCAGAGGCCTTGCAATAAACCCTCCAGATAAAAGGGAGCTCGAATAAATAATCCCGTGGCGCCGACAGAACGCATAATGGCAATCTCATCGCGGCGGGCGAAAATTTTTAGGCGCATAGTATTGGAAATAGTAAAAATAGTAGTAATGGCCAGCAGGCCGCCTAATGACCAACTCAAAACTTGGAAGAGAATAAGGAAAGCAGATAGTTTTTCAATCCATTGGATGCCATACTGGAGGTCAGTAATTTGCGAAAAGTTTCTTAGTTTTGTCACGAGGTGATGAACTCCGGAAGAATGCTGATATGCGGGCTTAAGCCTAATCTCAAAAGAAGCGGGTAAAGGATTGCGCGGCAAGCCTTGGAGCAAGTTTTGTTTATCTTTCAATTTTTCGGCGAGAGATTTCAAAGCTTCTTCTTTGGAGCGGTAAGTGATTTCCTCCACTTCCGTAAGACCCAACAAATCGTCTTTCAATTTTTTAATTTCATTAGCGCTTAATGAATCAGAGAGATAAGCAGTAATGCGCATGCGGCTTTGCCATTCCTTAAGTAGTTCCTGAGTATTCAAAAAGATTATTAAAAAAATGCCTACCACGATAAAAGATAAGGTAATAGTAGCTAAAGTTACAGCGTTCATCCAGCGGTTTTGATTTAGATTTTGCCAAGCCTGCTTCCAGAAATAACCCATGCTTTTTTATTCCACCCTTTCCGGAGTTAATAGCGGAAGAGAGCTTTCCATTATCCGTCCACTTTCTAAGATAATCTTATCCCGCGGCAATAGGGCGGGCAAGAATTCATTATGAGTGGCCAAAATCAAAGTTGTTCCCCGCAGGTTAATCTCGGCAAAAATTTTTAATATTTTTTCGGCGATATGCAAACCTATATTGGCGGTGGGCTCATCAGCCAGCACCACCAAGGGACTATTAACTATGGCTCGAGCAATGGCCAGACGCTGTTGTTCCCCGGCCGAAAGTTGGCCGGGTAGGCAATTCCCTTTATGCTCCATACCTACTAATTGCAAAGCATCCCATGTTTTCTTGGTTATTTCTCTTTTATCCAGGCGCATGATTTCTAAGGCTAAAGCTACATTTTCGAAGGCATTCAAGCGCGGCAGGAGTTTCAAGTCTTGAAAAACGACACCTAATTTCCGGCGCAAATAAGGAATTTCGCGGGATTTAATTCGGTGGAGTTCAAAGCCATCAACCCTAATTTTTCCCTGAGTTGGCCTTTCGGCAGCATAAAGAAGTTTAAGGAGAGTTGTTTTCCCTGATCCGTTCGGCCCCAGGAGATAAATAAATTGTCCCTTTTCCACTTTGAAGGAGATATCTAAGAGAGCTTGAGGGTTTTGAGGATAAGCCTTACTCACCCGCATCATTTCAATCATGGCCACGGAAATAAGCTTTTCTCACCTCCCTTGCGCCCGTTTAATTTTTGGGTCAGAACTTAAATAAGAAGTAATAATTATTAAAATATTAACACAACGGAATGGTTGACACAAGAGAGTAAATAGCTGGCCGTAGATCACTTTTTATATTCCAGCTTAATTCAGGCAGGAGAGCGGCTCATCTGCCAAAGCGAGAGAATAAGCAAAGTCAGGCTAATGTTCCTCAGCCAGCGGCTTTATGAGCGGTTTTATCTTTTCTTTTTTTTCAAAATTTAAAGCAAATTCTTTTGCTTCTTGGAGAGAAGCAAAATGCCCTATGCGCACTCGATACAAAGTTCCCTTAGCGGCTCCGCTACCCGATATTTGGTAAGCGGGATAGCCTTTATTTTGTAGCTGGAGGACCAGCTGTTTGGCTTCTTCGGCATTATTAAGAGCAGCTACTTGCAAAGTATATTTGGCTTTCGGGGGGGATGATTTTGGTTTCGGCCCAGAGG
>CAZAGD010000184.1:0-4016 GCA_964484485.1 uncultured Syntrophaceae bacterium
CCAAAGTAAGGCGAATGCGGGGCAACTCTTACGTTATAAACTTCCGCAAGCGCGGCAATTTTCCGCCATTCCGTAATCCCCCCTACTTTTATTACGCTCGGTTGAATATAAGTAGCTGCCTCAGCATCGAGCATAGCTTTAAATTGGAAGGCAGTACAGGCATTTTCGCCAGAAGCAATTGGTATGCCGCCTATTTGGGCTAGTCGGGCTAAATTGCGAAAATCTTCAGGCGGCCAAATAGGTTCCTCCAGCCATTGCAGATTATATGGGGCAAATTCTCTGGCCATTTCCAAGGCCTTTTCTGGTGACCAGGCACAATTTATATCCATCATCAAACGGAGGCCATTGCCCACGGTTTCGCGAACTAATTTTAAGCTCTCTACATCGAGCTGATGAAGTTTTATCTGCTCATAGCCTGAGTTTTTTGCGTGTTGGGCAGCTATTTTTAGTTTTTCCGGGTCATTATACCGCGGCAGACTTGCATAAGCAGGAACCTTCTTTTCTTTGGCTCCTCCAAAAAGGTTGTAGAGAGGAAGGCCAGCTTTCTTCCCAACTATATCCCATAAAGCAATATCTACCCCGCTAATAGCAAAAGTAGTGATTCCATAACGGCCCGCAAGATGAGTCTGGCGGTACATCTGGTCTTGTAAGAAAGAAATGTTTGTTGGATCAGCTCCTAAAAGGGTAGGCTTGAGAACATCATTGATAACAGATACGACGGCGCGTGGGGTAAAATAAGCAAAAGATTCTCCATACCCAATCAATCCTTCATCGGTTTTAACCTCCACAATTATTTGATTAAGATCTCGCATAAACCAGCGCGAAGAATATTCGGTTTCCTTTAGAGGAATGGCTAAAAGGTAAGCCTGAATATCCACAATCTTCATTACTGCCCTCCTTTTGGGTTGCTATTTATCGCCTATGATATCTGTAATTTTTAAAATCGGCAATCAGAATTATTAGGATCTTCCGTTACAATGGATTAATACTTTGGTAAAAATATAAATTAAAGGGTTACTATAATGAATTGCTTCTGCCTCGTCACCATAGGGAAAGTCGAAAAAGCTTGGAACGGATCTAAAAGATTTTGGTTCAGAAGCTGTCTTCCCAATACTTGACGAAGGAGGAGGGTGGGAGGAGGAATCGACTAAGATTATAAAATTTTTATTGACACGAAAATGAATTCTTGTTAAAAAGAAGTAAATTAGAATAATATTCTATCCATTAGAATAACTTTGCTCAGGCAAATTTAGGAGTATAGATGGCCAAGAATTTATACCCTCTTTTATTTTCAGAAATTTCCATCAACGGTTTGCGGCTCAGAAATCGCCTCGTGATGCCTCCTATGTGCACTAATTTTGCCACTATAGGCGGAACAGTAACCGAGCGGATGATTGAATATTACACAGCGCGAGCTGGGGGTGGAGTAGGATTGATTAATGTGGAGTTTGCTTATGTCCGTCAGGATGGTAAGGTTTTTGCGTATATGTTAGGAATCTATGATGATAAGTTAATTCCAGGATTACAGAGATTAACTGAATCGGTACATAAAGGAGGGGCCAAGATATTTATGCAACTTGCCCATGGAGGGAGGAGAGCGCACTCGGATATTACCGGGGCAGCCCCAGTGGCACCATCTCCAATTCCCAGGTTAAACGGAGAGGTTCCTCATGAGCTGAGTAAAGAAGAAATCGAAGAATTAATCCAGGCCTTTATTTTGGCCGCCCGCCGGGCTAAAAAAGCTGGGTTTGATGGGGTTATGCTGCATATGGCCCATGGTTACCTACTTCAACAATTCCTCTCGCCGTTTAGCAATAAGCGGAAGGATGAATATGGAGGAGACTTAGCAGGTCGAGCTCGATTCCCCATTGAAGTTTTAAAAAGTGTTCGCCAAGAAGTTGGTGATGATTTTCCCATATCCTGCCGGCTTTGCGGTGATGAATTTATAAAAGGTGGTTTTGACCTTAAGCAGAGCATCCAGGTGGCCAAGATGTTAGCAGCTAATGGGGCAAATGCTCTGGAAGTTTCTGCAGGCACTCATGAGACTGGATATATAATCACCGCTCCTCCTTACTATCCTATGGGATTTTTAACGTCCCTTGCGGCGGCCATTAAAAAAGAGGTGAATATTCCCGTGGGCACAGTAGGAAGAATTCATACTCCCAATGCAGCTGAACGCATTCTCCAAGAAGGTAAAGCTGATTTAATTGCTGTGGGTCGGGGTCTTATTGCTGATCCTGAGTGGCCGAAGAAAGCCCAGGAAGGCAAAGCAGAAACGATTAGACCATGCCTTTCTTGTAATCAGGGCTGTGCGGATCGCATGTACTGGCAAAGGGATATAAGCTGTACAGTTAATCCTTTAGTAGGCAGAGAAGCAACTTTCTCAATTCAAGCTGCTCCCAAGAAAAAGAAGGTGGTAATCATCGGCGGAGGTCCCGCAGGATTAGAAGCAGCTCAAATTGCGGCCACCAGAGGGCATAATGTTTACTTATATGAGAAAGAAAAAGATTTAGGAGGACAGCTAAATATATCCTCCATTCCGCCTGGGAAAGAGAGACTCGGAGAACTTAAAGAATATATGGTTCGGGAAATCAAAAGGCTGCCGATCAAAGTGATTCATAAAAAATTAACTGCGGCCGAGCTAAAGAAAATTAACCCTGATTGGGTAATAGTGGCCGTGGGCGGAAAGCCCAAGTTGGTAGAGGGCGAGGGTTTTGATGATCCCCAAGTGGTTACTGCGTGGGATGTACTCATGGGTAAAATGGAAGTAGGAAAAAAGGTTTTAATCGTAGGAGGAGGGCAGGTTGGTTTAGAGACAGCCCACTTTTTATTAGAACAAGGAAAAGAAATTATCATTTTAGAAATGTTAAAACAGGTGGGTTTGGACATGAGTTCCCGAGCGAGGAAGATTGTTTTAGATAAGTTAATCCAAGGGGGCATTGATATTATTACAGAGGCTAAAGCAGTTTCCTTAGAAAAGGGAGTACTAATCTTCGAACGAGGCGGGTTGCAGGAAAAGATTAAAGGCGTGGATTCCATTGTCATAGCAGTGGGAACAGAATCCGAAAAGCCAAATATCCCAGGTTTGGGGAAATTACGGATTCCAGTCCGTTTTATTGGCGATGCCTTGTCCCCTCGCCAGCTTTTTGAAGCTATTCATGAAGGGTTTAATATAGGAGTGGAAATTTGAAGTAGTTGGCATAAAAAATTTTTGCCAACGTCTGGCCCAAAATTTCAAAATTAGTTATTAAAGGAGGAAAAATGGGGGTAAGAGCTCTTTACATGATGGATTGCGGTGGGGGAGAGTTTGATTATGGAGTACTGGTAGCTTTGCAGCGGCCAGGCGAGAAAGTAATCTCCCCATTTAGCGCTTGCTTGTTGGATACTGATGATGGGCCAATACTCATTGAAACGGGAGTCAATCCTGATGGTCTAAAGGATCCCTATGCTGCCGCTGGAGAACGAGCGCGAGATGTTAAATTATTTTTAAAGGAAGAGGATGATATTCGCTACCGGTTGCAAGAGATTGGCTTAAAACCTAAGGATATCCGCACAGTAATCTTATCTCATATGCATTGGGATCATGCGGGAGGGTGCAAGTTTTTTCCGCAGGCCACTTTCGTTATCCAGAAGGCTGAATATCGTTTTGCCCTTTACCCGGATAGCCCTTTTCGCAAACCCTATTTGCGCAGTTTATATGAGGGGATGGCGAACCTTGACCTCCGCGAGGGAGACGGAGAAGTTGTGCCCGGTGTATGGTTAATTTTCACACCCGGTCATACTCCAGGTCATCAATCTGTGCTCGTTTCCCTGCCGGAATCTGGGAAAATCTTATTAGCCTTTGACGCTATGAATACTTGGATGAATATGGAATTGAAAGTGCCCGGAGGAGTTAGTTGGAATGCCAGTATGGCTATGGATAGCATGAATCGCTTAATCCAATTAGCCAATAGAGAAAATGCCACTCTTTTCCCTGGCCATGAACCGAGTTGCTGGAACAAAATAAAGCGCTCTCC
>CAZAGD010000185.1:0-3205 GCA_964484485.1 uncultured Syntrophaceae bacterium
CTCCGGAAGCAAATAGCCGGCGCGGTTGCGCTTTTTCCCCATGGCCAAAACTTGCCGGGGACAGACCCGGATACAAAGTTGACAGCCTTTGCAAAAATCTTCATCAATCAATATTCTGGGTTCGATCTGGGGTGGGTGACAAAGTTTCATAGAGCGCTTTGCTGAACTCCTTCTTTTCCGTAGTTTGGAATAATTTGCCCACGATTATCTTATCTTTTAAATCCGCTGGGCTCATCTCTCGGGCGCGGTCTGCCAGGACGGTCCTTTTTTTAATAATAGACAACAGCTCCCCGGGGTCACTCGTGCCTTCCATATACCTGCCCGCTTGCGTAGGGCATTGGCTGAGAACTTCAATGAAAGCAAAGCCCTCATGGTTAATCCCCTCTTTGATCGCTTTCAATAACTGATATGGGTGGGCTGTTGTCCAACGGGCCACATAAGTCGCTCCAGCCGCGCGGGCCAACTCACAAACATCAAAAGGATATTCAAGATTACCATAAGGAGAAGTCTGAGTTTTTCCCCGCAGAGGTGTAGTCGGCGCCATTTGCCCGCCCGTCATGCCATAGATTCCGTTATTGAGCATGATCACTGTGAGATCAATATTACGGCGAGCTCCGTGGATAAAGTGATTTCCCCCAATGCCCACCCCATCGCCATCACCCGTAAAAACTACTACTTTTCTCCGGGGATCAGTAAGTTTTAATCCGGTTGCAAAGGGGATCGTTCGCCCGTGAAGTACGTGCAAAACATCAGCCCTTAGGTAAGTAGGCAACCACCCTGAACATCCAATTCCCCCTACCAAAGCCAGATCTTGGAAAATACCCATTTCTTCCACTGCTCGCAGAAAGACATTCAACACAGTTCCATCTCCACAACCCGGGCAAAAAATTAAGGGCAACGCTTCTTTTCTTATATATTTTTCCGCTAAAGGATGCATATTTAAACTCACCGCTAAGCAAGCGCAGAACGCTAAGCTTAATAATGGCCAATTCTAAATTTTTTTGTTAAAAAATTTTTACCTAAATTTCTTTTCTCTGCGTTCTTTACGGTTAAACAATAAATTTTAAAATCTCTGCAGGGGTGGGCATTTCACCACCTAACTTAGAAAAAGAAATTACTTC
This sequence comes from uncultured Syntrophaceae bacterium, assembly GCA_964484485.1. Taxonomy (GTDB): domain Bacteria; phylum Desulfobacterota; class SM23-61; order SM23-61; family SM23-61; genus CAZAGD01. Next base: position 1,122 of record CAZAGD010000185.1, read on the forward strand.
GACTCTTCCCGCAGCCACCCGCTGCACTTCCTTAAAAATTTTACCTATGTTCATCTCCGGCACAATAATTTTCTTTACCCGCTGACAAACTTGGTCAATTACTCGGTCTGGAAATGGCCAAATAATGCGCAACTGCAAACAGCCAACTTTCCATCCCTTATTCCGGGCATCTTTAGTGGCCCGCAGGGCAGACCTAAAAGGACTGCCGTAGGCGACCACGGCTATCTCCGCATCATCTAACAGGTAAGCTTGCCCGTCCCATAGTTCATGAGCATGATCGGTTATTTTCCGACAGATTCTTTCCACGAGTTGGGCAGATATATCTGCCTTATGTCCTGCTCTGAGGCCGCGTTCATCATGCAACTGCCCATCGACTAACAGGCCATAACCTTGATTAAAAGCCGGCATTCCGTCCAGCAAACCATCAGCACCCGCCCGGAAGGGGATATATTCTTCCGGCGGCGCCGCCGGCTTTTTGCGGGGAACGACCTCCACTTGGTCCGGAATCCGCACCTTTTCCCGCGTATGCCCCACGATCTCATCGGAAAGAACCACTACCGGATTTCGATAAATTTCGGCTAAGTTAAAAGCCTTTACCGTTAGATCAAAAGCTTCCTGCACGCTGGCCGGTGTCAGGGCGATTACTTCATAATCTCCATGGGAACCGTATTTAGCTTGCATTACATCTTGCTGGGAAGATGAAGTGGGCTGACCAGTGGCCGGACCACCTCTCATGACATCAATAATTACTATAGGAGTATCGGTTTCCGCTGCCCAACCAATTCCTTCTTGTTTCAAAGTAAATCCCGGACCGGAAGTAGCCGTGCAGGCCTTAAAACCGCCCCACACCGCCCCTAAAGCCGCACAGATAGAAGCAATCTCATCCTCCATCTGCAAGAAGATGCCTCCCACCCGCGGCAGCATCCGGGCCATGAGCTCTGTTATCTCTGAGGCTGGCGTAATTGGATAGCCGGCAAAAAAGCGGCAGCCGGCCATTATGGCCGCGCGCACGCAAGCTTCATTCCCATGAATTACCAATGTGGACGTGGACAAAGGTATTTTCTCCTTGCTTTTCTGTATCCTCTTCTACTCTTCTCGCTCCTATAAAGAGCGCAGAAAAATAGCCATTTTCCAAGTTATCGACCTCTACTCTACCCTTCTTTAAGGAAGTGTGGATAAATTGATTATTCCCAATATAAATGCCCACATGCGCGGGGTGGTGAGAGGAGCCTCTTTTAAAAAAAACCAAATCGCCCCGGCGCAAGCTATGGCGGGGTACAGCATAACCTACTTGATATTGCTCCCGCGTAGTGCGAGGAAGCTCAATGCCAAATACTCTGAATACGCGCTGCACAAATGCTGAACAATCCATGCCATTGATACTTGTGCCTCCGCGGGTATAGCGCAATCCCCAAAAGCTTTTAGCTACACGCACCAACAGCTCTCGGTCCTTTTCGGTAATTAAAAAACCAAGCCCGTGCACCCGTTTTATTTCTTTCTGAGCTTCTTCTCCTGGTCGATCCTCTTCCGGCCAATAGGGCCTTGACAAATAAAGCACTTGCCCTACTTTGATTTTTTCTCCAGAAAGCTGATTAATCTCTTTTAGCTCCGCTACGGTTACTTGATAGCGCTGAGCAATTTGCCTTAAAGTTTCTCCTTTTTTGACCGTGTGCGTCTCGGGTATATCTAATTCCGCTAGATTTTCATTCCGCGCGACGATTTTTTCTTTCTGCTTTTTCTTAGCCGCTGTTTGATCGCTTCCCGATTCATGGATCATAAGCCGCTGCCCAGGTTTAATTTTGCAGTCAGGTAATCGATTGACCTCCTGCAGCTGGGCCACTTTTACCTTAAATTTTTTGGCAATTGTATATAGAGAGTCCCCTTGTTTTACGGTATAAAATGATTCTGCTTGGCTAATGCTTGGACCGCACCAAATAAAAACTAAAAACAAAAATAATCGCGTTAGGAGAGCATATTTTCCCGCCATTTTTTGTCCTCCTGAACGTGATTTTTATTTTTTCCTATCCAGAAACGTTTGCATTATAATAAAAAAAATCCCTAATGGCAACTCCATAAATTGATGC
>CAZAGD010000186.1:0-3958 GCA_964484485.1 uncultured Syntrophaceae bacterium
CATCTATTTTGCTCGCCCAGATAGTAATATCTTTGGGGAAAATGTTTACTTGATTCGTAAAAAATTAGGGGCGCGCTTGGCTGAGGAAAGTCCGGCCGAAGCTGACTTAGTTATGCCCATTCCCGACTCCGGAAATTACGCCGCTTTAGGTTTTGCCGAGCGATTGGGCCTGCCTTTTGAGATGGGCATGATCAGGAATCATTATGTGGGGCGAACCTTCATTCAGCCTTCAGCATCCATTCGGGATTTTGGGGTGAAAGTTAAATTAAATCCCGTTAAGGATCTGCTGAAAGGAAAGAGAGTAGTAGTCATTGAAGATTCAATAGTGCGGGGAACTACTAGCCGCACCCGGATTAGAAATTTGCGCGAAGCAGGAGCCAAAGAAGTCCACATGCGGGTAAGTTGCCCTCCGCACCGCTTCCCTTGCCATTATGGAATCGATTTCCCCACGAAAGAGGAACTCATCGCTTCCGCCCATTCAGTAGAAGAAATACGCAAGTTTATTGGTTTAGACAGCTTAGCCTATCTGAGTCTGGAAGGAATGGTGGGAGCTATGCCCCAGCCGAAAGATAATTTCTGTTTGGCCTGTTTCAATGGCGATTATTCTGTCCCCATACCCACCCAAGCTGATAAATTTGTTTTGGAGCGGTAATTCTTGAAGGAATTATTGTTTACTGTATTTTCATTCAGGCAATGAGAATTAAACCAAAATAATGCTGGGGTTCGCGGTAATTTCTAAGAACTTTAATCGAAAACCCGTGTTTGCGGGCAGTAGCAAAAACGTCAATTCCACAGGCTTCCATAGCTGGTCGGGCTTCTTCAGCATGACGACACCCTTTTTCAAAAGCGCAATGTTGGCAGAGGCGGCAAGGTCCACCTCCTAACCCTAATGCTTTATAATAACCTGCTAAAAAAATCTCTCTCTCCATTTGCGCGGCAATTTCTTTAGTATTAGTCGTGGGGCTTTCAAAAAGAATAGCCTTTCTATATTGATCAAGCATCTGGCGGGTTTCTTCTGGTCGAGGAGTATAAGGAGGACACATTAAGCTTGACCCATAGCCATCGCATCCAAATTGACATTTTAAACGCACCCATATCCCAGTTTCTACTTCACGAGGAGATATTATTTTCGCTTTCCGGGCGCCAAGTTCTAAAGTTTTCTTCACAAATTTTTGCAAATGTTGATTGCACAATGGTTCAACCCTATTCATGGCCCTCTTTCTCCTTTATTTATCTGAGCCTGATTTATGTTTATAGCACAACATATTGCTAATATCATTTAAAAAGGTAATCCTCAGGTAATCTCTCATCGAGTGGTAAAATTATAAATAGGAGCATAAAATAAACGGCATCTTAATGCGTGGTTCGGCAAGCCCCAAGGGCTTGCCCTACGAGAAATTAAAAAAATCTCAAATGTAGATCAAATGTAGGGCAAGGGCTTGACCCTTGCCAAATTTGGGTTCATTTCTTATGCCGAATTACGACCCAGTCCCATTGGAAAGAGTCGATAAGACCTGGCCGTGGAGGAAGGTAAGAGCGATAACTGTAAAAACTTAATTGCTCCGAGTAATAATAAATAGGCTATCCTTGGCTGAAATGGCCAGAAGCACGCAAACATGCAGAAGTATAAGGCCGTGGTCTTTCCATAGGTACGGGCAGGTTTAGAATATAATTTCCCTATTTATTCCCCTCTTTTTTTAAAAAGGGGACAGAGGAGATTACCTTAACACCACTATTTCGCCCTCTTAAGTTAAGAGAGGGTTGGGGGAGTTATTGAATTTCGAGATGGACAATAAATCAGATTTGTAGGGCAAGGGCTTGACCCTTGCCAAATTTGGCAAGCCATAATGGTTGGCCCCCGAAATAGGAAAAACTAATTTTTCTTACTATGTCACCCAACACCCAGTGATGCATTACACAGTCAGATTCATTTAAGATTGACACATGCCTAAATGATCTTTTAGGATTATTTTAATTAAAAGAGAAAATAAGCTAAGGAGAAAAGAATGAAAGAAATACTAATGGCTAAAGGGGCGCATAAACTAGTCCAAATTTGCGCAGGAGTCAAAGCTGGAGAGAATGTCTTAGTCATTACTGATTTCACTAAAACAAATATTGCCCAAGTTCTAGCCGAAGCAGTTTATACCCAAGGAGGAGAGGTGGTGCTTGCCACCATGATCCCTCGCCAAGGGCATGGCCAAGAGCCACCTTTACCTATTGCCCAGGCGATGACGAAAGCCGATGTAATTTTTTCGGTGGTTTCTAATTCTATTACCCATACCCAAGCCATGAGACAGGCCTTACAGTCTGGAGCCCGCGGATTGGCCATGACTGATTTTACTGAGGAGATGCTTATTTATGGAGGTATTGAAGCAGATTTTCAGGAATTAAAAATTATTTGTCAAAAGATGGCCGGGGCCTTTCAGCAAGCCAAGGTGGTCAAACTAACCAGCGAAGGGGGAACTAATTTAATAATGGATAAAAATGGTAGGCCGGGAAATGCTATGTATTGTATCGTCCAGAAGGGTCAGCTTTCTCCAGTTCCCAATGTGGAAGCAAATTTTTCACCCCTTGAAGGGACAGCCCAAGGAATTATCGTGGCTGATGCCAGCATTCCCTACATCGGGATTGGCGTGTTGCATGAGCCAGTAATTGCCACTGTAGAAAAAGGAATGATTACGAAAATAGAGGGAGGAGTCCAGGCCAAAAAGTTGGCCGAAGATTTGCAAAAAAGAAATGACCCGCAGGTTTACAATGTGGCCGAATTGGGCGTGGGCTTAAACCCGAAATCGATTATGCAAGGGATTATGTTAGAAGATGAAGGAGTTTTCGGAACAGTCCATATCGGTATTGGCACAAATATTACTTTAGGCGGAAAAATAAAAGCGGCCATTCACTATGATTTAATCATGTGGCAGCCGACCATTGAACTGGATGGAAAAGTTATTTTAGAAAAAGGTGTGCCCAAATTATAAAAACTGGGGCCAAAGGTAGAATTCCCTTGACCCCAAAAAAGTTTTCTCACTTGGGAATAGCCATGTCAGGAGTTCCAGCTTTGCTCTGGATAGCTTCGGGGAAATACTTTTTCATTGTCTCGACCACGATCGAAGCTTGATCAGCCATATTCCGACCATCCGCCGCCGTGGTTTGAATCCCATGGGCACCTACGCGGGAATTTCCTGTTTTCAAATGAATAGGAGAAGCAATGCGCACCATCTCTGGCCCCTCGTAAGTGCGAATAAAGCCTCCCGAAGCGGGTGGATTGTCTGTATGCACATCTAAAGGTATCTTCACAGCTCGCCGTAAAGCAGCTATCATAGGTAAAGTCAAGTCTCTAACCGGATTAATAGAATCAGCGCCCAGGCTCTCCAAGAGCTTGAAGGAAACCGGGTTGCAATGGCCGCAGTGGGCAGATACCTTTAGTTTAATATCCGCGGGAAGTTTTCCTTCTTTGCGCATTTCATTTAAATACCAAAGTAAACCTTCGTCATAAATCAGAAAACCTCGACCACCCAAATCTATCACGCGGCGAATGTCTTCCACAGCTCGATAAATCTGCTCCATGCCGCGCAGCCGATAACTAATCCTCACTCCTTGCGGAGATAGAACAGTGGCACTGGTATCGTAAGTGGCCCGGGGACCATGAGAAAAGTTTAATTCCACTTTGTTTTCCCTAGCCACACTTAAGAACTCCTTTATTTGAGCAGTGGTATAGCGGAAAATTCCCCAAGTCTCATCCACGCGATTAATGGTAATCCCATGTTTGGCTGCTTGTTCTAACAGACCTTTGAGCCCATCAGGAGAATTTACCGTGGGAACCTCTATGCGGTAATGGGCACCATCAGGAAAAGTCTGCCCGGAAGTAGGCAGATCATTTAAATCGCCTTCAGGTAAACCCAATTTTTTAGAAAATGCCCGTAAATCTTCAAACATCTTTTAGCCTCCTTAATTTTTTTAA
>CAZAGD010000187.1:0-16395 GCA_964484485.1 uncultured Syntrophaceae bacterium
GAGGTGTTCATCCACGAGAACAGGCGCGCCCCATTTCTTTTTATTCTCGGCCAAGGCGCGGTGGCTCTTTCAGCGGGGAGAAATATCCAAGCCTTCCTGAAAAGCGACCTGGTCCATGGTCATATCTTTCTGGTCTAATGCTAAAGTAACCCAAATTAACTTGGGTATTTATCTCTCTCCTGGCCTTCTTTCTTAATATACCCAGGTGGCCTAATAATCTATTTTTTTATTGGCAAATTTTTATGCCAAAAAAACTTGACAAAATATTAGGCATTATGCTAAATGCAATGAACGAATATTCATTCATTTTTTGGTAGAGCAAGGGGAATAGCTAATTCGGTAGGGGGTGAGTTCTAAAAAACATAATTTTATTAAGCTTTTTTAGTTTTTCGATGTAAAGAATCAATCTTTAATTTCCAGTTTTCCTCTTGTTTTTATTTTTTTAAATTGGCGAGCAAGAATGGAGAAAAAGAACGTTAAGAAGGGGGGTGAAGGGTTACCAAAAAAATTTTAAAAATTTTAAAATAAAATTAATTGCGTCAGAAATTTTAAAAATAAAAAATTTTTGAAAAAGGAGGGTTAATTCTATGCCTTATGATGCCGTAAAAATGGCAGATTGGCAGATTTCAGAAGCTGCTGAACAACATATGAAATCTATTTGGGACTTTCAAAAGGAATTGGGATTGGAGAAGGACGAAGTTATTCCATATGGCCGATTGGGAAAGTTAGATTTCATGAAAATTATAAAACGCTTGGAGAATAGGCCAGACGGAAAGTACATTGATGTAACTGCCATAACTCCAACCCCCCTGGGGGAAGGGAAGACCACTACGACTATGGGCCTAATAGAAGGATTGGGGAAAAGAGGCAAGAATGTTGGGGGATGCATCCGCCAGCCTTCTGGTGGTCCCACCATGAACATCAAAGGAAGCGCAGCCGGGGGAGGAAATGCCCAAGCAATTCCCCTCACGGAATTTTCCATGGGGTTAACAGGGGATATTAATGCCATCATGAATGCCCATAATTTGGCCATGGTAGCTCTCAATGCGCGTATGCAGCACGAAGCTAACTACACTGACGAACAGCTTGCCAAAAGGGGTTTAAGAAGGCTGGATATTGATCCTAGAAATGTAGAAATGGGCTGGGTCATAGACTTCTGTGCTCAAGGACTACGTAACATTATTATGGGACTTGGCGGCAAGATGGATGGGTTTATGATGCAGTCCAAATTCCAGATAGCGGTAAGTTCCGAGCTCATGGCTATTCTGGCTATCGTCCGTGATCTAAAAGATTTAAGAGACCGTCTGGGCAAAATAATTGTGGCCTATGATAAGAAAGGTAATCCGGTAACTACTACCGATTTAGAAGTAGCTGGGGCCATGTGTGCCTGGATGGTGCCGGCTATAAACCCTACCTTGATGCAGACGGTAGAAGGCCAGCCAGTCTTGGTGCATGCCGGACCTTTTGCTAACATAGCTGTTGGTCAATCTTCAATTATTGGTGACCGTTTGGGGTTAAAAATGTTTGATTATCATGTGACCGAGAGTGGGTTTGGTGCTGATATTGGCTTTGAGAAATTCTGGAATGTAAAATGCCGATTCAGTGGCCTCATTCCTAATGTGGCCGTGGTTACCTGTACTGTGCGGGCGTTGAAAATGCATGGGGGAGGGCCGAAAGTAGTTCCTGGTCTTCCTTTAGATCCTTCCTATACAAAAGAAAACCTCCAACTCGTCGAAAAAGGCGTAGCTAACCTCATTCATCATGTTAATATTGTTAAACAAGCGGGGATAAAACCAGTGGTTTGCATTAACTCCTTCCATACAGATACTAAGGATGAGATTGCTTTGATTCGCCGGTTGGTAGAACCAACTGGGGCGCGAGTGGCGGTATCTGAGCATTGGGCTAAAGGGGGAGATGGGGCTTTAGAACTGGCTGATGCGGTCATCGATGCCTGTAATGAAAAAGTTGACTTTAAATTCCTCTATCCCTTAGAAATGCCCCTCCGCCAGCGGGTAGAAACCATTGCCAAAAATGTTTACGGAGCAGATGGTGTATCTTGGACTCCCGAAGCCGAAGAAAAGGCCAAGAAATTTGAAAACGATCCCAAATTTAAGAATTTTACGACGATGATGGTTAAGACTCACCTCAGCCTCAGCCACGATCCCACCCGTAAAGGCGTTCCCAAAGGGTGGATTCTACCTGTACGCGATATCTTGGTCTTTTCCGGGGCAGAGTTTCTGTGTCCTGTTACAGGAACAATTAGTTTAATGCCAGGTACAAGTTCGGACCCAGCTTTCCGGAAGATTGATGTAGATGTGAATACCGGAAGAGTGATAGGGCTATTTTAATTTATTTTAATTCACCGCAGAGTGCGCCGAAGGCGCAGATAAATATTATTAAAAATTTCTCTGCGTTCTTTGCGGGCTCTGCGGTGAAAAAATTTAAGGAGGAAGAAAATGGCGGCCAAAATTATTAGCGGCACGGAAATTGCCAAACAGATTCGCGAAGAGTTAGCTAAAGAAGTGGCGTTTTTAAAAGAGAAATATAATCTTATTCCTGGATTAGTAACTATCCTCGTGGGCGAAAACCCAGCTTCGGTAAGTTATGTAACGGGAAAGCAGAAGACGGCCAAAGAACTTGGCTTTTATTCCGTCCAAGACAACCAACCCGAAAGTATTTCCGAAGAAAAGCTCTTAGAATTGATCGCTAAGTATAATCAGGATCCTCAAATCCACGGCATTTTAGTTCAGCTTCCTTTGCCCAAACATATTAATGAAACGAAAGTGCTTTACGCCATTGATCCTAAAAAAGACGTCGACGCTTTTCATCCGGTGAATGTAGGTAAACTAATGATCGGCGAAGCAGATTACTTACCCTGTACGCCAGCAGGGATTCAGCAGTTGCTCATTCGTTCAGGAGTAAAAATTGAAGGGGCCGAGGTAGTTGTTTTAGGTCGCTCAAATATTGTGGGCAAACCAATTGCCAATATTTTATTACAAAAGCAAAAAGGAGCTAATGCCACGGTAACGATCTGTCATACTGGTACCAGGGACATTGCCTTTCATACTCGCCGTGCGGATATTCTCATCGTCGCCGCTGGCAAACCTAAAGCTGTTACGGCAGATATGGTAAAAGAAGGCGCCGTGGTGATCGATGTGGGGGTAAACAGGGTGGGCATGACCAAAGAGGGGAAAGCCATACTCTGTGGAGACGTGGATTTTGAGGCGGTAAAAGAAAAGGCCAGTCTGATTACGCCAGTTCCTGGGGGAGTAGGGCCGATGACTATTACCATGCTTATGATGAATACCGTTAAGGCAGCCAAATTGGCCGAGGGTATAAAGAATTAAACCACACTCGCTGATTTAGCTCATAGGCAGTACGGAACAATAATAGTAAGATTTTACCGAAATTGAAATTAACGGCCGGTAGCAAAGAAAGGAGGGGACATTGGAGCCTAAAACTAAAGAATACCCAGTTATTTGGTTGCAGTGTGCCACTTGTACGGGTTGTTCAGTCTCAGTCTTAAACTCCGTCAGTCCGACCATTAAGAATATTCTTATCGACGAAGTAGTTCCGGGAAAACATGTTAATTTGCGCTTCCATGCTACCATCATGGCTGGGGCGGGCGATTTAGCGATGGAGGTGGCCGAAGAAACCAGGAAGAGGCAGAAAAATGGTTATCTCTTAGTGGTGGAAGGGAGCATTCCTACTACCCAAAATGGAGTTCATGGGGCCATTGGCGAAAGAAATCATCAACCAGTATCTATGGTGGAGCGGGTCTTAGAATTTGGGAAAGATGCCTTGGCCATTATTGCCTTAGGCACTTGCGCCACTTTTGGCGGAATTCCAGCTGCTGCTCCTAATCCCACCGGTTGCGTGGGGACGAAGGAACTTTTGCAAAGTAGGGGCATAGAAAAACCAGTAATTAATATTTCGGGATGCCCACCCCATCCTGACTGGTTTGTAGGCACAGTGGCCAGAATTCTTTTGCAGGGACTTCCCCCGGCAGAAGAACTCGATGATTTTGGACGTCCTTTAGCATTTTATGGCAAACTCATTCATGAAAATTGCCAGCGCCGAGCTTATTTTGATGAGGGGAAATTTGCCCAAAAACATGGCGACCCCGGTTGTTTATATGAATTAGGATGTAAAGGGCCGATTACCTATGCCGATTGCCCTATTCGTTTATGGAATACAGGAGTCAATTGGTGTGTGGGCTCGGGCGGGGGATGCCATGGTTGTACCCAACCAGAATTTCCGGACTTAGTATCTCCCCTTTACGTCAAAACTATAGAAATTGAACCTCCCCTCATTAAAAAATCATGAAGGAGAAGGCATATGGGAAAAATTGTTATCGACCCAATAACACGTATTGAAGGACATTTAAAGATTGAGTGTGTAGTGGAGAATGGCGTGATAAAGGAAGCCCGCAGTTCTGGCATGCTTTTCCGCGGTTTTGAGATCATTTTGCAAGGACGAGATCCGCGAGATGCCCAGATTATTACCCAGCGGATTTGTGGAGTCTGTAACCTTTGCCATGCTATGGCTTCCACTTTAAATTTAGATAGCGCTTTTGGCTTAGCGGATAAAATTCCTGATAATGGCCGCATTATGAGGAATTTGGCGGCCGGACTACATGTGGTGCAAGACCATATTCTGCACTTTTATCATCTGGCCGCCCTCGATTACGTTGATGTAACCAAAGTGGCCAAGTATGCTGGAAACGATCCTGATTTGAAATCGATCCAGGCTTTTATCGGCCGGGGCGAATTGGGCCCCTTTGTGCCGCGCTATGAAGGGGATTATCGCCTGCCTGACGAGGTCGATCGCGCGGCCGTAAGTCATTATGTGAAAGCTTTAGAGATCCGCCGCAAAGGCCATGAAGCAGTGGCCATGCTTACGGGACGCATTCCGCATACCGCGGCCATTGTCCCTGGGGGAATGGCCGAAGTGCCCACGGTAGATAAAATCGCCTCGCTTCTGTGGCGACTCAACGAATTACGTTCTTTTATCGACAATGTCTATATTCCTGATGTTTTAGCAGTGGCCGAAGCTTATAGTGATTATTTTCAAATTGGCGCTGGCTGTAAGAACTATCTTTCCTATGGGGCCTACGATTTAGAAGGCGATAATCCGGATTATACGAAAAGGAAACGGCTTTTCCAGCAGGGTGTGGTTTCGGCTGATTTAAAACTTCGTCCCCTGGATTTGGGAAAAATCACGGAAGAAGTCCGCCATTCTTGGTATGCGGACGAAACTTCTGGCCTGCATCCGGCCCAAGGAAAAACGATGCCGGCCGCGGGAAAAAAGAACAGCTATTCCTGGCTGAAAGCCCCGCGGTATGCGGGCCAAGTTTACGAAGTGGGGCCTTTGGCGCAGATCCTAACTACTTACGCCAGCGGCAATCCGCAGGTAAAGGCTTTAGTAGATAAGGTCTTAACTCATTTTAAAGCAGAACCTACGGCTCTCTTTTCCGTTTTAGGAAGACACGCAGCTCGGGCTCTTTCCGCCAAATACATTGCGGATTCAATGGGAGAGTGGCTTTTGCAATTAAAACCAGGCGAACCTGCTTTTATTCCTTATGAGCTTCCAGAAGAAGCTTATGGAGTTGGCATTATAGATGCGGCTCGAGGCGCCTTAGGTCACTGGGTGGAGATCAAAGATAAAAAGATTGCCAATTATCAATGTGTAGTGCCGACTACTTGGAATGCCTCGCCCCGGGATGATGGGGGAACTCCCGGGCCTATTGAGCAGGCCTTAATCGGCACCAAGGTAAAGGATGAAAAAAATCCTTTTGAGATTGTTCGCATAGTGCGCTCTTTTGATCCTTGTATTGCTTGTGCCGTGCATCTGCTAACTCCCCAAGGAAGCGATTTGGGACGATTCCGCATCTTTTAGAATTTAAAGGAGGAGAGGAAATGTTACTTTCACAGCAAAAACCTCTGGAAGAAATTTTAGGATATTTAGGGGGAGAAGATAAAGTTTTTATATTGGGTTGCAACGGTTGTGCGGAGGCTAGTGGGACAGGTGGCCGCCCCCAAGTCTTAGAGATGAAAGCCGCCCTGGAAAAAGCAGGAAAGAAAGTTACTGGGTACAGTGTGGTCGACTTTCTCTGCCAAAAGGCCTTAGTCCAATCCCGGTTACGGGGAAAAAGCAAAGAGGTCCACGAAGCGGATTCTATTTTAGCTTTGACTTGCGGGATTGGCGTGCAGGCGGTAGCCGCAGTGAGCGACAAAGTAGTCCATCCAGGCTGTAACACTATGCCTTTAGGCGGCATGCGTGGGGAATGGCCGGGGGCGGAGCGCTGCCGGGAATGCGGAGATTGCGTTTTAGAACTTACTGGGGGCATATGCCCTTTAACTTCTTGCTCCAAATTTTTACTTAATGGAGCTTGCGGGGGTACTACTAAAGAAGGGAAATGCGAAGTAGATCCAGAGATGGATTGTGGCTGGCGTTTGATTTATGAACGCTTAGAGAAGTTGGGTAAATTGGATAAACTCCGCCAGATCCAGGAACCCAAGGATCATAGCAAAATGCTGCCGGCCAAGGGCCTGCGAAGTACAACTTATTGGGCCTTGGAGCAGGGGAAATAAAGGAGGAGAGAAAAGATGGGTTTGCAGGAGAGTTTAGCCTCGGGAAAATTTGTAGTTACGGCAGAAGTTGGTCCACCAAAGGGAACTAATATCGAGGAGATGATGGCTGATGCTGAATTGCTCCGCGGCCGGGTCGAGGCCATAAATGTGACGGATTTACAGAGCTCGGTTATGCGCCTTGGATCATTGGCCGTCTGTCATTTATTACAAGAGAGAGGACTGGAACCTATCTTCCAAATTACCTGCCGGGACCGCAACCGTTTAGCTTTGCAAGCTGATTTGCTTAGCGCCTCGGTCTTGGGCATCAAGAATGTTTTAGCCCTCACCGGAGACTATGCTTCTTTAGGAGACCATCCGCAAGCTAAGCCGGTCTTTGACTTAGACTCGGTCAGCCTGATCCGGGTCATCAAGAAGCTGGAAGCAGGCACAGATATGGTGGGGAATCCATTACAGGGGGCGCCTAAATTCTTTGTGGGGGCGGTGGTTAACCCAGGGGGTAATCCTTTAGAAGCTCAGATTATTAAGATGGAGAAAAAAATTCAAGCCGGAGCTTCTTTTTTCCAGACCCAGGCCGTTTATGATTTGACGTCTTTTGAAAAATTCATAAAGCGGGTAGCTCCTTTTAAAGTCCCTGTGTTAGCGGGAATTATTATGCTCAAGTCCGCTGGTATGGCGCGCTTCATGAATAAAAACGTGGCCGGGGTATTTGTTCCCGAGCCTTTGATTCAAAGAATGGCCAAAGCTGAAGATCGGGTAAAGACCAGCATTGAAATCGCCGCCGAATTGATTAAGGAATTAAAAGGAATGTGCCAAGGAGTACATATCATGCCTATCGGCTGGGAGAGCAAAGTTCCCGCTCTTCTGGATGCCGCCAATTTATGAGGAATTTAAGAAAGCGATATAAACCAGAGGGCCAGATCCGGATCAGTAAATGTGGAAAATAAGCAAATTTTGGCCAGGATGGTCATTCCGCTCTTTAGGTTCGAAGCTTCTTTTCAGCTTTCTATTGGTAGTTTTGGGCGGAGGCTTAGCTTCCTCTTTAATCGGAACGCGTATGGTAGGAAATACCATCATGGCCGAAGCCCAGAAGAAAGTCCGCCATGACCTGGATTCGGCCTGGCTAGTTTACGAAGAGAAATTGCGGCGCATCAAAGATGTGCTCGACTTGACGGCCAAAAGGGACCTGGTTATTCGTTGCTTAAAAGAAGGCCAAGTTGAATTACTTAGGCGAGAGTTAGAGAGGATAAGGTTGGACTACCAGTTGGATATACTTACGGCCACTAATCAAAGAGGGATAGTAATTACGCGGACCAGATACCCGTACCAGGGGGGAGATTTTCAAGGGAACGATGAATTGGTGCGGCGGGCTTTACAGAAAGAAAGGGTCGCTTCGACGGAGATTATCTCCCAGGAAGAATTGGCTAAAGAGGGCTCAGAATTAGTACGCCAAGCATTCTTGGAGTTTGTCCCCACCCCCAAGGCCAAAGAAAGACCCGAAACCAAAGAAACTTCCGGAATGATGTTAAAAGCAGCCGTGCCTATTTTGGATATCAACGGGAATGTTTTAGGGGTTTTATACGGGGGAACGCTCCTCAATCGAAATTATGAGATCGTGGACAAGATCAAAGAAGTGGTCTTCAAAGGCGAGCGCTACAAAGGCAAGGAAACAGGGACGGCAACAATTTTTCAATGGGATTTACGGATTTCCACCAATGTCAAAGATAAGAATGGATTGCGCGCAATTGGCACGCGCCTGGCCCGCGATGTATACGATCAAGTCTTAGAAAATGGACGAGCTTGGATTGATCGGGCTTTCGTAGTTAATGATTGGTATATTGCGGCTTATGAACCAATTCGCAATTTGCGCAATGAGATCATCGGCATCCTTTATGTAGGAACCTTGGAAGAACCGTATGCGGATTTGCGCCAGAATGTAGTCCTTAGCTTTTTTGGTATAGCTGGGTTGGGATTGGTCTTGGTGTTTTTCTTAGCCTATTTTATTACCCGCTCCATAACCAAACCGATAGGCGAGCTGGTAAAAGCAACAGAAGGAATTGCGGGCGGAGACTTTTCTCACGAGGTAACCATCCAAAGTAAAGATGAAGTTGGCCAATTAGCGACTTCCTTCAATCGCATGGTGCGGACTTTGAAAGTGACGATTGAGGAACTGCACGCGGTTAATCAAAAACTGCAAGATTTAAATCGGCATTATTTAGAGATGGTTAGCTTCATTACCCACGAGCTTAACCAACCCATGGGCGTGCTCAAGGGATTCTTAATCCTACTCAGAGATGAAGCTCTGGGTCCTTTGAAAGAGGCTAAACAAAGACAGGCCGTGGCCACGATGCTGCGTAATGTCAACACTCTGATTAATATGATCCAAAAATATTTGCAGTTGGGGAAGATAGAATCCGGGAGATTAGAAGTTAATAAGGTGCGCATTCCCGTCTTTGCCGAAGCTTTACAGCCTATTTTGGAGGATGAAAAACCACAACTGGACGCTCGCCAAATGCAAGTTATTGTTGAAAATGAAGAAATTTTCCGGAGCTTGGAAGTGGAAGCCGATCCTATCTTGCTGCGTATTGTCTTCAGCAATTTAATAGGCAATGCCCTTAAGTACGGGGTGGAAAAGGGAAAGATTTGGGTAGGAGTTAAAGAGGAACCAAAGGAATTTGTTTTTTATGTGAAGAATGAAGGACGAGGTATTCCCGCGGATAAATTGTCCAAAGTGTTCGAAAAATTTACCCGCTTAGAGGGCGAGTTGGAACGACGGCGCGGAGGGACCGGATTGGGTTTATTTAATGCCAAAGAAATTATTGAACGTCACGGAGGGAGGATTTGGGCCGAATCTGCCGAAGGCAAATGGGCGAACTTTTTATTCACCATCCCTAAAGGATAGCTGACCCAAGCACAGGGCCGCTGAGGGAGGTATGGGCAATGGAAGAGCGCAAAAAGGTATTAGTTATAGATGATGAACCGGACATGGTCGAGATGATTTCTATGGCTTTAGATAGGGAATTTGAGGTAATCACTGCTTATAATGGGAAAGAGGGGGTTCAAAAAGCCCAAAAGGAAAAACCCGACGCCATTGTCTTAGATATAATGATGCCGGAGAAGGATGGTTTTACAGCCTGCCAGGAATTAAAAGCTGATTCACGGACGGCCTCTATTCCTATTCTCATTCTCACTGGAGTGGGAGAATACTTTGGACGTTCCAAGTATGCCCGCCGTAGTGGACTGGAGATCGAAGCCGAAGATTTTTTGGCCAAGCCCGTAGACCCCCAGGAATTACTGCGGCGAGTGCAGGCTCTTATTGCCCCGAAATAGAAAGGGAGGGACTATGGTCCTTTTAGAGATAAGAAAAGGTGCCGAAATTTTCCGGGAAGTAGATAAAGGCCGTAAGGTCTTTATCGTCGCCTGTATGGGATGGCCGAACTTTTGTAACCCAGGTGGCGAAGCTCAGCTCCGCCAGATAAAGCGAGAATTGGAATTGCTGGGCGTGAACTTTACCGGCAGCCTGGTCTTAGATGCACTCTGTAATAAAGGATGGGATGAGCTAAGTCTGTTGAAAAAGTTACGCCAAGTGGGGCAGGCTGACCTCATCTTAGCTTTGACTTGCCAGGTGGGCGAGGAGATTTTAGAAGCTTCGGGGAAAAAAATTGTGCCGGCAGCCTCCACCATAAAGGTAGAAGGATTCGAAGGCCTATGGACCGAAAAAGAACCCTGTCGGTTATGTGGAGAATGCTTTTTGGATTTGAGCGGCGGGTTATGTCCTTTATATTTTTGTCCCAAGGCTTTGTTGAATGGTCCCTGCCAAGGAGCAGATCAGGGCCGGTGCGAAGTAGATCGGCAAAGGGCTTGCGGTTGGGAATTGATCTATGAAAGACTCCGTAAGTTAGATAAATTGGAGATATTGAAGATTTATGCTGGCCCGCGCGATCATAGTGAAATTTTGCCTTTATTGCGCTTGCGAACTTCCGTGGCTTGGGCAGCAAGTAAAGTTTAAAACAAACAAGCGCTATCCCCGGGGAAGGAGTAAAGGAAGATGTTATTAAAGGAAAAATTAGAGCGCGGCAAATTGGTAGTGACTTGCGAAATCAATCCGCCCAAAGGAGTGGAGGTGGCCGACCAAATAAAAGACTTAAATTCTTTAAAAGGGCGAGTTGATGCGGTAGCCGCTACGGATAGCAAGAGTTCGGTGATGACCATGTCCGCGCTTATTTTTAGCTATTTTTTGAAAGAAAGAGGGTTCGAACCCATTCTTAATTTGAGTTGTCGGGATCGCAATCGTTTGGCTTTGCAAGCTGACCTTTTGGGGGCAGCCGCCTTGGGCATTCAAAATATTTTAGTAGTCACCGGGGATTATGCTTCTATGGGTGATCATCCGCAAGCAAAACCTGTTTTTGACTTGGATGCTGTGCAATTGTTAAAAACCGTGCAAATTTTGACGCAGAGTCAGGATTTGGGGAATAATTTTATAAAAGGGAAACCCGTATTCTTTCCCGGAGCCACGGTTAGCCCAGTGCCTAGTACCGAAGCCGCTTTAGAATTGCAGCTCATAAAGATGGAAAAAAAAGCAGCGGCCGGTGCTAAGTTCTTTATAACCCAGCCCATCTTTGATTTACGGGCCCTGGATAATTTTATGAAAAGAGCGGTTAAATTTAAATTACCAGTTTTGGCCAGTATTTTGCCTTTAAAATCCGTCTCCATGGCTAGATTTTTAAATAAGAATATGCCGGGTATTTTTGTACCTGAAGATATTATAAACGAACTGGGGAATGCGCCCGATCGGGTAAAAGCGGGCATTGAAATTTCAGCCAAATTAATGCGCAGTTTGCCAGGAATGTGCCAAGGTATCCATTTAATCCCAGCCGGATGGGAGAAGTTTTTACCCGCTATCTTGGAGGCAGCCCGAATTTAGCTAGTTTAAAAAGGTCGATTTGACCAAAAGAATTCTTGAAGAAGGGAGAGATCCATGGCTAAAATTTTAGTAGTGGATGATGAACCTGATATGGTGGAAATGATTAAAGCAGCTCTGGAAAGTGCTAACCATCAGGTAGTGGCCGCTTACAACGGACAAGAAGGAATAGATAAGGCTAAAAAAGAAAAACCGGATGCGATCATTTTGGATATCATGATGCCGGTTAAAGATGGGTTCGTGGCCTGCAAAGAAATGAAAGAAGACCCGCTTTTAAAGCATATTCCTATTTTAGTTCTTACAGCCGTAAGTGAGCATTTTGCCCACACCCGTTACGCCAAAAGTATGGGTTTAGAGTTAGATGCTGAAGATTATATTGATAAGCCGATTGACCCCAAGATACTTTTAGCTCGACTGGAGAAGCTGCTCAAAAAATAAGACCGTAAACAGGCTGGTCATTTTCCATCGCTATTAAGAAGGTGGACAAAGAAAGGGATATTATGCCCCATTTAGATCATTGGGGAGGGGAAAAGGTTTTGTTAACCGATAAAGAAGAAGTTTGGGAAGAAAAAAAATGGCGAGTCCAGGAGTGCTACCAATGCCAAAAATGTTCGGCGGGATGTCCTTTAGCCTTAGAAATGGACTTAAAGCCCCATCAAATAATCCATCTCTTGGCCATGGGCCAAAAAGAGCGGCCTCTGGCCTGCCGGACGATTTGGATTTGCGCTTCTTGTTATACTTGTAGCACCCGTTGCCCCAACGACATTGATATCGCTGGCATCATGGATTGGCTGCGGCAAACAGCAATGAAGGCCGGGATTAAACCGGCGATAACCGAGGTTCCTTTATTCCATGAGACCTTTTTAAGCTGCCTAAAAAGCCGGGGGCGAGTACATGAACTCTCTTTAATGGCCAAATATAAGTTGAAAGCCGGACGCTGGTTTGAAGATTTAAAACTGGGATGGCACTTGTGGGCTAAAGGAAAGCTTAAGTTTTGGCCAGGACGAGTGAAAAATAAAAAAGAAATTAAAGAGCTATTCTTAAAAATTAAAAATTGATAATTAAAGACCAAAGGTGAAATAGTGCGCATCTCTTACTATCCGGGCTGTTCTTTGCAGGGCACAGCCATTGAATATGACCAATCAATTAAGGCGGTGGCCCAAAAATTAGGAATTGAGCTGGTAGAACTTCCGGACTGGAATTGCTGTGGCGCTAGCTCGGCCCATGCTCTGGACTTCACGCTGGCCAAGAATTTAGCAGCGCGGAACTTGGCCAAGGCCCAAGAGCAAAAAATGGATCTTTTGGTTCCCTGTGCGGCTTGTTACAGTCGCTTGCAGGCGGCCAAAGAAGAGGGGGGAGAGCGTCCGCCAACTAAGTATGATTTCCAGATTTTAAATATCTTAGAATTATTTAACAGAGAAGAAGTAACCCAAAAAATCACTTCCCTAATCAAGAATCCTTTGCAGGGATTAAAAGTTGTTCCTTATTATGGTTGCCTATTGGTCCGTCCGCCGCGGTTCACTGGGGCAAAAAATTTTGAGAACCCTAAAGAAATGGACTATTTACTTAAGCTCATTGGGGCTGAGGTAATTCCCTGGTCTTATAAGACTGATTGCTGTGGGGGCAGCCTGATTTTGACCCAGAAAGATACTGTCTTCCGTTTAGTAAAGAAAATTTTAGCCCAGGCCTTAGCTGCTGGGGCTGAAGCCATTGTGGTGGCTTGTCCTTTGTGCCATTCTAATTTAGATACGAGACAAAAAGAGATTGGCCAAGGGGCAGACGAAGAATACGAAATTCCTATTTTTTATATTTCCGAATTAATTGGATTAGCTTTGGGAGATAAAGATAGTAAGAAATGGTGGAAGAAGCATTTCATTAGTCCCGTAAAAATTTTAGAAAGAAGAGCAGTGATTTGAGGCTTTAAAAATGGAATTAAGGAAAGAAGAAAAAGAATCTCAGCCAGAAAAAATCGGAGCCGTGATGGTCGTCGGTGGCGGCATCGGAGGTATGCAAGCCGCCCTTGATTTAGCGAATTCTGGTTTCAAAGTTTATTTGGTGGATGAATCTTCGGCCATCGGGGGCAAGATGGCCCAATTGGATAAGACCTTTCCCACTAATGATTGTTCCATGTGCACGATTAGTCCCAAATTAGTAGAAACGGGCCGCCATTTGAATATTCAATTGATGATGGATACAGAAGTGGTTAAGGTCGAGGGAGAAGCGGGGAACTTTAGAGTTACCGTACGCCACAAACCACGTTATATTGACGTGAGCAAATGCACTGGCTGCAGTGAATGTGCCCAAGTCTGCCCGGTAATCATTCCAGGGCGTTTTGATGAAGGATTAGCCAAGCAGCGAGCGGCTTATAAACTCTACCCGCAAGCAGTACCGAATGCCTTTGCTATAGCCAAAAGGGGAATTGCGGCCTGCCGGGATGCCTGCCCAGCACACCAACGGGCGCAAGGATATATTGCCCTCATCCGCGAAGGTCGATACGAAGACGCCATGCGGGTCATCAAAGAAGATAATCCTTTTCCGGGAATCTGTGGCCGGATTTGTAATCATCGTTGTGAAGATGCTTGCAATCGTAATTTAATAGATCAACCTTTGAATATCTCCGCCTTGAAACGATTTGTTGCTGATCAAGTATATGCTAAACCTTATCAACCTCCTGAACCTCCGCCTTTAATCCATGAAGATAGAGTCGCGATCATCGGTGCGGGACCTTGTGGGCTGACCGCGGCCAAAGATCTACGCCAGGCCGGTTATCCGGTAACGGTATTCGAAGCTTTGCCGGTAGCTGGCGGAATGTTGCGCGTAGGGGTTCCTGAATATCGCCTGCCCAGCGCCATAGTAGATCGGGAAGTGCAGGAGATTGTGGATTTGGGCGTAGAGATCAAATTAAATACCCCAGTTACTAATCTCGACGAAATTTTTAATCAAGGATTCAAAGCGGTCTTGATTGCCGTGGGCGCACATGAAGGACGGAAGTTGCCTATCCCAGGTGTAGATTTGCCAGAAGTTTTAATAAATACCCAATTTCTTAGAGATGTCCGCTTAGGTGGGGAAGGGAAGCAGCGGATAGAGAGGCTTATCGCGGGGCGGCATGTCTTAGTTTTGGGCGGAGGAAATGTGGCGGTAGACTGTGCCCGTACTGCTTTGCGATTGGGGGCCGCCCGCGTCGATATGGCCTGTCTGGAAAGCCACGAGAAAATGCCCGCCCACCCTGAGGAAGTTCGAGAAGCAGAAGAGGAAGGTATTACAATTTATAATAGCCGTTCCTTTAAAAGAATTCTGGAGAATGAAGGTCATGTGGCCGGGGTGGAAGCTTTAAAAGTTACTTTTATGGAATTTGATAGCGAAGGTCGCTTGACTTTGGAGACGGAAGAAAAGAGTGAGCATGTCCTGCCTGGTCAGGTAGTCATTTTTGCTATTGGGCAGAGAGCAGGTTTAGGCTTTATTCCAGAAAGTGCTGGGGTTGGTGTAACTAAGCAGGCGACCATTGCCATCAATCCCAATACCTATGCGGCCACTAGGCCAGGGGTTTTTGCGGCTGGGGATGTGACTACCGGAACGGCCTATGTTATTGAAGCAGTAGCTGCTGGGCACAAGGCTGCGGCCAGTATTATTAAATATCTCCAGGGAGAAGACTTAGAGCCTAAACCAAAACCCGAGCTTCCCGTGGTTAAACTTACTAAAGAAGAAATTCAAGAGCGGATTGAAAGGGGTGAAGTACGGGTAACACCCCGCGTGCCGATGAAAGCCAAAGAGGTGGCAGAACGCCTCCGCTCCTTTACCGAAGTAAATTTGGGTTACACGGAAGAAGAAGCTCAAGCCGAAGCGGCCCGTTGCTTGGCCTGCGGTATTTGCTCAGAATGTCTTTCTTGTTTTTATAAGTGTGGCTTGGGAGCAATTGACCACGATATGGTGGAGAAGATTGAAGAAGTCCAAGTTGGTTCTTTGATTCTCGCCCCCGGTTTTGAAGTTTATGACGCCGTAGGAGCGCAGGAATTTGGCTTAGGAAGGTATGCAAATGTACTTAATGCTCTGCAATTTGAACGTATCCTTTCTGCCTCTGGGCCTACTATGGGTCATGTGCAGCGGCCTTCAGATGGCCAAGTGCCTAAGCGCATCGCTTTTCTCCAATGTGTGGGTAGTCGCGATAAAAATCATCCCTATTGTTCGGCAGTTTGCTGCATGTATGCCACGAAACAAGCGATCATTGCCAAAGAACATGAACCTGATATTACCCCAGTAATTTTTTTCATAGACCTGCGCGCTTACGGTAAGGGCTTTGATGCTTATTATGAACGGGCCAAGAAAGAATATGGAGTTAAATATGTGCGTTGCGCTATTTCGCGCGTGGCCGAAGACCCGCGCACCAAGAACCTTATCCTGACCTATTTGGATAATTCCGGAGAAGTAAAAGAGGAAGAGTTTGACTTGGTAGTTCTTTCCGTAGGCCTGGTTGTTTCCGCCTCTACCCGGGAATTAGCCAAGAAATTAGGGGTGCAACTAGATGAGTATGGATTTGCCCAGACTGATATCTTTAATCCCCTGGCTACTTCGCGTCCGGGCATTTTCGTTTGCGGGGCTTTTCAGTCTCCGAAAGATATTCCCGAGACCGTGGCCCAAGCGAGTGGGGCGGCGGCCGCCGCTTCCGAGATTTTAGCCCCGGTTAGAGGAACGTTAGTAGTTAATAAAGAATACCCACCCTTAAAAGAGATTAAAGAGGAAGTAAGGATTGGTGTTTTCATTTGCCACTGTGGAAACAATATTGGTGGCGTAGTTAATGTACCGGCAGTCAAAGAATATGCCGCGAAATTTAAAAATGTAGTTTTTGTGGATGAAAACCTTTATACTTGCTCCCAAGACACCCAGGAA
>CAZAGD010000188.1:0-8136 GCA_964484485.1 uncultured Syntrophaceae bacterium
TCTCGCTCATCAAACCGTAACTTCTATCATCCTGGATGGATCGTAAGATCGCTTAGATTCCATTACTTCAAACCAACCATCAATAGCTTCCTTTATGTTTGTGATCGCTTCTTCATATGTCTTCCCTTGAGAAAGACACCCTGGGAGCGCAGGGACTTCGGCTACAAAATAGCCCGCTTCATCTTTTTCGATTATTATACGCAATTTCATATAATCTCCTTTTTGAAGGAAGAGTTACCCGAAGTTTTCTTTCAAAAATAAAGCAGGACAAAACGTCCTTGAGTTATTTCCCTATAATTTTAATCTTTCGGGGACTTTCTTTCATAATTTTAGAATGGTTTTGATTTTACCCTTATTATTCGATTTTTAATTAAATTTATCATAGCCTTAAAAACCTGTCAAAAAAGTTTAAGCAATTATAGGAAAGGGGATCAGATCTTTATTTTTGACAACCGAATCTAATTTTTTTAATGCGACCCATTTATCAGAACATTTTTTGTGCTCCGAAAGTGTAAAGGTTTCATGCTGCGGTCGTAAATCTCTGTTCATGGTATAAAGGTTCATATTCTTTTATCCTCCGCAAAACCCGTTCCATTTCCGCATAATCCTTATGATTATCAACAAGCCAAGTAAGAAGTAAATATCTGCTCTGCCCCCAATATGGCTATATCTCACATAAAAGTGCGAGATGTGGGCGGCGAATCCTATTCCGTTCCACTTCGTAGGTGGAAAATAAGCGGGCGGTGGCTTGTTCCACCTACGAGGTGGAAATGGGGGGAGGATTTTAAAGGTGGCAGGATTGGGGAATAAGTATTATAATATAAATGAATAGTTTTTGAGGGGGTTGCGAAAGATGGGAAAAAATTTTGATGCCCAGGACATAGATATTAAGGAAATCCAGAAAGATTTAAGCGATTACCTGGCTAAAAAGTATGGGCGCAGGGTGCAGTTTGCCGGTTTTGGGCCAATTCCAGAACCTGCAGGCGAAAAGATTGAAGAAGGCGAGAAGGAAAAAGGCGCTGAGCCCTTAAGCATTAACTTTGATATGAAGCCAGAAGAACTTAAATCTTACTTGGATGAATATTTGGTAAAGCAGGAAGAGGCCAAGGAAGTTTTAGCCACGAAGATTTGCACCCATTTTAACCGCATCAAAATGTTCGCCAATAAAAAGAATAAGCAACATGAGGCAGTGGGGGAGATAAAAAACAACATAATCATGATTGGTCCCACCGGGGTGGGGAAAACTTTTTTAGTTAAACTAATCGCTAAAAAGATCGGCGTGCCTTTTGTGAAAGGGGATGCGACCAAGTTTAGCGAAACTGGTTATGTAGGAGGAGATGTGGAGGATTTAGTGCGCGATCTGGTCTATGAGGCCAAAGGGAATATTGAGCTGGCGCAATATGGAATTATTTATTTAGATGAGGTGGATAAAATTGCAGCAACTCCCAATTTAATTGGACCGGATGTTTCTCGTTCGGGAGTACAACGTGCCTTGCTCAAGCCCATGGAAGAAACTGAAGTGGAATTAAAAGTTCCCCATGATCCAGTTTCGCAAATGGAAGCCCTCTTGGAATTTCAAAAGACGGGCAAAAGAGAAAAGAAAAAAATTAACACGAAGCATATCCTTTTCATCATGAGCGGAGCCTTTAATGGCTTAGAAGAAATCATTAAGAAAAGACTTAATCGCCAAGGAATCGGTTTTGGCGCGGAGATCAAGTCCAAAGAAGAAAAAATTGAATATCTGAAACAGGTAAAAGCAGAAGACCTGATTGAATATGGGTTTGAGTCAGAGTTCATTGGCCGGCTGCCGGTCATTACAGTTTTTGAGCACCTGGAAGTAGAAGACCTTTATAAAATTTTGAAAAATCCCAAGAGCCCGATCATTATCAGTAAAAAAAGGGATTTCAAAGCTTATGGCATTGACTTACAATTTGAAGATGCGGCCTTAAGGCGGATTGCCGAAAAAGCTTATCAAGAGAGAACGGGAGCCCGAGGCTTGGTCAGTGCTGTTGAGCGAGTGCTCTTGAAGTTTGAGCATATCCTTCCTTCCACGAACATCCGCCGCTTAGTAGTCACGCGGGCCATGGTCGATGACCCTGTGGGGGAACTTCATAAAATTTTGGAGAATCCTGATGACCCAGAAAGAGAAGGGCTCTTCCAGAAGCTCCTCCAAGAAGAAGAGGATATGGTAGAAAAATCTATGCGCAAGAAATTAGTGGAGTTTCAAAACCGCTATGGTTTAAGTTTTTCTGACCGACGCATTAAGCTCATAACCAAGCGGACAGTAGAGATGCGCACCGATGTAGAATCAGTGGTGGAGGAGGTGCTGGCGATCCAGCAAGCCGTAAAAGAATTTGAGAGGACCTTTTCTCATCGGAATGAAGTGCATATTCATTTTAGCGAAGAAGCTATTGATGAATTGGTAGAAAAAATATGGCTGGAAGCTATTGATCCTAAAGATTATCTGCGGCAGGCTTTCCAGAATTATGAGCACGGCTTAAAATTAATCAAAGAAAAGACGGGCCGCCAAGAGTTTTTGATCTCTGCTGAGGGAATGGCCAATCCGGATATTTTCTTGAACAGGCTAATTCGCGAGACTTATAGGGGCGAGTAAAAATGGCTAAAAAGGACTATTACGAGATATTAGGAGTGAAAAAAAATGCCTCCGAAGAGGAGATCAAGAAGGCTTATCGTAAGCTGGCGCTGAAATATCATCCAGATAGAAATCCGGGCAATAAGCAAGCAGAAGAGCGTTTTAAAGAAATTAACGAAGCCTATGCCGTGCTCAGCGATAAGGAAAAAAGGCGGCAGTACGATCAGTTTGGTCCCGCCGGATTTAGTCAGCGCTTCTCTCAGGAAGATATTTTCCGGGGATTCGATATCAGCGATCTCTTTAAAGATTTGGGATTTTCTACTGGCGATGTCTTTAGCCGCATTTTTGGAGGAGGAACCCGCGGGGCTAAGATCAGGTTTGGAGGTTTTGAGGATCTTTTTGGGCAGAGAGGCACCCAAACCTATGATTATGGAGATATTTTTACAGGCGGTTATCAGCGCCCCGAAACGATGGGGCAAAAAGGCCAAGATATGGAGTATGAGCTTAATCTTTCCTTCCAGGAAGCTGCTTTTGGCGGAGAGAAAAAGATAAAATTCTCCAAAGGTGACCGAGTACAAGAAATAACGGTTAAAATTCCGGCTGGAATTGAAAGTGGCAAAAAATTACGCCTGGCCGGGAAAGGGATGCCGGGAATTGGTAATGCGCCTCCGGGTGATCTTTATCTAAAAGTAAACGTGACTGAGCATCCTATTTTCAAGAGGGAAGGAAGCGATATAGTTGTTGATAAAGAGATAAAACTTACCGATGCCCTTTTAGGTACAACCATCGAAGTTCCCACCCTTGATGGAGTAAAATACGTTAAAGTCCCCCCTGGAACGCAGAGTCACAGCCGGATTCGCCTGAAAGGGTTTGGCATTCCTCATTTTCAGGGAAGCGGCCGGGGGGATGAATATGTCCGGCTCATCGTTAAGTACCCCAAAAACCTCACCGAAAAGCAAAAGAGACTCATTGAAGAGCTAAAAAAAGAAGGCCTATAACTAACCCTTAGTCTGTAAGGCAAAACTGGATGGTGGTTGACTCGAATTTTATAACTCCCCCTCTTAATAAGAGGAAGAAAAGGAGGTGTTAATTTAAGAAGGTGTTGGGGGGTTAGAGCCTTACGTCACGAATTATATTTAGCAAGCGACAAGCCCTTAGAATAGAGATCAAATTTGGCAAGGGTCAAGCCCTTACCCTACGAGACTTTGTAATAAATTTTTATTAACCTTTGGAGGGCAAGCCCTTGGGGCTGGCCGTTTTTCGGCAAGGGATGAACCCTTGCCCTACGCCATACCTCGCTGCCTAATGCCTCATGTAAAACCTTATATAAAAATGGCTACATGCATCAGAAGTTATTATTTCCGAATTTGCCGCCTAAAAAAATAAAATTTTCACTCCTCAGTAAGGCATTACCTTGCTCTTCATTTTTTCATGGACATTTTCAATTAATATTTCTTAAAATTCAAAGGATACTGCGCATAATAGGGCAAAAAAGGAAAAAATTCTGGAATATTGGAATACTGGAATACTGGGAAATGGGGCATTGGAATAGGGGAATATTGGAATGATGGAATAATGGAATACTGGAATAAGGGAAAGATAGAATAATGATTATTAAAGGGTTGAAAAATAATATTCTCAGTGGTTTCTATTTTCCCTGGGGCATTTCCATAATTCAGAAAGGAGAATAGCTATGCAGTATGCACTGACGGAAGAACAAAATTTGCTGCGCGAGATGGTCCGGAAATTGGCTAAAGAAAAAGTAGAACCTGGGGCAGCAGCCCGTGATCAAAAAGGGGAATTTAGCTGGGAGATGGTGGATTTGTTGCGGGCCAATGGGCTTATGGGAGTTGATTTCCCTGAGGAATTTGGAGGTAGTGGGGCGGGATTGCTTTCATTAATCATAGTTACCGAAGAATTATCGAAAGTAGATGCCTCGGTTGGTATTTTGCCTGTAGCGCAAGAATTGGGAAGTTTACCAATTCTTTTGGCGGCTAATGCCGAGCAAAAGAAAAAATACTTGCCGGCCTTATCTTCTGGTGAAAGACTAGCTGCTTTTGCTTTGACGGAAGCGAGTGGGGGGTCAGACGTAGCCTCTTTTAGATGCAAAGCTATCCGGCAAGGAGATTTTTATATCTTAAATGGGAGCAAAACTTTCATCACCAATGGGGGGGTGGCCGATATCGTTACAGTTTACGCCCTTTCTGATCCGGCTAAAGGAGGACATAAAGGAGCGAGCGTTTTTATTGTGGAAAAAGGGACGAAAGGTTTTTCTGTAGGCAAACACGAGGATAAATTGGGCATACGTTCTTCAGATACCGTGGAATTAATCTTTGAAGATTGTGCAGTGCCTGCTGAAAATCTTCTGGGCCAGGAAGGTTTAGGATTCGCCATCATGATGAAAACCTTGGATTTCAGCCGGCCAGCGGTAGGAGCGCAAGCCTTAGGAATTGCTACCGGCGCCTTTGAATATGCCCTAAATTATGCAAAAGAACGGATCGCTTTTGGTAAACCGATTATTACTCATCAAGGAATTTCTTTTAAATTAGCCGATATGGCCATGAAGATAGAAGCCGCTCGTCAGCTTTTATATAAAACGGCGGCAGTTCTCCAGGAGCTTCCTAAAGATATGTCTCGTCTTTCTCCCGAAATTATTCGCCTTTCTTCTATGTCCAAATGCTTCTGCTCTGATGTAGCCATGTGGGTAACCGTGGAGGCGGTACAAGTTTTGGGAGGATACGGATATATAAAAGAATATCCTGTAGAACGATTTATGCGCGACGCTAAAATTACGCAGATCTATGAAGGAACGAATGAAATTCAGCGGGTAGTAATTGCTTCCACTCTTTAATCTTCCCAGTCCCCCAGGAGGATGGGTCATAATTAACAAATAGCAAAATTTGCTGAAGGGTGTAGGGGCTTGCCTCCGGCGCTTTCTCCCCATGGCGACACGGTCTCCAGGGGAGAGGAAAGATAATTATTTTATTTTTGACCAGGAACTGGAGAAAAACCAGTAGAAGGCGGCGATCACTAAAGCGTGGGTAATTATTCCTTTAGAAATAAGATTAGGGATTTCGGGAAGAGGTACAATTTGTACCTCAATATCTTCTGTGGAATCTTGTTCGGGAAGCTTTTGGTAGAGAGCATTTTTAATTAGATAAGTATAACAACGATTGGTATGGATGGCGGGATTGGGATGGACCATGCCCAAGAGGATTGGTTCATCTCCAGTATAGCCAGTCTCTTCCAGAAGTTCCCGGGTAGCCGCGTGGGCGGGCGTGTCTCCGGGATCGATCATACCTCCGGGAATTTCCAGAGAAAAGTCCTTAGTGCCGAAACGGTACTGCTTGACTAAGATTACTTTTTGCTCGGAAGTAAGGGGAATAACATTTACCCAATCTACTGAATTAATCAGATAAAAATCATGTTTCTGGCCGCTCTTGGGCGATATATAGTCTTCACGGATTACATCAAAAACGCGGCAGGAATTTATCTTCTCGGCCTTTAAAAATTTCCAGGGTTTGATCATTAATGATTTATACCTCACTGAGAAATTCCGTAAGGTAGGCTACATTTACCGGTAGGTTCTTCTTTTTAACCCCATGGCGCAATTGTAAATAACATCCGGGGCAAGAGGTGATTAAAACTTGAGCTTTACTTTTTTGCAGGTTTTCCATTTTGCGCTCTAAAATTTTCATGGATAAATTATAGTGAGCTAAATTCAAGCCGGCTCCGCCTCCGCAACACCAGTCTGCCTCGGGCATCTCCACAAAATTTATGCCCGAAATTTTTTGTAAGAGTTGCCGAGGTTGATCTTTTGTTTTCTGGAAACGCCGCAAATGGCAGGGATCATGAAATGTTATTTTTAAACCTGGATGACTATTTTTAAAATCGATCTTTTGTTTTAGAAGAAACTCGCTTATATCTAAGACGCGCCGGCTAAAATTTTGGGCTTGCTCCTGTAGATGGGGATCATCATGAAAAAGAGCGGGATACTTCTTTAGAAAAGAGGAACAACTGGCACATTCCGTAACTAGGCCTTCTACTTCTAACTCTTGAAAAAGTTCCATATTTTTGCGGGCCAAAATCTGCGCTGCTTCCAGGTCACCGTGGCCATAAGCGGGTAACCCACAACATCCATGTTCTGGCCAAATAACTTCGTAGCCACTTTGGCTAAGCAATTGCAAAGTGGCTGTACCGATATCAGGGAGAAGAAAATTAAAAGCGCAACCGCCGAAATAAGCTATTTTCTTCCCTTGCCCTTCTTGCTTACTGGTATTAGTCCAAATTTCGCGGAGATTTTGGGTAGGTAAGGGAGGGAGGAGATCGAAGGCCAAAAAAAGATCTCTGTTTAGCCAGGGAAGAAAACTTAAAGCCCTAAGCAGACTGGCTCCACTTTTTAAAAGAGGAATCTTGCGCACGGCGGCCGCTAATTTCTTAGGATCAGGAAGAAGACGGCGGAAAAGATAACGGCGCAACCAAGGTTCTCCGTATTCCTGAGCATAAGCGGCCCGCATGGAGACAACAACTTCATCAGTTTCCACCGCGGGAAAACAAGCTTCCACACAGGCGCGGCAATTTAAACATTGGAATATAGATTCCCTCAACTCTGCATTCCAGGAGAATTTTTTCTCCAGGAGAGCGCGCACCAAAGCATTTCGCCCCCGTGGGGCTTTAGTCTCCAAACCCGTAGCTTGGTAAACAGGACAGGCCGACAGGCAGAATCCGCAACGATTGCATTTAACCAGTTCATCAGTTAAGGAGCTTATCATAATCCTCCGTAAAAGCGGCCTGGATTAAGAATACGGCCAGGATCAAGAGCATTTTTAATAGCCTGCATGTAGGGGAAGGAAGGACCAGGGTTACCCCATACAGAAATCTCTTTTTTGAAGGGCAAGGGACAGGCGGTAATAATTAAATTTCCTCCCTGCTCTTCGAGTTCTTTACGCAAAGTGGTAATATTATCTAAAATTTTATTTGGGCGTTGAGAAATAATTTCGGGAGGTGAAGAAAGAAAGAAATTTAAAGTCCCTAAGCCCAAATGACCAATAAGTATAGGCTGCCGAGAATTTTTTTGAAAAAGATCTTCTGCTTTTTTAAAAATTTCTGCTCCTTTGCTGATGAGCAGGGAGGCTTTGCCCGAAAATTTAGAATCTTCTTTTAGGAGGAGATTTTCTGGCAGTTCCTGAAAGGCCTTCCAAATCTTGGCCACTTCTTGTTCTTTTAAAATTTGCCATTTAGAAGATCCTTTTTCTGCCCAATTAAGAATAAGGGGCAGTTGTCCTTCCACTTCTTCTTTTGAGCCCGCCAGCCCAATAAGGAGACAATAATTAGAAAAATTTCCCCCAAAATGAGGAAGAGACAATCCTGCCTGTGCTTCTTTATTCAAGAGAATTAGCGCAGAAGGGAGTAGTTCAGAATGCAAAATTTCCATGGCCAGAGCAAAAGCTGGAGAGATCTCCGCATAATTGAGCAAGAGAATTATCTCTTTTTCGGGCAGAGGAAAGAGACGCAATGTTGCTTCCACTATAACGCCTAAAGTT
>CAZAGD010000189.1:0-26576 GCA_964484485.1 uncultured Syntrophaceae bacterium
GGAGATGGAGGCGATTGAAGATGCTTTGCGCCTGGCCCGCGGGATGACTTATAAGTATGCGGCCGCGGGAGTGAATCTTGGAGGTGGAAAGACAGTTATTATAGGAGATCCGTATCGAAAAGACCGTGAGCCGATATTTCGGGCATTAGGCAAATTTATAAATCGCTTGGGTGGCAAATATCTTACTGGTGAAGATGTAGGGACGACATTGCGGGACATGGAGTATATCCGCATGGAGACTCCTTATGTGGTTACCTTGCCTACTTATTTAGGGGGAGCTGGTGATATAGCACCTATGACGGCTTTTGGCACCATTCAGGCAATGCGGGCCTGCGCCAAAGCGATTTTTGGTTCGGAAAAATTGGAAGGAAGGACTGTCTCCGTGCAAGGATTGGGAGCTGTGGGTTATCATGTAGTAAAGCAGCTAAAGGAGCAGAAAGCGGAAATTACCGTGGCTGATATTAAAAAGGAGAGAGTGGAACGAGTGGTGAAAGAGTTTGGAGTTAAGGCAGTAGCTCCCGAAGAAATTTATGATCTACCAGTAGAGATTTATTCTCCTTGTGCTTTGGGAGCGACAATTAACGATGATACGCTCAAAAGACTTAAATGTAAGATAATTTGTGGCTGTGCCAATAATCAATTAAAAGAAGAGCGACATGGAGATTTGGTGCATAAAATGGGTATTCTTTATGCACCGGATTATATAACTAACGCCGGGGGGACAATTTTTGATACAGATCGGTTAGAAAGCGGCCAAGTAAATTTTGAGCGAGGGAAGGAGAAGGTAGCCCGAATTTATCAGACGATGGAGAGGATAATTGAAATCAGTAAACGTGATCATATTCCCACTTATTTAGCCGCAGATCGTCTGGCTGAAGAAAGGCTCCGTTACATGAGGGAGGTTAAAAAATATGGAGGTGACCTTCCGCCAGTTCTATACTAATTAAATTTTAATGGGAACTTGTTCTGCTTTACATGGGAAGGAACTCTTATTACCAGCATTTCCCAAAACCTTAGTGCGGACTCTCCCTAAAATTTAAAATTGATTCAGTGAGCTGATTAATTTTTAGTTGACTTTCTTTGTTCTTTTTATTAATTTTCAAAATCTGGAATTCAGTTTAAGGTGGAAAAGAAAATATATTTAAGAAAGGAAAAAAGATGGGGATTTTAGAGATATTGAAAAAAGGTCGGATAGTGGAATTAAATAAAGTATTGGAACCTGGGAAAGAGGGGAGAAGATTGGAAATCCGGCGGTTTAGGATATTCGCCGGGGAATTCATGCATGATATTGATACTATGTCGCATATTGGTACTCATGCCGAGGCGCCTTCGCATTTCTTGCCGGCGATAGAAGACTGGAGAGAAGCTAAGGAT
This sequence comes from uncultured Syntrophaceae bacterium, assembly GCA_964484485.1. Lineage (GTDB taxonomy): Bacteria > Desulfobacterota > SM23-61 > SM23-61 > SM23-61 > CAZAGD01. The sequence goes on from CAZAGD010000189.1 coordinate 1,375, forward strand.
GTAGCGGATTTTCCTCCAGATGCCTGGTGGGGAGAAGCGATTTTTATCAATTTGGCCAAACTTCCTCCCCGGGCGAAAATTACCCCTGAATATCTGCAACAAAAAGGAGTACGCCCAGGAGATATAGTGGTGATAGGAAATTGTCCTTATAAAGATGAAGATAAAATTAGCATGACTGATGCGGCGGCAGTTTGGTTGGCCGAGACAGGTATTAAGATTTTAGCCATGGACTTTTCATATAAGATAGAAGAAGATTTTTCTCAACTGCGGAAGATGAGAGTACATGTAGAATTATTAAGTCGCAGTATTCCTTTAATCGAAGGATTGGCTAATCTCGATCAGTTAAAAGAAGAAAGATTTTTCTTTATGGGTCTGCCGGTGCGAGTTAAGGGATGTGATGCTTGGCCAATTAGAGCGATCGCGATTGAAGGAGTTCTTTAAGGCAAAAGGCAGGGAGCAAGGAGCAGGGGGATAAAGCAGTGCTGCCGTGTTGCGGTGCTGCGGTTAAAAAGCAAAGCGCAAAGCGAGGATAATGACATAGGGGATACAAAGGAATGGAAAATAAACCAGCAGAGAAAAAAACAAAGGTGGCTTTAATTTCCAGTACCAAAGCAGTATTTGGTCCTATGGAAGCTGCTTTTGCGGAAATATTTCCGGAAGCACAAGTGATGCATATCCTCGATGAAACTCTGCTCGAGGATTTCCGCAGGGAAGGCGGCCTTTCTGCTCATTCCCGGGCCAAAGCTCTCCAAATGGCTTTAACTGCCCAAAAAGCAGGTGTTGACGGTATCCTCTTCACTTGTTCTACCCTTTCTCCGGCAGTTGATGATCTGCGCCCCTTTATTACTTTGCCCATGGTTAAGATCGATGAGCCAGTTATATATCATCTGGTGCAAAATTTTAAAGACATCGGACTTTTAGCAACAGCGGAAACAGTTTTAAAGTCTGTAGAGAATCAATTTAAAAAAATTGCGCAGCGATTAAGCCGGCAAATTTCTTTGCACTCTTTTGTGAAAGGTGATGCTTGGCCTCTGTTAGCTAAAAATCCAGAAGGTTTCTATAAAATTATGGCTGAGTATGCCTCCCCATTAGGAGAAAAGCACGAAGCCCTGCTCTTGACCCAAGTATCAATAGCTCCTGCGCGCGATTTTGTAAAGGAAAAGATAAAATCAAAGATTTTTGTTTCGCCATCCTTTGCTGTGCAGGCTCTCAAAGAAGTTCTTTCATGATTTGACTGCACCGGCCGTAAGCCCAGTGACCATGAAACGGCGCACAGAATAATAGAGAGCAATTGGCGGAAGAGAATAAATTACGGCCGTAGCCATCATTAGTGTCCAAGGAGCATCATCTGATGTGGTAAAATGGCCCAGCATAACGGGAACAGTGATCCGCGTTTCGCTGGAAAGGAAAAGGAAGGCATACAAGTACTCGTTCCACGCCAAAAGTAAAGCGTAAGTCCCTATAGCTACGAGCGAAGGAGTAATGAGCGGTAGATATATATACCAGAAGATTTGAGGAATAGTTGCTCCGTCCACACGCGCACTTTCATCAAGTTCATAGGGTACGTTTTCTCCATATTGACGGATAACCCAAATGGCGTAAGGGCTGGCAAAGGCCACGAGAGCAAGAATTAGAGACCAAGGATGGTTTAAGATTCCATATTTGCCCATGATCCGATAAAGAGGAATAGCCAAAAACGCCGAGGGGATTAAATAGGTAAAGAGAGCCATATTAGTAATTACAGGAGCCCAGCGGAGGCGCAATCGGCTAATAGCAAAGGATGCTGTGCTGGCAATAATTAAAACTAATAGGCAGGTAGCCAAAGCTATTAATAAGCTATTCAAAAGTTGTTCCCAGAAATGAGCAAGAAAGGGATGGCCCCGCGTTAAAGCTAATCGGAAATTTTCTATAGTAGGATTATCTGGCCAAACGCGCGCCGCAAATGCCGCTGTCTGCGGTGTCAAAGCTAATATAACCATGTGGTAAATTGGTAAGCCAGTCCAGATAAGCACCAGCAGAGCTATTACTCCCAAAGGAAAAATTTTTAAAAAATTTCTCATTTCACTCCTCTTTCCCCAAACGACGAATCAAAACAAAAACTAAGGGAATCACTATAGGTAGAGCTGTAATCACTGTAGCCACCCCGGTATGGACATCCCCAATATTGAAAGCATACCGAATTCCTAAAGTGGCAAATACATGGGTAGAGTCGGTTGGACCTCCTCCAGTGAGCAGATAAACACTGTTGAAATCTCCGATCGTCCATATAGTAGATAGGAGAGTACAAGTTATATAGAGATTTTTAATGCCTGGAAAAGTAATGAAACGGAAGATTTGAAATCGCGTTGCCCCATCTACATCAGCAGCTTCATATTGTTCTTTAGGAATGGCCATGCGGCCGGCAAGCAAAATAAGAGTCCAGAAGGGGAGATACTTCCAGATATGCATAAAAATTACCAGGGCAAAAGCCAAATTAGGTTTGACCAGCCAGAGAGGCCCTTCTATGCCGAACCAACGAAAAAGAAGACCATTAATTAAGCCCCATTCGCTGTTGAACATCCAGCGAATAGAAAGTATAGAGGGAACTGAAGGAGCCGCCCAAGGAATAAGAAAAATAACTCCCACCCACCGAATCCAACGCTCTGTGTGGTAGAAAAAACCCGAAAGGAGCAAAGCTAAAAAAAGCTTGAGGTTAACGGCAACAAGGAGAAATACCAGAGTATTCCGGGCGCTTTTCAAATATATAGGATCCTGGATTAATTTGACATAGCTACTTGGATTGCTACCTAAAAATAATCCATAAATGATGGGGTAGGCTACGACAAAGATAAATACAATAATGTAGGGGATGACCAGGATAATTCCCCAGGCCGCATCTTTATCAAAGCGGCCTAGGGAATTATTTAAGGCCAGAGTTGATGAATTTTTCCACATGGAAGAGAAGTTTTATTCCTCCACAATTTGTTTCATGCGGGTGATCAATTCGTCTACAGCTTTGGCCGCTGGCCAGTTGTCCGAAAGTACTCGGCCGCAAGCTCGCCCATAAAGATTTTCGGTCTGCACTTTTATGAACTTGCGGTTGATTACTTGTTCATATGGCCGAGTGGGGGTTTCCGTAAAGTTTTTATATACGGCCGCTCGATGAGGATCAGCAGAAACAAAGAAAGGATCTTTGTAAGATTCTTTAAGAGCAGGGAAAAAGGCTCCCTGGGAAGCTTTTACAAAATGGTCCAGGTTTTCTGGTTCAAGAATAAAGCGCACAAAGTCCTTAGCTAATTCTTTATTTTTAGAGTCCTTAGGTATGAAGCCAGCATGAACAGAAACCCGCAAAGTAAAAATCTTGCCATCAGGAGCTAAGGGCCACCGTAAAGTTTTAATCTTGTTATAATAATAATCATCATTTTTCCCCAGGAAAGAGCCGGGGATGGAAAGGGTAGGGTTTATAGACATGACTACCTGCCGATTATTAAAATTAACGTTGTTGTCAATATCTTTCCAGCTTATCGCACCTGGGGGAACATTTTTGGCTTTGTAATGACGAGTGAAATCTTCCAGAACAGTAATGAGACCTTGCCTGACCTTGGGATCGTCAACTAAAAGTTTGCCATTATCGTCCATCACGCGCACACGATGGGCTTCCATAAAATGTTCAAATTCCTGCCACGTATCAGTGGCTTCTGTAGAGTAAGTTATGCCCAAACCGTAAACCCGTTCTCCCTTAGCGCGCAGGCGCTTTTGCACTTCGCCCCAAAAGTCCCAGAATGGTTTCCATTGTTGGGGAATATCTGTTTCTTTAAAGCCAGCAGCTTGCACCATATCCAGCCAGTAATGGATATTCACGCCGTGCTGCATTAAAGGAAAAGCGTAAGTACCTCTTTTCCCCGTCTTGCTATTAAAATATTGCGTGGCCCTTAGGGCACCTTCTGTAAAGCGATTTCGAATAGGATCGAGAACATCGGAAATTTCTAATAATTTATCTTCATAAGCAAAATTGCCCGTCTGCACATTAACGATTTGACCAAAGTCGACATCAGGGACTATTTTCGAATCAAAGGCGGCTAAAATCTTTGCCGGATGATCAGGAAGAGCAAAGAAGGAAAGATCCACTTGTTTTCCTGTTTTCTTTTCCCATTTTTGCACGATTTCTTTAAAGGCTTCATCTTGCTGCGGAATAAAACTCTTATTCCACCAAACTACAAGCTTATCTTGAGCTTGCCCCAGAGAAGAACCGAATAGCAAAATTATGCCCATAATTAAAACGAAACTAATTACTTTCTTTACCATTTCTCCCTCCTTAATTTTTGTTCTTACAGTGCTTACCGAAACTTCCCAATTTCTATATCATAATTGCGCATAATATTGCAAAATAAAAATTTTATATAATTAAATATTTCGAAGTGAGAGTCCAGAAATGCGTTGATATTACTGGTTCCTGCCCGAACAAGAATAATGTAATTGCTTTCTGCCAAGGGACTTTTTCAAAGAACCTGAAAAAACTGACCGTTGATCACTTTTAATATTCATCGCCAGCAAAAGACAGGCGGGAGGGGGAGAGGCGAAATTAAAATCGGCTGGGAATTGCTTAACTCCTTCTTACTTACCCTTTATCCGCCATAAACAGCGGGGATAAACTTATCTTGAAAATAAAAACGCGAATAATTCTCCCTAATTTAAAGTGGAGATTTTTTTATTCCCCGCCCATGCCCATGAAAGAACCAGTGCCTCATTTTAATGAGCCTCTCTCCCTCCCGCCTGAAATAGGTACGAATTTCAAAAGTGATCGACGGTCAGCTGAAAAAATCCTTGACAACTTTTTCACAGAGAAGTATTTTATCATTCATAATAAAAATAAAAAGCAAGTTAAGTTCTTAATTAATAATTTTCCTTTCTCAAAGCCGGAAGCTCAAAATAATTTGAAGAATAAGATTTTTAGAGCGCGTTAATCGCCATGAGGCGCGACGCAAAGGGGAAGACTATAGGCTTGTTAGCGGGAGAAATATGGGCAAAGCAAAAGCACAAAAGAAAGGAGGTGAAGCGAAGAAAACTTTAGGGAATAAATTTAAGAAGCTGGGAGCAGGCATCCTGTTTTTATCCCTTTTTATTGGTAAATCCTAACGTAGCAATGATATTTGTTGAAAAAACACCGCATTTTATTGAGAAAGGAGGGAAGGGTAATATGAAAGCTGAAAAGCATTTTACCAGACGGCAAGTTCTGAAAACAGCGGCCATTACTGCTGCGGCCCTAACTGTGGGCCCTTATGTCAGGACTTCTCACTCTGCCGGGAAGCTGAGCGTTTTCCTATGGGATCATTGGGTGCCTGGAGCCAATGATGTTTCTCGTAAAATCATTCAGGATTGGGCGAAAAAGGAAAAAGTAGAAGTCACTATTGATTACATTACTTCCATTGGGGACAAAGGGTTGCTAACTCTCGCTGCGGAAGCCCGGGCCAAAGCAGGACATGACATTGTGGACCTGCCCACGGTAGAGACAGCTAAGTACATGAACACCCTGGAGCCAGTTGATGACATAATTAAGGAGATAACAGCAAAGTATGGGGAACTTTCTCCGGATGCCGTCTATCTTGGTAAGATAAAAGGTACTTGGTATTCCGTGCCGGGCCCAACTGGAACCCACACCTATCCGATGGTTTCCCGGCTGGATTTATTTAAAAAATATTGCGGAATAGATTTGCAAAAGGTATTTCCAGCCGGTCCCAATCGTGATCCTGCTCTGGTTAAACAGTGGAATTATGATAATTTCTTGATCTACTGTCAAAAGTTGCATGCGGCAGGTTTCCCCTTTGGCAATCCAATTACTCAATGTAGCGATTCTCAAGATTGGCTATGCCCACTTTTTATGTCCTTCGGCTCCATGCCCATGGATGAAAAGGGCAATATTACCTTTGATTCTGATGGAACGCGGGCTGCCCTAGAATACATGAAAAAACTAACACCTTATATGCCCCCAGATGTTTATGCTTGGGATGATGCTTCTAATAACCGGTGGATTATTTCGGGCAAAGGTTCTTGTATTCAGAATCCGCCAAGCGCCTGGGCTGTGGCTGTACGTGATCAACCCCAAGTTGCCGCCCAGCTTTGGCACCATGACGTTCCGGCAGGACCAAAAGGACGTTTCCGTGGTTCGCTTCCGCGAATGATAGGAATATGGAATTTCAGTAAGAACAAAAGTGCGGCCAAAGCTCTCTTACTTCATTTACTCCAGAAAGAACAACAGTACCAACTCATCGCCGCGAGCAAAGGGTTTGATATTCCTCTAATAAAGGCATTCAAAGACCATCCAGTCTGGGTAGAGGCTGAACCTCCAAAAGGTACACAATACAATTATCCCGTGCGCGGAGATGAATTTCAGATGATTGGTGGATATCCAGCACCTATTAATGTAGCTGCCCAAATTTATAGCCAAGGTCTCGTTCCCATAACTGTTGCTAAAGTAACGCAAGAAGGAAAATCAATAAATGAGGCCATTAAGTGGGCGGTAGGGCAATTAGAAACGTATCTCCGTGGTTAGGGAATTTATTTTTCCCAAAGATTGGGTGAAGGCAGTAGAAGGAAATACGGAGGAAGTTGATGAACTTTCTACTGCCTTTTAAAAGTATCATAAGAAATTATAATTTCTAAAAGTATACTTTGTTGTTCTTCGGAAAGGAATAATTACCTTTACGGCTGAAGATAAAAAGTTTGTTTTTAATGATAAGCCAACCCTTATTCACTCCATGAGGTGTTAACATGAGCGTACCAGCCTCTCGTGATCAAGCCCATAGGTTTGAAGTAGCAGAAAAAGTGTATGCGCTTTATGTAAATATACGCATGGTCCTCAGAAGAAAATCCACTTTGGCATTCATGCTTTGCTTACCCCTTTTGGCCCTTATTTTCGGTTTAATCATCTATCCTTTCTTTTATTCTATTTTTTTAAGTATGTTAAATAAGAGAGAAACAGATTTCGTTGGCTTCGCTAACTTTTTCTTCCTTTTTAAAAGAGATACCTTTTGGATGGTAGTCCGCCAATCCTTTTTGTTTACTTTGACAGCTGTATTTTTTAAGGCACTAATTGGCTTTATTTTAGCCCACTTGATCGATGTTCTTCCCAACAAAAGGCAACGCCTATGGCGCGGACTATTTTTGATCCCTTGGGTAATGCCCCCAGCCCTCAGTACTTTGGGGTGGTGGTGGCTATTTGAGCCCAGTTATAGTGCTTTAAACTGGTTGCTTCAAAAGCTATTTGCTATATCCATACCTTGGCTTAGCGACACTTTCTGGGCACGTTTTTGTGTTATTCTGGTGAATATTTGGTTCGGCTCTCCCTTTTTCATGATTATGTACTTGGCTGGGTTAAAATCCGTTTCCCCTGAACTTTATGAAGCAGCTTCCATTGATGGGGCTAACGCTTGGCAAAAGCTTTTTTATATTACCATTCCTATGATGCGCAATATAATAGCCATTACTATTTTATTTTCGACAATAGTTACTTTTGCCAATTTTGATATTGTCCGCGTATTGACCCAAGGAGGACCACGCTATACCACCCATTTGTTCGGTACTTATTCATTTTTGCTGGGAATTCAGTCTGGCGATGTTCCTTTAGGGGCAGCAGTTTCTTTGTTTATGTTTCCAATTTTAGCTGTTCTCGCCTTTTTTATTCTCAGAAATGTGCGGCAAAGGGTTAGAGAGGTATGAATCTGCTTAAGTTTATTTCATTCAGCGACATTAAGAAAAATAGGAAATGGGCTCTAATTGCTGCTTACTTTTTTTTAGCAATCTTCGTGATTTTCTTTCTTTTCCCTCCTTTTTATATGATCATGACCTCATTCAAAACCAATGAAGAAATATCAAGTTTAAAAGGAATTCCCTTCATCTTTAACCAGCGCCCAACGCTGTATCATTATAAAAATCTGCTTACTAATACGCTTTTTCCTATTTACTTTAAAAACACGGTAATTGTTACTATTATCACGGTAGCCGTTTCAATGATAATTAGCATTCTGGCCGCTTATTCTTTATCGCGTTTGCGCTTTTGGGGATCGTGGTTACTTGCCACAGGGGTTTTCTTAACATATTTGGTCCCAGAAACTTTGTTATTCATACCTTTGTTTAAAATGGTGGGAAATTTTGGACTCTTGAATTCTAAATGGTCTTTGGTATTAGTATTTCCTACTCTAGCCGTGCCATTTTGTACTTGGATCATGATTGGTTATTTTTCCTCCATTCCCAAAGAGCTTGATGAAGCGGCCCTTATGGATGGGGCTAATTGGTATCAAATGCTTTATCGAGTCTTTATTCCGGTGGCCATGCCAGGCATTATCGCGGCAACCATATTTGCTTTTACTGTTTCCTGGGCAGGTTTTCTTTACCCCCTTGCTTTTATCTATAGCAATGAGGAGCTTGTTTTGACCGTTGGTACTGTAACAACCTTAATACGCGGGGACGTGATGCATTGGGGGGGACTCATGGCTGGGGCAATTCTCGCCGCGGCTCCACCCGTCATCATTTATGCCTTTCTAATGGACTATTACATATCAGGTTTAATGGCCGGAGCAGTTAAAGATTAAATACAAGCCTCGCCGAACGATTGTTTTAGATTCGAGAAATAAAACGTCTTAAGAATTCAATAGCTGATCGCGCTGCCGTATCTGGATCTGGCCAGGGGAGCATTTCTAGCGAGACGAATCCATTATAGCCAATTTCTTGCAAAGTGTTTATAATCTTAGCAAAGTCGAGGTGAGCACTTCCTGGCCACTTGCGATTATTATCGCAAAAATGAATGAGCCAGCAGTAATCCTTTGCTTCGCGAAAGCTTTGATAAATATCCACATCTTCTATATTCATATGGTAGACATCAAGCATGAGGCCAAAATTGGGACGATTTACGCGGCGGCACATTTCCAGCCCATCTTGCGTCGTATGAATGAAATTGGCTATAGTGGCCGTTATCGGTTCCAAAGTTAAACGCACCCTCTTGGGCCAGGCATAATCAGCCAATTCCCGGAAGGCCTCTTCAAAAACTTTAAGGCTTTTTTCTGGCTGAGCTGGATCTCCCGGGCCACGAGAGCGACCAATATTAATAGGTAGACCGGGGGCAAAAAAAGTGGCAGCAAAATCAACCAAATCTTTGAGTCTTTTCATTCCTTCGGAACTGATCGTTGCCTCTTCCGACACTAATCCGAGTTTATCTTCGCCATAAACGTGGCCGGTGCATATTTGCGCGAGCTCTAAGTTATTTTCTTTTAACTTACGCTGGATTTCCAGACCGCTGAGACGAGCAGGGTTTTTGATCATTAATTCTACTCCATCATAGCCTAAAGCGGCCAGTTTAGCAAAAGCGGAGGCCAAATCACCCTGATATGGCGCGAGCGTTGGTTTCTCTAAATCAGGCGTGCCCACCATCGAAGATATTTTGATCATGGTTTATTCTCCTATTTAAGCAAAATTTTTTCCTCCTCCAGAAACTGCCCCCATCGGCAAATGATCATAATTAATTAGGGAACATCGAGCAAGCCAAAGGCCATCATTCATTTTTAATCATAAGGTTTTTGTTTTTCTATTGATTGAGGAATATATTACGTAGGGCAAGGGCTTGTCCATTGCCGTTTTAGGCAAGCCACAAGGGCTGGCCCTACAAATTTTTAACTGCCTTAACGATATGCAAATTATCAAGATCAGTTAGAGATTATCATTATTAGTTATGGCTCAATTTATAAAAAAATGAAAAAGGAAATTGTTCATTTTCCAGATCGATATTTATTTTTGCTCCTTTAAAGGCTTCTTCATTAATTTCGGGTTAGAAAAAAAGGCAGCCACCAAGCTGCAAATGGCCACCAAAGTTAAAGGAGTTTGATAAGAACCCGATTGAGTCACAAAATAACCACTCAGCCAACCCGAAACCAAACCCGCCCAAGCCTTGGCCGTATAGGTAATCCCGTAATTAACCGTTGAGTAACGAGCTCCATAATAATCTCCTACAGTGGCCGGATATAAGGCGAAAGGCGCTCCTCCCAAGAGGGCCGCTACAAATACTAAGATTAGAAAAGCTAAGGGAAAATTGCCAAATTTTAGAAGGGCCAGAATAGACAGCCCTAAGAGCGCATAAAAGATAACCATGGTTTTTTCTCTTCCTATTTTATCAGAAATAGCACCGGAGACAATCCGGCTCAAACCATTTCCCAGAGGGAAAATGACCATAAGCCAATTAAAATAGTTCTTGGGCAAGTTATACTCTTTGGCTAACATTTTCATTTGAGCGCCGAAAATGAGCACTATGGAGACAGTAAAAGCAAAACAAAAATAAATTAGATACCACTGGTAAGTGCGCAGCATTTCCAGTGGGCGAAAATCATCTGCTTGATTAGTTTTTTTATTCTTGGATCCAGCAGGAGAAGCTGACCATTGGTCTGGTGGGTATTTATAAAAAAAAGCCGCGGGAAGCAAAAATAAGAGCATAAGAAATCCAGTAAACTTAAAGGTAGGGCGGAAGCCATAAAGATCGAGGGAATTTTGAATTAACCAATTAAAAAGCGCTGTTCCGGCACCAAAACCAAAGACTACTGCCCCCGTGGCTAAACCTCTTTTATCGGGAAACCATTTAATGGCGCTGGCCGTGGAGAGGCCATAAAGAATGCCTACCCCCAAGCTCCCTAAACCGTAAAATACATACAATTGCCAAGGAGATTGGGAAAAAGACGAAAGGATAAATCCCAATCCCACCAAAATGGCGGCAATAATAGAAACTTTGCGGGGCCCAAAAGAATCGGCAATATAGCCAGATAAGGGTTGGATAAAAGTGGCTGCATAGGCAAAAACAGTAAAAGCCAATCCCACCGTAGCTAAATCCCATTTTAAATCTTTAGAAATGGCAAAAGCAAAGAGCGACCAGGAGTATTGATATATGCTGATGATCATCATGACCAAGATAGTCAAGCCGAGCAATAATTTTCGAAATCGGAAAGAATCCTGAGCTTCATCCATTTTTATTCTCTTACCTTTCTGTGCAAAATATTTTGGCCATTTTTATTTTTAGTAAGCAATTTTTAAATTCTATGATTAGATGGTTGAAATTGTCAAATTTAAAGATAGAGATCTCTGAAAAACTGACTTTTTTGTCACTCTCGCAAAAGCGGGAGTCCAGAAATGCCTCGAAAATACTGGATTCCTGCCTTTACAGGAATGACGGAATTGCATCTGGAGAGACTTTTTTTGAGATCTCAGAGAAGATTTTTTTAATACCTTTCCTTTGGCCTTTCCCTTTAGGAAAAAAAGATAATCTCCCCTTACCCCTCTTTAGAAAAGAGCTGATAATCGCCGCCAACCTTTCTTTTAGAGACTGGATGGTAATTAAAGGATAGGGGTTGAGGAAGAAAATTAAGCTCTCTACTGATTTATGGGGGGCTGTCGCATATGGCAAGGGCCAAGCCCTTGCCCTACGTTTGCGGTTTTCGTGCTTTCAACAAAAGACCCTACGGCATATGAAGAATTTATTTAAATATAAATCCGCTTTGTTCCAATGATAAAACATTACCTTTAAATTCCAAATGTACGCCTGCCCGCATCCCGCCTCTGCCCTGTCTCACGCTCTTTCTCGCCATGGCGACACAGTCTTGAAAGAGTCTTAAAAGAGGGGAAATATAATATTTGAAAAGGAAGAAGAGGGAGATTAGAAGAGGAGTGGTTTGACCATTCCCATTTAATCATGAGGGAGCAACCGGGGAATAGAGTAGATCTGCTTTACTCATAAGTATGATGGAGGAAAGAAGTTTGCTCTTTGGTCATAGCCGATTCCATTTCCGGTGTAGCTTTAACTCCGTGACGATATTGAAAAGGCCACATACTTTTGGTATGAAAGATACCTACGCGGTCTCCATCTTGAAGAATATGCTTGAGATCGGGTTTTAATCCGGGCATAGCGCTTAATTGCCCATTAATGAAGGTGATTCCCCTTTCTTCATTGGGGAGTCCTAAATAATTTAACAGATCGGCCATATGGCTTCCTGGAGGAAGAGTAACTGCCAGGTGGGCAAAGCTTCCCTGATCTGCTTCCTTTCCATATCTGGCTAAGGGTCCATAAAGCCATACCTCGAGAGTAATGTTTTTCAAGTTAGCCACCTCCAATGGGGGGGAAAATTCCTACTTCGTCCCCTGGGTTCAATTGCCAATCAAACGGACGAGCTCGTCCATTAACAAAGACGACTTTAATTTCTTCAGCAGGAAGGCGTAATTTTTTTATCAAATCAGTAATGGTAGCACCTTCAGGAACGTCGATCTCCAGAGGAGTCCCAGAGCGAGCATCCGCGGCATGGCGAGTCAATGTGGCAAAAAGTTTTACCCGAATATGCATCTTAATTTCCTTTAAGGGCAACGGATGATATCCTGAGCCCAGAGACAGTCAGCACATGAAGGATTCCATCCCCAACATCCTTCATTCCTTTCCCGAAAGTCGCAGGTTTCCCGCAAATCACAGTTAGGGCAAGAGGGAAAATTAAAAGCACGCACTTCGCTGCGAAAATGCACATACTCGGCACCCATCCAAATTTCGGCGAGAGGTTGCACATTTATATTTCCTAACAGGTAACGCTTTACCTGTTTCTTTCGACCATCGACCGTGAAATAAGTATAATTATGCGCCAAAGCATAACAAGGAGAAACTCCTCCATCCCAGCCCACCACCGTGGCGCGATCCTTTATGAAACGACACTTTCTTTCCGCCCCCCAGTACATCCGAGGAAAGTCCAAAATTCCCCACATAACCCAGGCATCGGCTTTAACTGGCCAACTGCCCCCGCTAAGGGGTTCCTGTGGTTCATAGCCATATAAAATTTCTGCTTTCATTTCTTCTGTATAAGGCAAAACGTTGGTAATTAGGACACGTGCCGAACCTAATTTGGAAGCCAATTTTACTAAATCCGCCAGCTCGGCCACATTACTCCGCAAGGCCACAAATTCAATACCCAAAGCGGGAATCAAAGAATTCATTTGCGCCTTTGTTTCGTTTAATACTCGGATATTATTTAACAAATATGTAAGTGATCCCCCGCGTGTGGCGGCATATGTGGCTGGGTTTACCCCATCTACAGAAATAACTAAACGATCAACCTTAAGCTTGATGAGCTCCTGGCAGATCTTTTTATCCAATAAATGCCCATTGGAACCGATGGTCACAGCTAAGCCATGGGAGCGAACGGCCGCAATCATATCGATTATTCCGGGATGCGCAAGAGGTTCTCCAAAGCCAGTAAAGATAATGCGTTCTAACTGCGGCAATTCGGCCAGGCAATTAAGAAATTTTTGGAAAGTAGAATTGGACATTTGCGCTTCCGCATCTTCCCAAACTTGCCGCATACAGGTGCGGCATTTAAGATTACATCCTGTGGTGGGTTCTAAATAAATCTTGCGGACATTGGGCAAACATTGGTGAAGAATATAAGCGTCTTCTTTTTCCTCCAACCAAAATTCAGGCAGAGAAGAAAAATCAAAATAGTCACGGTTTAATTCCGGAAAAATCAACCGGCCTTGTTGGTCAATCTTTATTTTGATCATTTATAAAATGATATATTTTCTTTCTGGGTTATTCAATAATTAAAATTACTCCCCATAGCCCTCTCTTTTCATTACAATGGTGGGAGAAACAATTTTCAAAGAATGGGAAGAAGTAACTATGATTTGCTAATCGAGAAAAGAAGACAAATAAGATAAATTAGGCCGGGAAATCTTGGGGACCGCCCGGCCTAAAATTAATTAAGAAAGCTGCTTATTAAAGTTCCCCATAAACTGAATCCAGGGCTTGATCAGGGACATCAAAGACTTGGTTGTGGGGCGGAAGGGGTTCATATTTCATGAACTCAGGCACACGATCATCAGCTTTGGAAAGACCAGCAGCCTCGTTAAAGGCCCGTTCTTTGCGCAAAATTTCTGCACCGATTTTAGCCGCATCTTCCGACTTCCAATTAGTCCCCAATACGCCATTGCATTCTTCCATTAATCCTTCGAAGCCACTGGCGATGTCTAAAATGGCAAAAGCAATAAATAAGCAATGGCCAGTGCTATCAATAAAAGCAGTGGTCGCCTGGAAAGCGCGGCTGAGAGCCGCTTTACCTTCGGGCGTCAGAGGATCAGCTTTGCCACCCACGCTTAGAATTTCGGGCGCAATGGTATAGCCCGCGGTATGATCAGCTCCCATAGTACTGGTGGCATAAGTAATACCAATTCCTTTGACAGCTCTTGGTTCATAAGCCGGCATGCTCTGACGTTTTACTGTAGGTACGCGAGTCAAGCCAAATGTGCGTCCTGCATATTCAGTGCCACTGCCTAAGATCTTGCCCAGAGGCGTTCCTTTGCCCATTTCCTGCACCAGGCCGATCGCTTTTTTGCCATCACCAAAAGGAATTACTCCAGCTTCCATTGCCACTGCAATAGTAGTGCCTGTTTCAATCGTATCCAGGCCATAAGCATTGCAGAGACGGACTAATTCAGCTATATCATCAAGATTGTCGATACCGCAATTAGCGCCCAAAGCCCAATCAGATTCATACTCTACACAGGAGGTATGTTCAGTGCCATCCGGCTTATACCAGGTATTGGAGCATTGAATAATACAGCCAGGACTGCAAGCGTGGTTATAAAGTTCCCTGCCCAGTCTGTTTTTATTGCCTTCAAAGATAGCTTCTCCAGCAATCTTGGCTGCTCCTTCAAAGCGGCCACTGGAGAAGTTCCGGGTAGGAAGTCCGCCGGCCTCGTTCATAATGTTAATTAGAACGGCTGTGCCATAAGTATTTAGACCACCTTTGGGTTTAGTAATAGCATGTTCCCGGAGAGCCTCCGTTAGTTTTTTCGCTCCCTGATCAAATAATGTTTTGTTCTCAATGGGGACTCCGGGAGCTCCTTTGCTATTAATTACGATAAATTTTAATCTTTTGCTGGCTAAAACTGCTCCCAACCCCCCACGCCCAGAATACCGCGAGGGACGGCGGCCGAGGTCATTGAAGACAACACCCGAGTTTCCGTAGCCGTATTCTCCAGCTACTCCACAGCCCGCCACAGCCACGCCCGTGCCAAATTTTTCATACACTTTGGGGAATACTTCATATAGATCCTTTCCTACATATTCATCGGCCGGCATAAATTCTACTTGCGGTTTCCCCTGTTTTTCATCCCAACTTAAATAGGCTAAGTAATACTTATTCTTTTCTTTGGGTTGGCCTTCCACAATGAGCGCTTTCACGCGCATATTGGCTAAAAATGGCGCCCAAGAAGAGCCGGCATTGGATTCTTTTATCCCCCCTGTTAGCCAAGACTTTGCTCCCACAGAAACACGGGCGGAGGTTGATGCGGGAGTGCCGGTGACAATTCCGGGAGCAAAAACAATTTTGTTATTAGGGCCAAGGGGGTGACATAGAGGAGAGACTTCGTCACGCACAATGGTGGAGGTCATTCCGCGGCCACCTAAATTCTTATAAGCCGCGGGCACATCTTCTAATCGATAACTAAGATCATTCATGTTTAAACGTAAAATCCACATAAGCCTACCTCCTTTCATGTTAGTTGGCCAAGGAAACCCTGGCGTTAATGATTAAGGTAATTTAGGTTAATTAGGCTAAATTCCTTACCAAAACTCCCTGTGGGCACAGAGTCGGTTTGATTTTAAACCAACGCTAATTAAGTGTCAACGAATCTTTTTACTGACCTTCTAACAGTTTTTATATTTTTTGCAGCAGAAAACAGGCGGGAGGGGGAGAGGCGAAATTAAAATCGGCTGGGAAAAGACCGTTTTTCTCTTCCCCACCTTCTCTCCGCAAAGAACGGCGGGGACATACTTGTCTATGCCAGATTAACATAAATAATAGCTTTCTTTTTTAAAATAGATGCCTATCTCCCCGCCCGTACCCATGAAAGAATATGTGCCTCATTTTAATGAGCCTCTCTCCCTCCCGCCTGAATTAAGCTGGAATTCAAAAGCTAATCGACGGTCAGATCTTTTTAAGGAGCCAGGCCATGTTTTGCCCTAAGGTTTTCATAGTTTGGACTCCTTCATTATCGTTCTTTACTTCACCAGGATTCCTGCCTATGGCTATGTTCCAGTAACTTGATCCAGGAATGATCATTTGATTGTAAAGTAGCCAGAGATTGATGGAATTGAAAGCCGGTATAGAGCCGGCGCGGCGAACAGCAATAACTCCGGCACCAACTTTCCGCTTAAGCATATAATCATTGGCCCGAGCTACAAGCCCGCTCCTTTCGATTAAAGCTTTAACTTTCGCCGTCACATCAGAGAAATAGGTAGGCGAACCGATCAGGATACCCTCAGCTTCCCGCATTTTGCTTAGGCATTCGTTTAAGGCATCGGTATGCACCGCACATTTAAAATCTTTATTTTGGAAGCATTTATAACAGGCTACACACCCCTGAATTTGTTTGGGCGCCAAATTGATTAATTCTGTTTCAATGCCTTCTTTTTGTATTTCCTCTAAGACCATATTAAGCAAGAGGTACGTGTTGCCTTCCGGTCGCGGACTTCCGTTAAAAGCCACTACTTTCATATATTCATCCTCCTTCCTTTTATTAATCGGCGCAATTAAATATTTTTAGGTATCACTTTTACCTTCCTCCATAGTCTGGTCTTATCGACTTTCCCGCACGACACTTTGTCGTAATTCCACATAAGAAATGAAACTAAATGTGGCAAGGGTCAAGCCCTTGCCCTCCAAATCTGGTCTGTTGTCCATCTCATAATTTCATAACTCCCCCTCTCCCCCTCTTACCTTAAGAGGGGGTTGGGGGGCGTTAAACCCTTACGCTACGAATTTTATTCCACAAGCGACAAGCTGAACCCGCATCAAGATATTATTTATGCTATGCTCCTAACAGAAATTATCACTTCGCCAATAGTAATTATTAAAAAAAGAATTTGTTTGATCCTCTGTTTTATAAGTAATGGCGATGAAGCCTTGATTCGCGGGAAATGAGAGAACCAAATTAATAACGATTTGACCAGGCTTCGTTCGCCGGGTCTGCCTCGGTTGGCTACGCCCTTCAGCTTCACTAAAACAACTATTTCGGTTAAAAAGTAAAGGATTTGATGATTTCATTAATAAAAATTTATATGAGAGCAGCAAAGTTAAAATTTAGATCATTTAGTTTATTTTTAAATGCAGAAATATTGCGCTTTAATTCGATTGCTTTTTGAATTTCTTTTCCTCCCCGGATATCTCCAAGTAATATTGCTCCTATGAGGATGTCATCTTTAACAACTAATTTCCGATAAACCTTAGCTTGTTCATTTTTATAAATTATGGATTCCATATTTTCCGTGGCATCAATTTCACCCGCACTCAGCAAATCAATTCCAGCAACTTTAAGGGTGTTAGCCGGAATGGTACCTTGATATATTGCACTTTGGCCCGCCATATTAAGACCAGCAATTTTCCCTTGCTCCATGGCCGCAGGCCAAATCCCATATACTTGTCCGTTGTATTCAGCTATATCCCCAGCGGCATAAATATCAGGCAAGCTTGAATTTAGTTTTTCGTTAACGATAATTCCTTTGTTAAGGGCTAAATTTAATTTTTCCCCCAAGGAAATTTCTGAGCGCACTCCTGCGGAAATAATAACCATCTGTGCCAAGATTTTTTCCCCGCTTTCCAGGACAACCCAAAGGCCGGAGGTAGAATTTTCAATGGCTTGCGTTTTAGCTCCCAGGTAAAACTGAAACCCCATTTCGGCCATTTTTTCATAGAGGATCTGGGCGCCAGTTATATCCATTTGCCGCGGAAGTAAACGCGGGAAGAATTCTACTACCGCAATTTTTAATCCCCTTTTCCTCAGCGCATTTCCGGCCTCTAACCCCAAAAGCCCGCCCCCGATAATTACCGCTTGCTGGGCTTCTTTGGCTGCTTGGCGAATACCTTCGGCATCATCGAGGCGACGCAAAGTGAATACGCCAGCAGTTGATGACCCTGGAATAGGAGGAAGAAAGCTATTGCTCCCGCAAGCGAGGAGAAGCTTGTCGTAAACATAGCTTACTCCTTTAGCCGAGATGGCGGTTTTTTTAGGCGGGTCAATTTCCACAATTTCTTCATCTAAATGTAAATCAATCTTATTTTTCATGTACCATTTTTCATCATGAATGATAATATCTTTTATTTGTTTTTGCCCACTTAGGTATTCGGGAAGGGCAGGGGTGTAATAGAAGAAATGCTTCTCTTTTGAGAACATTAATATATCACCTTGAGCATCAAAACGACGAATGCTTTCGGCAGCTGAATTTCCCGCAGCTCCGTTACCGATAATTAAGTAATGCGGCATAAAATTTCTCCTTTGACCGTCGCTAAGTTTTAAATTTGAAAGGGGAGTTCCTTCCGTTCACCTTAACTCCCAACCGATTTTATTAATCGGAGCAGTTAAATATTTACAGCTATCACTCTTATCTTACTCTGTGGTCTGGCTTTATCGAGTTTTCCAAATGAAATTTTGTCGTAATTCCACATAAGAAATAAAAGCAAATGCGGCAAGGGACAAGCCCTCGCCCTACGTTTGAGATTTTTTTATTTCTCGTAGCTTGCCGAACCACGCATTAGGATGCCCTTTGTTTTATGCTCCCATTGATAATTCTACCGCATTTGCCTATGTCTGAGGCATATTAATCTATTTAGCAAAAAATGTGGCGGTTAGTTTCCATCTCTTTGACATAAAAACTTTCCTATGATAATAAAAAATTTCAGAAAAATCCATTATCATTATTTTAATTAGGCAATGGTCAAGAAGAAAATTTTATTAAAGCAATTCTTATCCTTTTTTATCACTGGATTTCTTCTTTCTGCATTGGGTTGCCAGCCTGTTAAAACCAAGACTTTCTTAGATCGAGTTTATGAACTTGACCCTAAGGGGAAGATTTATGTTTCCCCTGAGTTGCGCGAAAAGATGCCCAAAAAAATTGCTATTCTTCCCTTCCAGAGTTTAGTTGGCGAAGGAAGGATTGAAGGGAGCCGCTTTTTATATAATCTTTTAACGGGAAAAGAAAAAGCTCCTTCAAATTCGTCCATTGCCGAGAAAATGCGGCGCGCTTTTTTGGGGCAATTTGCCCAATTAGAATTTGATCTCCTCCGATTATCGGAGGTTGACAGTTTACTTAAAAAAGAAGGATTGGATTCTTGGGAGATAATTCGGGCGACCCCGCCCCGTCATTTGGGGAAAATCTTGGGGGCAGATGCCTTTATATTTGCACAGGTTACTCATTTTGACTATTACTATGGTTTTCTTTATGCCCAGTTAGCCGTCGGCTTATCCATGGAAATGGTCGCCGCTGAAAGTGGCGAAATTCTTTGGCGGGTGAAAGATGCCAGGCGAGATCATACGGTACGAGTTGTCTTTGATCCTTTGGGACTTTTAGTAGGCTTATTTCAAGTTGGTTTTGCTTTACGGCCAATCAATATGATGCGGGCCATGGATGAAATATGCCGCGAAGTAGTAGGCACTTTTCCTTTATCCGAAAATTTAAGATGAATATACTGTATAAATGGTTATGCGTTTTTAGCCTAATAATTCTTGGGGAATTTTTGGCCGGTAATATTTGTGCTGGGAAAGAGGCCAGAGCGCAAATCGGAGAAGTATTTAGCGGAGAAGTATTACAATACGAAATCGGTTTTTGGTTTTTATTCCCCGTGGCCCAAGGAAAGGTAAGTTTTCAAGAAGCTGGTTTGGGAAAATACCAAGTCTGGCATGAAGGTAAAACGCTTGGCCTTGTGGGCTGGCTTACGGGAGACCGTCTGGAAATTTATAAATCCTTGATGACGACTACTAATGCAGGGCGGCGCCTAATACCCCTAATATTTGAGGAAGAGATTATTAGTTGGGGAAGAGTTAAAACTAAAAAAACTATTTACGACTATAGCCAGAGAAAAATAATTATCATCCGCGAGACGGGCAAAAACAAAAGCGTGCAAGAAAAAGAAATTCCCTGGGGATTTTTTTATGATGATCCAGTTACGGCCTTCTATAATTTCCGCTATGGAGTTTATGGAAGAGTCGAGCAGGGCAAGGAATTCATTTTACGGACCATTCCGGAAAAGGGAGAAGAAGTAATTTTAATTCGGGTGGCTACCGCAGAGGAGACGGAAGTAAAAAGGGCAGAAGAAAAAAACAAAGAAAGGAAGGACTTTTTGGTCCATATTATTCTAAATCGGGAAATGTGGGGTAAGAAAAAAGTGGAGATAGAAATCTGGTTTGATAAAGGACTCACGCCCGTCTCCGGCATGGTCAAAGATCTCCCCTTTTTGGGGAATATCTATGGCAAGTGCACTTATCGCGGATTCTCTCCATAGCCAGAATCGTTATCGTTAAAGATTGGAAGATTTTGCTCGAGCCAGGAGATTGCTTGAGGATCTCCGCCTATTCTTTGGAAGATCCTTTTTTCTAAGGCAGCCGTGGTTTCCTGTAATTGGTTTAGCCAGGCCAAAGCTGCGGGAGTTTTTCCATACCTTGCCCTTAAGTCATTAAACCTTTCCGCTAAAGAAACTATGGTGGTATGTTTTACCCTCTTATCAGCGTAATGGACAACCTCGGCTTCGCCTATCTTATCTATCTTTTGTTGATCCAAGATTACATGTTGGCGGACAATCTCTGCTATTTCTGGATAGCCTAAACGAGTTAAAAGTTCGGCCCCGGCGCGCGCATGATCGTCTTCTCCTATTTTCGCAATATCATGGAGCAAAGCTGCCGCGGCAATTTGGGGTAAATTTAATTCTTCTCCTTTTTTGTTAAGTTCCTGTCCCAGGTAGATTGCAATTTGGTAGACGATTTGGCTATGGCGGATGATATGTTCAGGCACTCGGTGGGCTTTTAAAATGGCTAAGCATTGTTTAGGTGTAGGAATCATTTTTCCCTTAAAAATTTTTTATATCTTACCATCTGCAAAAAAATTGGACAACTTTTTAAGGAAAAAATTAAGCAATTTTTTAAATTAATAATCATCTCAAATCAAAAAACTGACCGTCTAACAGTTTTAATATTTCTCGGCAGCAGGAAACAGACGGGAGGGGGAGAGGCGAAATTAAAATCGGCTGGGAAATGACCTATGGAAGAATAAGTGCCTCATTTTAATGAGCCTCTCTCCCTCCCGCCTGAATTAAGCTGGAATTTAAAAACTGATCGACGATCAGATCAAAAAAGCCTTGACACAAAAAATTCGTTTATATATATTCAGCTCAATCGAATAAGTTATGCTTATTTGTTTTCTGCAAAATTCGAAGCAGCTCAAGATAAGGTCTTCAAAATTTTATTTGGAAATAGGAAAGAAGCCTAATAAAAAAATCGTGATTCAATAATTTAAGCTAAAAAAGGAGGGGCTAACATGCAAAGAAAGAGTCTGATTACTTTCATTACGCTCATAGCTGTTTTCGTTCTTTTACTCTTAAATCCGGCAAAGTGGGCGGAAGCCCAACAGGTCACCCAATGGCGGATGCAAGTGTTATGGGATCCAGGGACATTACCTTACAAAATTGAGGAAGAGTTCGCTAAGCGAGTTAAGGAACTGACCGGAGGGAGGTTAGAAATTAAGGTCTTCCCTCCAGGTTCCTTGGTACCTACTATGCAAATGCTGGAGTCAGTCCAAGCGGGTATGTTTGAGATGATGAAAACCTACGAAGGATATTATATAGGGAAGATGCCCGAGGTAGCATTCACCTCATCTCTTCCCTTGGGATTTACCGATGCCTGGCAGTTTGAGACCTGGTTTTGGAAAAAGGGTGGAGTCGAGATGTTGAGGGATTCCTACAACAAATTAGGTTTATATTATCTGGCGCCAACCATTTATGGAGAAGAGCCGATCCATTCCAAGATCCCTCTCAAAGGCGTTGCCGACCTTAAAGGGAAAAAAGGCCGGTTCGTGGGGATTGCTGGACCCGTCTTAACAAAATTGGGAGCCTCAGTGACCCCCCTGCCTACAGCGGAAGTCTACCCCGCTTTAGAAAAAGGAATCATTGATTTTGCTGACCGAGGTGGACTGGCCGCCAACTATGATGTTGGGTTGTATGAAGTGGCTAAATACATCATTCTTCCAGGTTTTCACCAACCTACCACAGCTACCTGCTATGTAATCAACATGAAGGCTTGGAATCGTCTACCTAAAGATATCCAAGCTATTTTAGAGTGTGCCGCCAGGGAATATTCGGCGGAGATGTTTTCCCAGAATTTAGTGGCAGATTACGAAGCGCTGGCCAATTTTAAGAAAAAAGGTTGCCAGGTCATCTACTGGCCAGATGCGGAAATCAAGAAAATCCGTAAAGTGGCCATGGAAGTCTGGGAAGAATATGCCAAGAAGAGTCCCAAGGCCATGCAGATATATAAATCCCAGATTGAGTGGATGAAGCAGCTGGGTCTACTTGAATGATCCCTTAGAGAGGAATCTCTCTCTTTTTAAGATATTGAACGACTTTACGGGGTGTCGAATTGATAAGTAGGTTTCGCCACCCCATTCTTTTTAACTTCAAAGATTCTTGAATGGAAAAGTGGCAGCAGATCATTTCCGGCATCGATAAAATCAATGCATGGACGGCCAAGATAACTAGTTGGTTGATATGGATCATAATCCTGGCCACTTCCTATGAAGTGGTCATGAGGTACGCTTTTAAGAAACCTACCACTTGGTCTTTTGAGTTGAATTATTTGGTGTTTGGTGTGTACTTCATGCTCATTGGGGCTTATACGTATGCTTGCAAAGGCCATGTAAGTGTAGACATTTTTTATGGGCGCCTTTCTCCGCGAGGAAAAGCAATTGCCGATTTGGTCACCTTTCCCGCTTTTTTCTTCTTCGTCATCGTCATGTTCTATAAAGGTTTTGGCTTCGCCTGGGATGCCTGGCAATTTAGAGAAACCTTATCTTCTGCTTGGGCACCTCCCGTTTATCCATTTAAAACCATTATTCCTATCTCAGCCTTCCTTCTTCTTCTTCAGGGCCTAGCTAAACTTATTCGTGACTTGCATATTCTTGCAACAGGAAAGAAGAGAGAGCCATGAATACTGAGGTAGGCGTCTTCGTCCTTTTAGCCACTTTTGCCTTTTTTTTGTTCACCGGCCTCCCCTTATCCTTCGTATTGGGGGGGGTGGCCATCTGCTTCTCTTTTTTCTTCTGGGGATCCGATTCCTTGCTCTTGGTCGTGATCCAAACTTGGGACACCATGACCAATTATTATTTTGTCGCCATACCTCTTTATATTTTTATGGCTAATATTTTGCAGCGTTCCGGAGTCATCGAGGACCTTTTTAATGCAATGCAAGTCTGGTTCGGACCAGTGCGGGGCGGGCTAGCCATCGGTGTCATAGTAATTTGCACAATTATGGCCGCCATGACGGGTATAGTTGGTGCCGCGGTTGCCTCAATGGGGATTCTAGCCCTTCCGGAGATGCTGAATAGCAAATATGATAAAAAACTTGCTTTAGGGACGATCTGCGCGGGAGGAACCCTAGGAATCCTAATCCCACCCAGCGTTGTCACTGTCGTGTATGCCGTGACTGCCAGCCTTTCTATTGGAAAATTATTCATTGGAGCCATCGGACCAGGCCTTTTGCTTTCAGGACTGTACATCCTCTACATAACGATCCGTTGCTGGATTGACCCGAATTTAGGTCCTGCGCCACCCCAAGAAGAGAGGGCCAGAATTACTTGGGGGGATCGGATAAAAGTCCTGCGGAGTACAGCCCTACCCACGCTGCTCGTTTTTATGGTCTTAGGGACCATCTATTTTGGAATTGCCACACCCACAGAAGCGGCAGCCGTTGGGTCTTTGGGAGCTCTATTCTCGGCCATTGTGTACCGGCGACTGACGAGAAATTTGCTGATCCAATCGACCTATAGCACTGCTGCCGTAACCTGCATGATTTTATGGATTACTATTGGAGCCCGCTGTTTCATATCTGTATTTACGGCAATTGGAGGAGGAGACCTCGTCACTCATTTTATGACCGGAATGGAGCTGAACCGTTGGGTTATTTTGATTTTGATTTTGGTCCTTTTGACGGCCCTTGGCTGCTTTTTAGATGAGATTGGAATCATTCTTTTGTGTGTGCCCATTTTTATGCCGATTATCCAGCGGCTGGGATTTGATCCGATCTGGTTTGGCCTGCTATTTTTGGTTAACGCGCAAACCGCTTATATTTCTCCGCCTTTCGGCTACACACTCTTTTATCTTAAAGGGGTAGCCCCTGAGGGAGTCACCATGGGAGATATCTACCGGTCCGTCATTCCCTTTATCATTCTTCAGTTCGTCGGCATAGCACTTTGTATGATATTTCCTAACATCATGCTTTACTTACCTAGCTTGATGAAGGAATGATTAAAATTTCGGACCAAGCCCCTTTTAGTCACTAATTTGCCTTTCATAACTGCAATCGGGAAAATGTCCCAATTTTCTTCCTCGGGAGTTGTTTGAAATGCTTTCAGTAACTTCATTTGCGCTTCCAAAGATAAATCATCAAAATAAATTTCCATCCCCTCTTTTCTCCTTTTTTGCAGGAGATTGTTTCTGCCCAGGGGGCAATTTTAAATGACGATCCGGGATCAGTTCTATTTTTCGATCTACATCTACGTTCAGGATGGGAAAGTATTGGGCAGGATAAAAGGGAAAGGTATTACCAATTTATTCCATTCAGGTAAGCAGAAGAGTTAATACTTGGTGTAAACCCTGAAAATTACTGGCGCGCCCGGCCCGACTCGAACGGGCGACCTGCGGATTCGAAGTCCGATTTTGGCAAAATTTTTAAGTCCTTGATATTAGTCCGGTTTTCTCGCAACATGGCTAAATTATTTAAAAATTCGTTTTCTATCTATTCCAGTTAATTCTATCTATTTTGCTCTTTTTTAGTCAGTTTTATCACAATTTTATCACACAATGACGTCGGATTCTAAATCCGCAGGTCTTTCAAAAGTATTAATTTAGAAAGGGTAGGGGATAAAGAATTTATTGATACCTATAGTTGTTTTTATGATTTTAATTGCAATACGGCAGTGGGGATAAGCCGCCTGGTGAAGGATTGGATAACGCTTTTCAATGCACACATTCGTCAATAAATTCCATTTCAATAACCGCAATCGGGAAAATGTCCCAGTTCTCTTCCTCGGGAGTTGTTTGAAATGCTTGCAGCAACTTCATTTGTGCTTCCAAAGTTAAATCATCAAAATAAATCTCCACTTTCTTGATCATCTTACC
>CAZAGD010000190.1:0-10810 GCA_964484485.1 uncultured Syntrophaceae bacterium
AATGAACCTGCGGCTTCGGTCTCGATAGGCTATAAGAATTTCTCTAATTTCATCGATCTCTCGGAGGGTATAATTCTTGCCCCGGTATCGAATCCCTTGTTCCATGGCTTCTTTTTAACATAAAAAAGGCCGGAACGCAAGTCCCCTTTTTTTCATTTCTTTAAAAAACACTATTCCCCCGCTTCAGTGAGGCATTACCTAAAGGGCGAAAAAATATTTGACTTTTTCTTATCTTAAAAATATAATATATTTTTTGATTCATATTTAAAATTTAGGCAGTTCGGGAGGGAGGGAAAAAATGAATGCCGGGGGTTAAAGTTAAAGAAGGCGAATCCTTTGAAAACGCCCTTAAAAGATTCAAGAAGCAGTGTGAAAAGGCTGGAATTCTTTCAGAAATTAGGAAGCGCGAACATTATGAAAAGCCCAGCGTAAAAAGAAAGAAAAAAGAACTTGCCGCCCGCAAAAGAGCTTTAAAGCGGATGCGCCTCTATGAAGAGTGATTAAAAATGCAATTGCGAGAGCAAATTGGCAAAGACTTTAACGAAGCCTTGAAAAGTCGCGATGAAAGAAAATTATCAGCATTAAGGCTGCTCAGAACCGAAATCAAGAAACGGGAAGTCAGTGGTCAGAAAAAAGAGTTGTCCGAAGCGGAGATTATGGAGACTATTTCGTCTTTAGTAAAGCAAAGGCGAGAATCTATTCGTCTCTTTCAAGAAGGAAATCGACAGGACTTAGTGGAAAAAGAAGAAGCAGAACTTAAGATCCTGCTCTCTTATCTCCCCCAACCTTTTTCCCGAGCAGAAATTGAGGCCTTGGTTGATCAAATTATAGCCGAAACCGGGGCCACCAACCTCAAAGATCAAGGGTTGGTGATGAAAAATATTATGCCTAAAATTTCTGGCCGAGCTGATGGTAAACTCGTTAACGAAATTGTAAAGCAAAAATTGTCCCCCAAGCCGACCTGATAGGTTTTTTACGTTCGTCCTGACCTCTCCATACATAAAGGCAGGGGGATTGGGAATAGATAGCTGACTTTTTTATTTAATTTTTTAATGTTCAGCCACTTAAGTCATCGGGTCTTTTTTATCGGCTGCGATGAAGTGAAAAATTTTACACCGCTATCAGCCCTTACACCCCGAAAAAAAATACTCTTACACTTTATCTCTTTTGCTCCCTTTTCTTGCGGAAGGGAGCTTTATTTTCTTGCTCCACCGCAAAAAGGAAGAGTCGAAGAAAATCCCATGGTCTGAGGCAAACCCATGAAGGAGCATACGCTCCGTGTTTTAGAATTTTTCCAATTTTTAGACCTCCTCAAAGAATATGCCCTCTCTGAGGTTGGCCGAAGTAACTGTCTTTCTCTGCGCCCCGGACACGATATAGAAGAGATAAATATTCTTTATCGAGAAGTTGCCGAGGTAATGGAAATCTTGAGAGTTTTTGGCGAGTTACCTTTAGCTGGATTGTATGATTTAAGTCCTCTGCTGCAGGAATCTCGAGTGGAAGGCTTCATCCTTTCTCCAGAAAATTTCCTTAGAATAAAAAGTACATTAGGGGTAGCGGAAAAAGTAAAAATTTTCGCGCAGACTTTTGCAGCCAAATATCACCATCTGCAAAGATGGCTAACCCAAATCCCCACTTTGAGCAGCCTTTATCATACCCTTTGTTCCACTTTGGGAGAAAGAGGTGAAATCTTAGATTCAGCGAGTGCCAACCTGCAGTATCTCCGCCTGGAGATTATCAATTTACGGGCAAAAATACGGAAAAAATTAGAATCATTATGGACTCAAGAAAATTTAAAAAATATTTTCCAAGAACAAATTTTAACCATAAGGAATGGACGTTATGTTCTGGCCATAAAAGCGGAATGGAAAAATTCTTTTCCCGGCATCATTCATGATCAATCTCAATCTGGGGCCACATTTTTTATTGAACCTTTCGCCACGGTGGAGGAAAATAATGAGCTGAATTTACTCCTCAATGAAGAAAAGGAAGAAGAAAGGCGCATTCTTAAACAGCTCACTGATTTAGTCCGGGAGAACAGTGATAAAATTTCTCAAACTGGGCATGTCTTGGGTTACTTGGATCTTCTCTTTGCTAAAGCGAAATATGCTTTGGCCACAAAAAGCAATATTCCCCTTCTAAATAAAGAAGGAGAGATCTGTTTAGCGGAGGCCCGGCATCCTTTTATTCCTTCTTCTTCGGTAGTACCCATCAATTTGGAATTAAAAAAGGGAACAAGTACTTTAATAATTAGTGGCGCCAATGCCGGGGGAAAAACGGTGGCCCTAAAAACTCTCGGGCTTCTAACTATTTTAGCTCATTGTGGAATCCCTATTCCGGCGGCTTCCGGAAGCCGAGTAAGTATTTTTAACCATATCTTTGTCGAAATCGGCGATGAACAAAGTCTGCAAGATAATCTCAGTACTTTTTCTGCTTGGGTGCAAACTATCTGCCAAATACTCCAGGAGGCGGACGAAAATTCATTAGTGCTATTGGATGAGGTTGGCCGAGGCACAGATCCCAATGAGGGTGCGGCTTTAAATATGGCTTTGCTTGATGAATTGCGGGAAAGAGGAACCAAAACTGTCGTGACTACTCATCTCCGGTTACTTAAAGCTTATGGCAGTGCTCATCCAGACGTGGTAAACGTTTCTGTGGAATTTGATATAGAAACTCATCGGCCAACCTATAAACTGATTTATGGCCGGCCGGGAGAAAGTTATGCTTTACCTATGGCGCAAAAATGCGGCCTGCCTTCTAAGCTTATCGAAAAGGCCCAAAAATACATCGGTGAAGGGGAACGGCGGATTAATGAACTCATCCAAAAGCTGGAAGAAAGAGAGCGCCAAACAGAAGCAAAATACCAGGAATATGAACGCCTTAGGGAAGAGCAAAAGAAATTAAATCAAGAAACTAAAATCATTCTTCAGCAACTAAAAGATGAGAAGAAAATCATCCTAACGCAATTTCGCCAAGATACCCTGCATCTCATAAAGAATGCCCGGGAAGAACTTCGCAAAATTATTAATGATTTTAAAATAAAAGGGCGTACGGACGTCCATAGCTTAGAAAAAGTCATTAAGACCAAAGAAGAAGAAATAAAAACTATGTTGCTGGCCGCAGAGGAAGATTTACCAAAAGCACTTTCGGATAAAGAAATTTTTCAGCACAGCTTAGATGCGGCAAATGGGAAAAAAGAACTGAGCTTAGGAGAGAGAAAAAAAGTTTCTATTGACTTTCCTGTACCTAATGCGCCGCGGGAGATTAACCTTATTGGTTTAACAGTAGAGGACGCTTTGCCCCTGGTGGATAAAGCTATTGATGAAGCTTTTTTGGCCGGCCTTAAAGAATTGGCCATTATTCATGGAGCGGGTACAGGCCGCCTCCGCCGGGCCATTCGTCAACACTTGCAGAACCATGCTTTTGTCAAATCTTTTCTTCCAGGGTCTCCTGGTCAAGGAGGAAACGGGGTTACGGTGATCGAAATCGAAGCTGCTTCTGCTCTTCCTAAACGCAAAACAGGAAGAGAAAAAATTAAACCTAACTAAAATCAATGAAAGATTTTATTTCTCCAGAAAAAATTAAAGAAATCCGGGAAAGAGCGAGTATCTTGGAAGTGGTTTCTGATTTTGTGTCTTTGAAAAAATCTGGGAAAAACTATCTTGGACTTTGTCCTTTCCACGCCGAACGGACCCCTTCTTTCACAGTTAACGAAGAAAAGGGTATCTTTCATTGTTTTGGCTGCGGAGCGGGGGGAAATGTCTTTAATTTTCTTATGCGCCTAAATAATTCAAGCTTCCCGGAAGCGGTTAAAACTTTGGCTCAAAGATACGGAATTTCTCTGCCGATGCGGGAGTTATCGGCGGCAGAAAAAATTCGCCGCAGTTTACAAGAAAATTTATTCGCCATTAATGAATTAGCCTGCAAATTTTACCATCGCCTGCTTATCTCTGAAAAAGAGGGAGAAGAAGGCCGAAGGTATTTAGCTAAAAGGGGTATTTCAACAGAGATTATCGAATTATGCAAATTAGGTTTTGCTCCTTCGGCTTGGGATTCTTTGGTCGGCTTTTTAAAAGAACAAGGATTACCGTTAAAAAATGCCCAGACTTTGGGCCTAATAATTCCGCGGCAAGAAGGAAAAGATGGCGAAGGTGAAACCGGTTATTATGACCGTTTCCGTTCGCGCATAATCTTTCCTATTTTTACTGTAGGAGGTAAAGTATGCGGATTTGGAGGCCGCATCGTTGACGATTCCACCTCCGCGGCAGATCAGTATGTTCCTAAGTATATAAATTCCCCGGAGTCGCCAATCTACCGCAAGGGGCATGTACTTTATGGCCTCCATATTGCTCAAAAAGCCATCCGGGAGCAGGGCCGGGCCTTAATAGTCGAAGGATACATGGATCTGCTTTCTCTTTTCCAAGAAGGAGTTAGAAATGTAGTAGCTTCTTTAGGTACGGCCCTTACTTCCGCCCAGGTTAACCTATTGAGCCGCTACACCGAGGAAGCTATTCTAATCTTTGATGCTGACGAAGGCGGCCAAAAGGCCACTCAGCGCAGTTTAGACCTTTTTTTACAAGAAGGCCTCTCCGTGAAGATTGCCTCTTTACCTCCTGGATTCGATCCAGATAGTTTTATTCGCCAGGAGAAACGTAATGGGCTTGAAGAAGTTATTACTAAGGCCCTGCCCCTCATGGAATATTTATTAGGAGAAGCTATCCGGCGCCATGGAATAGCTACTGTTGAAGGAAAAGTGCGCGTGCTTCGAGAAGTAATGCCGGCTTGGCAGCAACTAAAAGACCCTTTAGAGCAGAATCTTTATGTAGAGTTAATGGCCAATAAATTAGGTCTAAAGGAATCCCAAATCCGGAGTCAACTGAAAGAACGGACCAAGCCGGGGGCAATAAGAGCGGAATCCCTGCCTGCCCGCAGTGGGCCAGCTCATGAAAGAGTCCTCTTACAGCTAATGCTCTCCAAGAGCTCTTTAATGCCCCAAATAGAGCGTCTGCTGCGCGAGGAAAGATTCGAAAATCCTCGTTTTCAAAAATTAGCTCAGGAGATAGTTATTTTTTGGAAGAACCAAAAAGGGTTCGAAATCCACAATTTCTTGAACCAATTAGAAGATGAAGAGGCAAGAGATTTAGTCTCCGAACTCCTTTTGACAGAAGAAAGTATCACTGACCCTGAACGTATGCTGCGTGATTGCTGGCGTAGATTTTGCTTCCATCGCTTACAGAAAGAAATTAAACGCGTAGATGAGGAGATTCGGCACCGGATTCAGGAAGGGAAAAGTGGTGGGGGAGATGTTTCGGGCATGAAGGAATTGCTTTTGCGCAAACAAAGACTGCTGCAAGAACAAAAAAAATGGGCGCAAGAATCTATTGATCTATTTATAATCCCGGCTAATTAATAGGCCAGAGGAGAGGTGAATGGCTATGGCTAAAGAAGAAGAAATGGAAAAAGTAAAACAACTTATAAATTTAGGTAAAGAAAAAGGATTTTTAACTTATGATGAAGTAAACGATCTTCTGCCCGCGGATATAGTCTCTTCCGACCAAATTGATGATCTGATGATGATGTTCGGAGAGATGGATATAGAGGTTGTTGATGCAGCCCATAAGGTAAAAGTTAGTAAACAAGCCGAAGAACTGGAACCTTTCCCCTTAGAAGAGGAATTAGATTTAGAAACAGAAGGTTTGGGAAAAGCTGTTGATCCAGTTTATATGTATTTGCGGGAGATGGGTTCTGTTTCTTTACTTACGCGGGAAGGGGAAGTAGAAATTGCCAAACGCATCGAAGAAGGAGAAAAAGAAGTGATTAATGCCGTGCTTAATTCTCCTTTAACTATCAAAGAAATAATTCAATTTGGCGAAAGACTGCGCTCCAAAAAAATCAAGGCAAAGGAATTAGCTCCCGATTTAGAAGAAGATTATTTCTTAGAAGAAGAATTCAATGTGCAAAGAATTCTCACCCTTATTGACCAGATTAAAAGGCTGAACGAACGCAATCGCCAGATTAAAGCCAAATTAGAAAAAGAGAAATTAAGTCCTATAATGCAGGCTCAATTAGAGAAGAAATGGCAGGAAAATAAGGAAAAAATTGTTTCCCTCCTTAAAGATATAAACTTAAAGACTAAGCATATAGATAAGATCGTGCAAAAACTCAAAGGATTGGCCGAGCGAGTCGATAAAGCAGAAACAGAAATCTTAGAATGTCAGAAGTGGATCCAAAAACAAACTAACCTGCCCTTGGATCAGATTCAAAAACTTTTGCGTTTGCGCAAGAAAAACTCAGAAGAATACAAGCGAACTCTGCGGAAGGCGGGGGTGCGCAAAGAGGACATAGAAGAATATGAAAGGGTGGTTAAAAACGGCCAACGGAAAATTCGCCGGGTAGAAGCCGAATCTAATCTTTCCGTAGAAGAACTGAAACGAACATTGGAGGCTGTAAAAAGTGGAGAAACTAAAGCGGAATTAGCTAAAAATGAACTCATCAAAGCCAATCTCCGCTTGGTCGTTTCCATTGCTAAGAAATACACCAACCGCGGCCTCCAATTCTTAGACCTCATCCAAGAAGGAAATATAGGGCTAATGAAGGCAGTCGAAAAGTTTGAATATCAAAGAGGCTATAAGTTCAGCACTTATGCCACCTGGTGGATTCGTCAGTCCATAACCCGCGCCATAGCTGATCAAGCGCGGACCATTCGCATTCCGGTGCACATGATTGAGACTATTAACAAGCTCATTCGGACTTCGCGCATGTTAGTCCAGGAATTGGGCAGGGAACCAACGCCAGAAGAGATCGCCGAGAGGATGGATTTTTCTTTAGACAAAGTACGCAAAGTATTAAAGATTGCCAAAGAACCTATTTCGTTGGATACACCCATTGGCGAAGATGAAGATAGCTACTTGGGAGACTTCATCGAGGATAAAAAAGTCGTCTCCCCAGCGGAAGCAGTAGTTCAATTAAACCTTTCCGAACAGACTAGGAAGGTTTTGGCTACTCTTACACCCCGGGAAGAGAAAGTGCTAAAAATGCGCTTTGGTATTGATGAGAAGGCTGATCATACCTTGGAAGAAGTGGGCCAGAATTTTGATGTTACCCGGGAACGTATCAGACAGATTGAGGCCAAAGCTCTCCGTAAGTTGCGGCATCCCTCCCGCTCTAAGAAACTGAGGGCTTTTGTAGAGGGATGAAATGGCTAAAGAATTTTAAGCAATCATGGGGAGGGTTTGCTAACCTACCCTTTGACCAGCAAATTTTCCAAAACAGAAGAGGCTAGGAAATGCCCCGCAAGCACTTCCTGGCTTACTCAAATATTTTTATGATTAATTTATTAAAAATATTAATATTTTCGAAAAATGAAGGTGGCCAGTTCGGAAGGGGCATTGACAATCAGTAGCGAAAAAGGTATTTTAATTTTTAGGGCCCATAGCTCAGCGGGAAGAGCCACCGGCTCATAACCGGAAGGTCCCTGGTTCGAACCCAGGTGGGCCCACCAAAAATTCCATGCGCCAAACAAAGATCATAAATAAAAAAATTAGCCCCCTTTATGCATCGGGCGAAAAATCAAAAAGTGCACCTCTTCAGGTGCACTTTTTTTTCAGGAGGAAAAACAATTGCGAGGAAATTTAGAAAAGTTGGCAGCCCTCCAAGTGGTCGACTTACGCATTCAAAAAATGGAAAAGGAAAAAGAAGAAATCCCGCAGCGCTTGGCCCTATTGGAAGAGGATTTTAAAAAAGAGGAAAATAAAGTAATTGCCCAAAGAGCAGAATTAGAAAGACTCCAAAAAGAGCGGCGATCTAAAGAAAGAGAATTAGAGGAGGAAGTGGCCCGCATCAAAAAGGCTGAAGCCCGGGTTTTTGAGATAAAAACAAATAAAGAATACCAGGCTGTGCTGAAAGAAATTGAGAATGCCAAAAAGCTTAATCGCCAGAGGGAAGAAGAAATCTTGGCTCTTTTAGAACAGATCGAGGAACTGCAGAAAAATCTGCAGCAGGCAGAAAAGAAATTGGAAGCGCGGCGGAAAGAGTATCAGAACCAAGTTGCCGAACTTAAACAAAAGATGGCTTCTTTCGATCAAGAAATGGCCGAAGAGTTACGCCATCGGCAAGAAAAAGAAAAAGAGATCCCCCCCGATCTTTTACAAAGATATCACCGCATCTTAGAAAGACGGCAAGGGTTAGCCATTGTCAGCGTGCAAAATGGTGTGTGTCAGGCTTGTTACATGAACATTAGACCGCAATTGTTCATTGAATTGCAAAAGCAAGAAAGCCTGATCGTCTGTCCAAATTGCAGTCGAATTTTATTTTGGGAAAACGGGCGAGATAAAGGGCAAGGGACTTAATCCCCGAATGTCTATCTTCCCTTTATGCACGCAAACTGAATAATTCTCTTTCCAACAAATTGCAGAAAAAACTTTCTCCTTAAATATGCGGCCGCAAGAACTACCATATATTAATTCTCCCCGAAAGGATAATTCCTTAGATATAGATGAACTATTTATTTATACAGATGGGGCCGCCCAAGGAAACCCGGGAGAAGCTGGGGCCGGTATAGTTTTTACTGATGCCCAAGGCCGGATTATCAAAGAAGAGAAATATTTTTTGGGAAAAGCTACTAATAATGCTGCTGAATATAAAGCCTTAATTTTGGCCTTAGAAAAAGCAAGAAAGTTTAAACCAAAGCAGATAAAAATATTCATGGATTCGGAGTTGGTAGTTCGTCAGCTCCAAGGAGAATATAAAGTAAGAAATTTAGGGTTAAAGACTCTAAACGCCGAAGTTCGCCACCTATTGCTTAACTTCCCAAAATATATTATAAATTATATAGAAAGAGAAAAAAATAAACGCGCCGATAAACTGGCCAAAGAAGCTATATTAGAAAAAGCTCGCCAGGCGCGCTGATAAATATGCGGAAGGGGGTCGGGTGATCGCTCGGTTTTAACCGAGAGGAAAGTCCGAGCTCCATAGGGCAGGGTGGTCGCTAACGGCGACCGGGGGTGACCCCAGGGAAAGTGCCACAGAAAACATACCGCCCCGAAGCTTAGCGAGGGGTAAGGGTGAAAAGGCGAGGTAAGAGCTCACCGCAATCCTGGTGACAGGATTGGCAAGGCAAACCCCACCTGGAGCAAGACCAAATAGGGGAACGTTAAAGAGTGGCCCGCTCGATGTTCCCGGGTAGGTCGCAAGACCCTAATAGCAATGTTAGGGCCAGAGGAATGATCACCCTCTTCGGTTATCCGAAGAGACAGAACTCGGCTTATAGACCCGCTTCCGCTATTCATACACTAAATTAAAGATTATTCTCTTCAAAAATTATCTTACTTTTACTAATTTACGAAAACTTGGTAACTCTCGGGGAGGCGTAAGATTTTTGCCCCGAAAACTCCAAGAAACTTCGCCCACATAAATATCTCCCCGAGAATCGACAGCTAGGCCATGAGGAGCGAGAAATTGGTGAGGCTGAACACCCGCCTGTATATCGCCTAAAATGGCCAAACGCTCGCCTTTTAAATCATAGATAGATATCCGCCCGCCGATATTTGGATAATTTTGATTAAAAGGATAAGCGGGCGGAAGTTCTCCTATATAAATCAACTCTTCTTCCTTCCCCGCTATATGCAAAGCGCATGGGCGATGCATATTTACCCATTGTTTGATAAACTTTCCCTGATTATCGAAAACTTGCAGACGATGATTCTCGCGGTCCGCTACGTATATTAATCCCTCATTATCTAAAGCAACGCTATGAACTAAATTGAATTGGCCAGGGTCTGTTCCCGATTCTCCCCATGAAAAAAGGTATTTTCCTTGGGAAGTAAACTTATGCACCCGCGCATTGCCATATCCATCCGAGATATAAAGTTCTCCTGTCCGGTCATCTACGGCCACTTTGGTGGGCTGCTGGAATGGCCGGCCACTCATAAAACCTGCCCCTTTTCCGGGTGTTCCGATGGTCAATAAAAGCTGGCCATCATAAGTAAAGTGCTGGACGACATGGGCTCCATCGTCGACTAAATAGAGGGTATTTTCTGGTCCGACCGTTAATCCATGAGGACGTTGGAACTTTCCTTCTCCCCAGGCACTTAATAAATTTCCTTCTCGATCGAATATCATTAGCGGGTGCGGCCCTCGGCTAAATACATAAACTCGATCTTGAGCATCAACTCCCACATCAACGACTTCCAAGAAACTCCACCCCTTGGGCAATTTTGCCCAATCAGGATAAACTTCATAAGTGAACTTACCTGATCCCATTAAGACCGCCATATTCTTCTCCCCCTATTTGCCGAAAATTTTTCCCAAACATTTCTTTGGCCTAATTTATATTTTAAAGACGGAGATGTCAATGAGTTTGGCGCAGATCGTCTAACATTTAAAATATTTCCCACTACCAGGAAACAGACGGGAGCGGGAGAGACGCAATTTAGAACGGTTGGCACATACTTGTCTATACCAGATAAACTGAAATAATAGCTTCCTTCTTTTAAAATAGATGTCTATTCCCAAGCCCTTACCTATGAAATAATAAGTACTTCATTTTCATGAGCTTCTCTCCCTCCCGCCAGAATTAGTTACAAATCTCAAAACTGATCGACAGACAAATGATTTTCCTGACCGTCGATCAGTTTTTTGGTAAATAGCTTGATACGGCTCAGGCCTGCCTCTGGCAGAAGCAAGCGGGGCGAAATTAAAATCGGCTGGGAATTAACGTCTATATACTTATCCACCTTCTTTCCGCAAAGAATGGCGGGGACAAGCCTGCCTCAGCTAAACAAGCCTAAAAAT
Organism: uncultured Syntrophaceae bacterium; assembly: GCA_964484485.1. Classification (GTDB taxonomy): domain Bacteria; phylum Desulfobacterota; class SM23-61; order SM23-61; family SM23-61; genus CAZAGD01. The sequence continues at coordinate 10,792 of CAZAGD010000190.1, forward strand.
AGCTCTATACCTCTGCGCA
>CAZAGD010000191.1:0-16928 GCA_964484485.1 uncultured Syntrophaceae bacterium
CCCCTGTCAACGCTTCGCTCCCACCCTTACGAGTGACAACGCATGACTCGGGGCCAGTGTGGATCGCTACTCCTTCACTGTATGGCTCTTCCATCCACTACACCCTGCCGGTTTCTCCGGCGCACCAGGATTCAGGTTAAACTTTTATTCGACTTGGAACAAGGTGAGGCAGAAGTTATTATACTGGCGAAGGAGAAAGGAATCCATCAGGTATTGATCGATGAGAGAATTGCCAGAATGCAGGCGAAAGTTTTTGGGGCTTCAAGTTATCGGCACACTCGGATTACTATTGAAGGCTAAGAAGAAAGGGTTTCTGGTAGCAATAAAACCTTTGATTGATAAAATGCTCAAAAGCGGTATTTGGGTAAAAGAAGATATAGTTGAGGGTATATTAAAAGAAGCAAATGAGTAATGGTAGAGAAAGTAGAAATGAAAAAAACATAACCTTTAAACGAAACGGGTGTCCCAGCCATAACCAGATGAAGATTCTACATCCTAACTGAATTTTTCAGTCGCCCCAATCATTCCACTTCGTAGGTGGAATTGATGATTTTCAGTCAAATGGGAAACGAACTGAACAAACGGGATAAGCTAAAAAAGCCATAAAGATAAAATATTTTTTAGACTGATGCGTGTGTGCTATAATCGGTAACATGTCTTATGAAGATTTTATTAAGGATGAAAAGACAATTTTTGCTGTGTTGAGAGCGATTGAAGTAATTGGAGAGGCTGTTAAACATATACCAATGGATTTTTGAATGAAATTTTCTGATATTCCCTGGCGTGACATCGCTGGTATGAGAGATGTTTTGATCCATGATTACTTTGGGGTAGATCTTGAAACTGAGTGGGGGACCATCAAGGTTGACATTCCAAAAATAAAACCATGCTTTATTAGGGTTTTAGAAGAAATAAAAAAAGAATCTTAACTATTTCTACTTTTACTCAGCCCTGGTTTGATTTTTTCAGTTGTAGCATCAGCACTGAGAAGGACCTGACTGAGAGTGAACCCGGTCAGGCAGGCATGCTGGAACTCCTCCAGAATTCCTTAATGAATAAGACCCTGGACCGGTTTGTTTAGTCAGTTGATCGTCAAGACGTTGAGGACAAATTGAAAAGAAGCTGGCATGATATGGTAAAAAGGGATATAATTTGTTACAAAAGTTGTGAATTTGGGAGATAGGCCAAGTAGGGGTAAATACAATGAATCAGATTATGAGTCTGGAGGCAATTAAGAAGGAATTTGGGGGCGAATGGGTGCTTATTGCTTACACAGAATTGGACGATGAGATGCGGGTGACTCAAGGGCGGGTCCTTGCTCATTCCCCCAACCGCGATGAGGTCTACCGGAAACTCTTGTCAATCCGAGGCCAACAGGTGGCCGTGGAATATATGGGCGAGGTACCTGAAGACCTGGCGGTGGTGTTGTGAAATCAGGTAAATCCTATCAATTACACCGCCAGGGAAACCTGCTGGTTTTGCGCGCCGCAATAGGTGGAGTTGACGGTAGCGTGGTAATCCTTCGTCTTCTGTTAGATACGGGTGCCAGCTATACTATGCTGCCCGTAGAGGCGGTGGAAGCGATCGGCTGTGACACCCATCATCCTTTACAAAAAGTACGCATTGTCGCTGCCAATGGGGTCATCGTTGCCCCTATTGTCGCTGTCCCGTGGTTCAATTGTCTGGGACAACGTATAGAACAATGGCCGGTGGTGGCTCATACCATACCGCAAGGAGCATTTGTTGACGGTTTATTAGGCATGGATTTTCTCGTTCACTTCCAAGCAAATATCGCCGTTGGCAAGGCCGAAGTAATTTTGGGCAAAGAAGATACAAGTGATTTAAGATAACCAAAAAGCGCACAAATTAAACAGGTTATCGTCCAGGATTTTATTTCATTCTATTCCGTAGGCTGAGACAGTGATTCCTGCCCCATTTTTTGAGCCTGTCTATTTTAACCAGAGAAATCAGTAAAGAGTAAGTGGGAAATGGTGGTCGCGTTCTACCCTGGAAGGAGAGCGCGTTGAGAAGCTAAGTTATGATCGGGAAGAAGCCATCTTGATGTTTTAGGTCATCCCCGAGGGAGTTATTGATCGCGCCGAGCAAGCAGGGCCGCTCATCGCCCATTTTACGGAAACCGGCCGTCTGCTATTGCTGGAAATACTCGATGCCAGCGATTTCCTCTGTCAAGTGATCAAGGCAACGCTTCGTTCTGAAATGGAGGAAATGCCACTCGCTGTAGAATAGCAAATGATTAAATGATCAACACCCCAAAAATTGAATCCCCAAAAAAACTGGATTCTCAGATTGAATTTTTCACCCACCCCAATCATTCCACTTCGTAGGTGGAATTGTAATTTTCTTCGAAAAACTCCCCTATGAAAAACAAGAATTAATGAAATAATATAAGACCACCCCACCTCCTTTAGTTTGACCTCATTATCCTCCCTAAAACCATCTTCAATACTTTAACCCTCCGCGGCCGAGTCTAAAAAAATTACCCCCAAAATTTTTCCACCTCGTAGGTGGAACAGGCCAGAGACCCAATCATTCCACTTCGTAAGTGGAAAAGATAAAAGCATTACGAATCCTGAAAGAAAGGGCCAAAGTCAGGCTCAGTAAGTCAGAATATGTTTTTCATAGTGAAAATGGCACCAAAATTTGTCCAAGAAATCTTCTAAGGGCATTTTACTCAGCGGTAAAGAAAGCAAAAATCCTCAAGCTCCGATTTCACGATTTACGCCATACTTTTGCTACAAGGCTTGTGCAAGCTGGAGTAGATATTTACACAGTGCAAAAACTTGGAAGGTGGAAAAATATTTCGATGGTTATGAGGTATGCCCATCATTATCCGGAAAGCCTGCGGAAAGGGATAGAAGTGTTGAACTGGATCAATCAAAAATCTATCACAAATTTATCACAGTTAAAATAAAAAGGAGTTACAATTTGCTCGTAACTCCTTGATTTTGTTGGTAGGCGGTGAGGGAATTGAACCCCCGACCTCCGGTATGTGAGACCGGCGCTCTGACCATCTGAGCTAACCGCCCTTTATTAAGGGGGATTATATTTTAATTAAAAATAACAAAAATTTTTGGAAAAGTCTACTTTTTTCTTTAAGAGATCTCAGAAAAACTGACTTTTCTCTTCCCGCCAAAGCAAGCGTCCAGAAATACCTCGAAAATGCTGGATTTATGCCTTCGCAGGAATGACGGAATGGCATCCCGAGGGACTTTTTCAAGGATCTCTCTTTAAGAGAATTTTCTGCGTCTTCGCTGTCTATCAGTTACTTTTAAATCAAGACCTTATTTTTCCCTGCGCGCTGCCTACTTTTCCGTCCTTTATACAATTTTCAGGAAAGTAACAGCTGGTTAGATGCATTCCTCTTTGACTTCTTTTTCTCTTCTGGTAAAATGAGTTATTAATGGGAGCATAAAATAAATGACATTTTCATGCGTGGTTCGGCAAGCCCCAAGGGCTTGCCCTACGAAAAATTAAAAAAACCTCAAATGTAGGGCAAGAGCTTGTCCCTTGCCGCATTTGGTTTTATTTCTTATGTGTAATTACGTCGCAATTTCATTGGGGAAACTCGATAAAGCCAGATCACGGAGTAAGATAAGAGTGATAACTGTAAATATTTAATTGCTCCGAGTAAGAAGTTTTTGGAAAAATGGCTGGCTGAAAAAGCAAATGAATAAAGTAAATAACAATTTGAAAAACGATCAAACTATCTTTGCATAAGTGTTTCTCTCAGAAATTACTTTGCATATAAGGTGGAGGCCTTAAATGAAGATGGAAGTTAGCTGGCAAGATAATTTTATATTCAAGGCCAAGTGCGGTGAGCATGAAGTCTTAACTGATCAGCACCAAACTGAAGGCGGAACAGATAAAGCTCTCACTCCAGCCGAACTTTTCGTCGCCTCCTTGGGCACTTGCATAGGAGTTTACATTGTCAGATTTTGTAAACGGCATAATTTACCTACCGCAGGACTAAAGGTATTATTAGACTGGACCATAGTCAAAGATCCCTGGCGTATTGGATCAATCAAAGCGGAAATTAATTATCCCCATAACATCTCTGAATCAGAGAAAAAAGGGCTTTTGCGCATGGCCGAATCTTGTTTCGTCCACGAAACGATTTTGCACCAACCAGAAATTAAGGTGGAACTAAAATAAAAAAACAACCTGCTAATATTATGGATCATCTAACCGCCGTTGCCCGAGGACTTGAACCTGCCGATCTTCTCTTGACTAACGCTAATTTGGTTAATGTGCTCAGCGGAGAAATTTACCCCACTAATGTAGCCATATCCGGAGAATGGATTGCCGGCGTGGACCAAGAATATACTAAGGGAAAGGAAAGCATAGATTTAGAAGGCCTTTTCCTCCTTCCTGGGTTAATCAATGGGCATTTTCATCTGGAGAGTTCTTTTTTAACCCCCGCAGAATACGCCCGCTTGGCCCTGGCTCATGGAACCACCACGATTATCCTTGATCCCCACGAGATAGCCAATGTGTTAGGCTCCGCCGGGGTGCAAGCTCTTTTAGACAACAGTCAAAACCTACCCCTCGATTTTTTCTTCCTCGCCCCTTCCTGCGTGCCGACCAGCTCTCTGGAAACTTCGGGAGCGCATATGCCCGCCAAGGATTTAGAAAAGATGTTAGCCCATAAGCGGTTTTTGGGTTTGGGGGAGATGATGAATTTCCCCGGTGTTTTGCAGCATGACCCTGAGGTTAAGCAAAAAATTGCTGTGGCCCAAAAACGAGGAAAAATTATTGATGGTCACGCCCCCTTGCTCAACAAGAAAGATCTGAATGCTTATATCGCCTCCGGAATCGACTCGGATCATGAATGCACCTCAAAGAAAGAAGGGGAAGAAAAAATGAGGTTGGGTATGTGGATCATGATCCGGGAAGGAACAGTGGCTAAAAATCTCGATGATTTGCTCCCTTTAGTCAATCCCCAAAATTCTCGCCGCTGTCTATTTGTTCTTGATGATCTGGAGCCAGGAGATCTCTTAGCAAAGGGAGAAATGGATCATTTGTTGCGCCGGGCTGTATCTCTGGGTTTGGATCCTATAATTGCTATTCAAATGGCTACCATCAATCCAGCTCAAAGGTTTAAGATCGGAGATCGGGGCGCTATTGCCCCGGGGAAACGCGCTGACCTGCTGGCTGTAACGGACTTAAAAAATTTTGGAGCCGCCTTAACGATAAAAGATGGCCAAATCGTAGCTCGCGAAGGAAAAACTTACCCCCTTTTCTCTCCTTCCCTAAACCAGAAATACCTACAAACGATTAAAATCAAGCCCTTAACAGATGATGCGCTGGCCATAAGATTGTCTGGCTCGGCAGCTTGGGTTATTGGCCTCATTCCTAACCAGATCCTTACGGAAAAGAAGTGCCTGCCAGTTAAAAAAGATGACGAGGGTTTAGTGAAAGCCGACCTGGAAAATGACATTCTAAAAGTAGCCGTTATCGAGCGGCATAAAGCTTCAGGCAATATAGGCCTTGGTTTGGTGCAGGGCTTTGGCCTTAAAAAAGGAGCCCTCGCTTCCTCCTTAGGCCATGACTCGCACAATTTAATTGTTATTGGGACGAATGATGAAGATATGAAATTAGCGATTGAAGAAGTGCAAAAAATGCAAGGTGGATTAGTAGTGATGGAGCGAGCCGGAATAAAAGCTTCACTTCCCTTACCTTTCGCTGGACTAATCTCCCTGGAAAAAGCTGAAGTCGTGGCCGACCAATTATCCCAAGTAAACCAGGCCGCTCAGAAATTAGGATGTAAACTCCAAAACCCTTTCCTCGCTCTTTCTTTCCTAACTCTGCCGGTAATCCCAGAATTAAAAATCACCGATAAAGGGCTGGTAGACGTCTCTGCTTTCCAGGTCATTCCTCTCGAAGCCAATTATTGATTTTGCTTCCCAGCAAACCACCAGGGTTTGCCCTGCGAATTAAAGGAGAAGGTTACCTATCATGAAAGTTTAAATTTCTTTTAGGTCGACCTTACTTCCTGGCGCAAGAAGCTGGCATAAGAGATGGCAAAACAAACTAAAGTAATGGCAAAAAGGCTAATGAGATGAGGGAAGACAATATAGATACTCTCGCTTAAAGGAAGTGGATTCTGGAAGCGAGAGATAGATAAACGTTCCATAGGTCCCATTAAAAGAAGGGATTGGGTAGTTTTTCGCAAGGGATCGAGAATAATAGTAGTCGCCTCGCTGTAAAGGGTCATGGGTGAAAAGAGCGAAATGATCTTGCGCGTCTGCTCATGGTCAATGATTAGCTCTGGATTATTCGCCGCTCTCGTCGGGTCGATGGGGCTGATCACGTCAGCCAGGACACTGGCTCCCATGGCGACAAAAAAGGAGAAGAAGATCCAACAAGCAATTGCGGCTAAAGCAGAAGTGGCCATGCTCCTAAAGGCTACGGAGAACAAAATGGAAATTCCCAACCAGAAGGCTATATAGAAGACACTGATGACAAAGTATATGAAGAGGCGCATGATCTCTTCTGGCCCCGGCACGACACCAATGAGTAATAAACCTAAGCCCGAAATCATTAAAATGATAGCCAAGAGCAACACAATAATGGTTACTAAACCCGCTAAGAATTTTCCGTTAATAATCGCGTCCCGGTAAATCGGCTGCGAAACGAGTTTGCTCAAGGTGCGCGCACTGCGTTCCCGGTTAATGGCATCAAAACCCAAGATTATGCCCATCAAAGGACCAAAGATGGCGATAAATTGGATGAGGGAGAAAAGTTTGCCGGGCGAAGTAAAGAGCATTAAAAAGACAAAAGTGGGTTTGGCCACATCCTTTAACTCATCCCGCAAACCTGAGCCCACCATAAAAGCCGTGACTAAACTGACCATCAAAATTAAATAAAACAGAAGAATAAAGCGCGTACTGCTAAAGTGATCAGCTAATTCTTTGCGGCAGATAGTGAGAATTCCTTTCACGAGACGCCCTCCTGGAAGTACTTCATGTATACTTCTTCTAAGGTATATTTTTCCTGGCCTATCCCGAATTTTTCCTTAGCCAAATCTTCGATTTTCCCTATAGCCACCATTTGCCCTTTGATCATTATCCCCACGCGCGTACTGATTTTTTGCACCTGGTCCAAGAGATGGGAGGAAAAGAAAACGGTAATTTTCTTTTCCTGACTCAAAGAGCGGATCAACTCTAACATCTGCCTGGAACCATCCGGATCAAGCCCCAGCGTAGGTTCATCTAAAAAAACCACTTGGGGATCTTTTAATAAAACTTCGGCGATCCCTAAACGTTGGCGCATACCCCGGGAATATTCTCCCAATTTCTTGCGTGGATCAACTTCTAAATCTACTATTTTTAATAACTCTTTTATCTTTTCTACGGCCACTTCATCGGGAATCCCATTCAAGCGGCTTATATATAAGAGATTCTGCTGGGCATTTAGATCGTCGTAAAAACCAACATTTTCGGGTAAGTAACCGACAATTCTTTTTATTTTCAGCGGCTCCCGCGTGGGGTCGAATCCGCATACGCGGGCTTTTCCGGAAGTTGGCTCACTCAACCCTAAGAGCATCAATAAAGTAGTCGTCTTGCCTGCCCCATTGGGGCCCAAGAAACCAAAAACTTCTCCCTGATAAATCTTAAGGTTGAGATGATCTACCGCTACCTGTTCTCCATAGACCTTAGTTAGGTCTTGGGTCTCAATGACCAACTCCCCGTTCATTTAACGCCTCCCTAAATAGAAGAAGAGCGCTCCTAAACCAGCAATAACTGCTACAATAATAATCACGCCAATCCAACCCCAGGCGGCCGAAGTCTTCACAGAAACTCGCATCTCTACTGTTTTGCTGCTTCCTTTTTCCCCATCTACCGAGAGACCAACTGAATAATCTCCCACCAAAGCCTGGGCATACGGAGTAATTGTCACTTCTACCTGTTTCATAGCCCCTGGTTCCAAGGCATCAATCTTCTCCGGCTTAAATTCCACTTTCCAATTTTCGGGTTTAAAAGAACTGAAACTAATGTTCTTATTGATCGCCGACCCCGTATTCTTTACAAAAAGGGACATGATGGCCGGTTTTCCTGCTAAAGCATCGAGGGATAGAAGACCGGTTGGCGTTCCCGCATCTAATTTATATATTCCGGTCAAAACCACGGTTAGTTTTACTTCTGCTTTCTTTTCGCCCGAAGTAATCCAGACTAAAACCGGGTAGGAGCCAGCAGTAGCATCTCGGGGTGGGGTTACTTCGACAGCGATAGTCTGACTTGATCCTCCTTTGACGCGGAAACTGGATATCTGTTTCTGCTCATAAGCCGGCTTAAAATTAAGCTCCCATTTAGGAGGAACCTGACCTGTTATATTAAAATTCTTATCTATTTCACTTTTATTATTAACTTCCAAAGAAAATTCAAATTTGGCATCGGTCTGCCCTTGCAGTACCGGATAAGAAGTAATTACCTGGAACTCTTCCCCAATAACTGCTCTCTCCCGCACATTTACGTAAATTTTTTGGGTGGATTTAAATTTCCCATCTTCGGTCTGGGCATCAATCTGGAATATATAGGTTCCGGTTTTTACCGTTTTGTCGGGCTCGGCTAAAAAGGTTAAAGTGCGAGTCTTTGTAGCAGGGACAGGGATGGCTTCGACTAAGTAATTGGGGGCTTTTAAGAAGGCTTTCCAACCCTTAGGCACTTGGCTAATCTTTAAGAAAAAGTTTTCATCGCGCTTCCCTTTGTTATCCGCAGTCAACTCCATGCGCACAGACTCACCGGGAGCAACGGAAACGCTTGAATATTCGGTATAAATTGCTATTCCTCGTTCAGGTCTCGGAATAACATCTTTTTCTTTCTCTTCCGCCCAAGCTATGGCAGTTAAAAAGAAAAAAGAAAAAAGCGCCAATATGGCTACCATTCTAAAACCCATATCTCTACCACGCATTTTCTAACCTCCTCGATTCCCCTAAAATTATTCTTCACCTGAAATTGCCAGGAGGGCTTATTTAATTAAACTTTGGCAAGAATTTTGCTCCCGGCAGGTAAAATTTTTTTAAAATTCTACTTAAAAATAATGGGAAAATTATCTTTTGTCAAGCTTATAAAAATTAATTTTTAAAAATTTTGGCCCACCTTCTGATATCTCTTAAAAGGCCCTCGGGATGTAGTTATTAATGGGTACAAAAAATAAACGAATTTTTATAGCGGGTTCGCCAAGACACAAGGGCTTACTTCTTGCCGCATTTACTTTCATTTCATACATCTAAGAATGACATAGTCTCATTTGAAAAAGTCCATAAGATCCGACCACGGGAGGAAGGTGGGGGTGATAACTGCAAATAATTATTGATGGGAGTATAGAATAAACGACATCTTAAGGCGTAGTTCGGCCAGCCCCAAGGGCTGGCCCTACGAGAAATTAAAAAAACCTTCAAATGTAGGGCAAGGGCTTGTCCCTTGCCGCATTTGTTTTATTTCTTAATGATAATTAAAGACGTAATTTCATTGGGGAAACTCGATAAAGCCAAACCCCGGATTAAGATAAGCGTGTTAACTGTAAATATTTAATTGCCCCGATTAATAATTGCTCAGATAAGTAAGTCATTTCTGCGCAAGCAGGAATCCAGATTTCTGGATTTTCGCTTGCTCTGGAATGATAGAAAAGTCGGTTTTTCATAGATTTCTGGGAATTTGCTTGACCCCTTTCTTAGATGGGAGTAAAATTAAAATAGATTTGCTGGGGGAGCTGAACCGGCTGAGAAATCCCGCTTTAAGCGGGATGACCCCTTGAACCTGTTGGGTAATGCCAGCGGAGGGAAGGCAAATCGATTATAGAAAGAAAAAGCCGCCGGTTCAGCCAAAAATGAATCGACGGCTTTTTTAATCTTTGGCGAGGAGCTGGTAATTATGTTAGAAGAAAAGCTAAAGCTGGATGAAGTGATAATTTCCCGAGCAATTATTGAGCGCTTTACCCAAAAATTCTTGAAGTCCTTAGATCTAGATGTGGCCATCGTCGGAGCAGGTCCTTCGGGATTAATTGCCGCTTATTATTTAGCTAAAGGAAAAGCCCGGGTATCTTTATTTGAACGTAAGCTAAGCGTGGGCGGCGGCATGTGGGGAGGCGGCATGCTTTTTAACGAAATAGTAATTCAGGAAGAAGCCAAACCCATTCTGGATGAATTTGGCATTGCCTCAGAAAAATTTGCTAATGGTTATTATACTGCGGATGCGGTAGAAGTTGTCTCTTCTCTATGCTCTGCGGCCTGTAGGGCGGGGGTTAAAATCTTTAATGGCATAAGTGTGGAAGATTTGATGGTTCGCCAAGGAAAAGTGGCGGGTTTGGTCATTAATTGGACGGCGGTGGAAATGGCCAATCTGCATGTAGATCCCTTAGCCGTGCGCGCAAATTTTGTAGTAGACGCTACTGGCCATCCAGCGGAAGTCGTCCAAGTGCTGCAGAGAAAAAATAAAGTAAACTTTAATACTCCTTTACAGGTTTTTCAAGGAGAACGCTCTTTATGGGCAGAAGAAGCTGAAGTCTCTACGGTAGAGAATACAGGAGAAATCTATCCAGGCTTATATGTGGCCGGCATGGCGGTTAATGCTACTTTTGGTGGTTATCGCATGGGACCCATATTTGGCGGGATGCTTCTCTCCGGTAAGAAAGTTGCCGAACTTATCTTAAAACGACTCGGTCAAAAATAAATTCGGTCAAAAATAAATTATGGAGATCAAACCATGACCCAATTAGAATATGCACGCCAAGGTAAGCTAACTGAGGCTATGAAGCAGGTAGCCTTAGCGGAAGGAGTAACTCCGGAATTTATTCGGGAGGGATTAGCCGAAGGGACTATTGTTATTACGCAAAATGTTAAACACCAAAAGATAGCTCCTTTAGCTATTGGGAAAGGCCTGCGCACTAAAGTTAATGCCAATGTGGGCACGTCCAAAGATCATACTGATATTGAAGAAGAGTTAGCTAAAGTACGCGCCGCTATTGCCGCCGGGGCGGATACTATAATGGACCTTTCCACCGGCCCGGCCATCGATGAGACGCGGCGGGCCGTGCTGGAGGTTTCTACCGTACCAGTGGGAACCGTGCCCATTTATCAAGCCGCCATAGAGATGCCGGAAAAGAAGAAGCGCCCTATGGTGGAAATGACGGCTGATGACCTTTTTGCCGTTATCGAGCGCCATGCAGAAGATGGTGTAGACTTTATTACCGTACATTGTGGAGTAACCCTAAATTCTGTGGAGCGGATTAAGAAAGAAGGGCGTCTTCTAGGCGTGGTCAGTCGCGGAGGATCAATCTTGGTGGAGTGGATGAGTTATAATAAAAAAGAAAATCCTCTCTTCGAGCAGTATGACCGACTCTTAGAAATAGCTCATGCTTACGACCTCACTTTGAGCTTAGGCGATGGCCTGCGGCCGGGCTGTCTCGCGGATGCCACAGATCGAGGACAAATCCAAGAACTTCTCCTCTTGGGCGAACTTACGGAGCGGGCCTGGGCCAAAGGAGTGCAGGTAATGATTGAAGGCCCGGGTCATGTTCCGCTCCATCAAATTCAGGCCAATGTTTTATTAGAAAAGCGCCTTTGCCACGGAGCTCCTTTCTATGTGCTCGGTCCCTTGGTTACGGACTTTGCGCCTGGTTATGATCATATTACCGGAGCCATTGGTGGAGCTTTGGCGGCCTGGGCCGGAGCTGATTTCTTATGCTACGTTACCCCTTCTGAACACCTCCGGTTGCCCACTATAGAAGATGTCCGCGCTGGGGTCATTGCGGCAAAAATCGCTGGTCATGCTGCTGATATTGCGCGGGGTTTGCCCGGGGCGTTGGATCGAGACATATCTATGGCGCGGGCTCGGAAAGCTTTGAATTGGCCAGAGCAAATTCGCCTGGCCATAGACCCAGAGAGAGCGCAGGAGCTACGCTCCTCTCGTCTACCTAAAGAAAGTGATGTTTGCACTATGTGCGGCGAGCTCTGCGCTATAAAAAAAGTTTCGTCTCTCTTGTAAGATTTTTTGTTTTTTATCCGGCGAAAGTATTTATCACTCGCCCGTAAGGGTAGCTAAATAAGCAGCCCCCAGTTTAACTAAATGATCTTTGGTATTATCAAAGAAATTAAAATGGTCTTCTTCTTCAGCCAAGAGTTTCTCAAATAACTGTTTGGAAATGTGGTCCTTCTCTTCTGCACAGGCCTTGATGGCTTCATTATACATCTTTATTGCCTGATCTTCTAAGGCGATATCTGTATTCAACATTGCCTCAATATCCTGTCCCTTTTTAATTTCCGCATCGGGTTTGGAAATAGGTGTCCCTTTTAAGAAAAGAATTCTTTCGGCTAAAGCCTCAGCGTGCTTCATTTCCTGGATAGCAATTTCTTTCATTTTTTTGCCCAACTTCCCATAATCGCTATCTTCTAATTCGTAGTGCTGGGCCATGTATTGGCTAATAGCCGTTAATTCCCTTGCTCGCGCTGCATTTAACAGTTCAATAACCTTTTGGCTCATGTTCTCCTCCTTTGTTTTTTTAAATTTATCCGCTCTTTTTAAGATTTTATTTATTATGGCAACGGGCTTGGGAATCGTCAAGCCCAAAAATTCCTCATTTCCACTTACGAAGTGGAAATGAGGGAAATGTTGATTCTTATCCATTAATGTGTTAATTTAGGCCGCGGGGATTAAATAAAATGGACCTTAAGCTTTGGCGCCACAATTGGCTTTATAAAATCATTAAAATAATTGGCCATGTTTGCTTCCGCCTTTTTTATAATCTTAAAATTCAGGGGCAAGAAAATATTCCTGCCCAAGGACCAGCCATTATTTTACCTAAGCATCAGTTTTGGACTGATATCCCCCTCGTTGGTTTATCCATCCCTAAACCTTTAAGCTACATTGCTAAAAAAGAACTTTTCGTTTATCCCATAGTTAGGCACTTTTTAATGGCTTTGGGGGGTATCCCTTTAGATCGGATGAAGCCTATTAAGAGTCTTAATTCCTTTCGGTATATTGAAAAACTCCTGCAGGCCAAAGAATTTATAGTGCTTTTCCCTGAAGGAACATATTATCCTTATATTATGGGCCAGGGAAAACATAGCCTCATCCAGCGACTTATTTATTTGCAGAAAAAAATTCCTTTTATTCCCCTGGGCTTAAAATACGCCAAAAATGGTTGGCCCAGAAAGGTTGAGATAAAAATCGGCGCGCCCATCTATGCCTCTGAAGGAACAGAAAGCAAAGAATTTACCAAAATAATAACTAGGGAAATTGCCCGCCTGAGTGGAATTCAAGAATCACAAAATACCAAAGCGGAGAGAAAGGAGGGCGAAATAGATGGATCAGGTTGTCCAATGGGAAATCAAAGATAATGTGGGAATTATTACCCTTAATCGCCCCGAAAAAAGGAATGCCATTAATGGCGAGGTTTTAGCAGAAATTGAAAAGGCCATCACTAATTTAGGGGTTAACGCTGAAGCGCGCGTAATCTTGCTGCAAGGGGCCGGGCCAGCTTTTTCTGCTGGCATTGATTTTAATTATTTGGGGCATATATCTGGCGAAGATGGACGCCCCCCTGGCGTTCGTTTACGAGAAGGGATAGCTGCTATTCAGGCATTGCTAAATAGAATCGAACATCTGGAAAAACCCGTAGTAGCCAAAATACATGGGTTTTGTGGCGGCCTGGGCTTGGAGCTTGCCCTAACCGCTGACTTCCGTTTGGCCAGTGAAACAGCCACTCTGGGCGTACCCGAAGTCATCTTAGGACTAATTCCCGACTGTGGAGGCACGACCCGCTTAACCCGTCTCCTCGGTCCGGCGTGGGCCAAAGAATTAATCATGACTGGAGAGATGATTTCAGCCTCCCGGGCCTACGAAATAGGGTTAGTCCATTATGTATACCCCGAAAATTTACTTACCGAGAAAACACAAGCATTTATCGCTAAACTTCTCCAGCGGCCTCCTTTAGCTTTGGGGTTGGCTAAAAGAATTATCGACCTCGGCTTTGGTTTAGATCGGATGACCCATCTGGAAATGGAAGGATATATTCAAAGCCTCTTAATCACGGCCAAAGACTTCCCGGAGACTTTGCAAAAAGGCTTGGCCTCCTTGACCAGGAAGAAATAAACAAATATGAGCGCCCTAAAAATAAATTTTAAGAGTGGAAACCTGCGCTTGGAAGGAATGCTCAGCTTTCCGCAAGGAAAAGGTCCTTTTCCCGCGCTAATAGTCTGTCATCCTCACCCTCTTTACGGAGGCAATATGGATAACTATGTGGTGGAAGCTGTTTGCGCGCAAGCCGAAGCGCAGGGCTTAGCGTGGTTAAAATTTAATTTTCGCGGGGTAGGGTTGAGCGAAGGGAATTTTGCCCATGGCCTTGGTGAAAAGGAAGATGCCCGGGCAGCAGTTATGTATTTGGCTAACTATGAATCTATAGATGCCGAGAGAATAGGGATCTGCGGTTATTCTTTTGGTAGCCTGGTAGCTTTTCAGTTAGCTACGGAAGAATCAAAGATTAAGGCTGTGGCCGGAATTTCTCCATTTATTGAACCTCCCTCTTTGTTGATTAATTGCGGCAAACCAAAATTGTTTGTTTGCGGCATGGAAGATGAGTTTATCGATGCGGATAATCTGCGAGCTTTAGTCGGCAAATTTCCAGAACCTAAAGAGTTAATCTTCTTCCCTAAAGCTAATCATTTTTGGAGCTTCCATGCCGACCAAATGGCCCATAAAGTAAGCGAATTTTTTAGAAAATATCTTTAACCTGAACTTAGCGATTCTTTATGAAATTTATAAAGACAAAACCTTCTGGATTCCCGTTTTCACGGGAATGACATGCTCATTTGTTGCGTGATATTCGTCATTCCTGCGGAATCATGAAGCAAGCTGAAGCGGGCAGGAATCTAATATATTTGATTTAATCAATAATGAAAAATCGCTCAATTTAGGTTTAATAAAATTTTCCAGGTGAGGCCTAAGTTTAAAAAACTTTGGGCTTCAATTTCCCATGTCTATGCAAGAGATTCTTAACGATTTAAGAGCGGAGCAAGAAGCCTTAGATAAATTTTTGGAAAAATTGAGCGCAGATCAGTGGAACTTACCCACCCCGGCTGCCGGCTGGTCCATAAAAGATTCGATCTCTCATATCGCTCATATTGACGAAGTAGCCGTCGCCCTTTTGCGCGGAGATCATGCGCCATTGGCGGAAGCAGCAAAATTGCAGTTTGGTTTTACTGAGCTTGGTCCCCAAAAAGGAAGGCTACTCTTACCTGAAAAAGTTTGGCAATGGTGGCGAGAAGTTCGCGCCCTTATGCTGAGCGAACTGGCTAAATGCGACCCGAAACAAAGGATCCCTTGGTTCGCTCAGCCCATGGGCGCCCGGGCCTTTGCCACCGCCAGGCTAATGGAGACATGGGCCCACGGCTTGGATTGTTACGATGCTTTAGGCGCGGAGCCAGAAGATACCGATCGTTTACGCCACATCGCTTTTCTGGCTTATATCGCTCGCCCCTATGCTTATCAAATAAATGGGCTTAAATTACCCGATACTCCCATCCGTTTAGAACTCATTCTCCCGTCAGGAAAAATCTGGACTCAAGGCGAAGAAGGAGCGCCTGATCGCATCTCCGGCCAAGCCAGGGAATTCTGCCGGGTCGCTGTGCGTCGAAGACATTGGCAAGATACTTCTTTAAAAATTGAAGGGGAAGAGGCCAAGCGTTTTATATCGATCGTGCAGACTTATGCTGGACCTCCTGGACCGGGAAGAAAACCAAGAGGAAAATAAACAATGCCTCTGCATGACGCCGAGTTTGCGGGGAAAAAACTTATTTTAATCGGAGGTAAAGGGGGAGTGGGGAAGACTTCCTGTTCCGCGGCCATAGCTTTCTATTTTGCTATGCACGGCCATCGGACGCTTATAATTTCTTCTGATCCTACCCCATCTTTATCAGATATATTCGAATTTCCTTTGACGGCCGACGAACAGCAGATAGCGGGCATCAATAACCTTTATGCCCTGGAGATCCAGTCCGAGGTAATCTTGCAGAAATGGAAAGCGCGTTTTGGCCCAGAAATTCACCAGGTGCTTATGGCTTTTTCCAATCTTGATTATGACTTCGTCGATTACATCGGCGGAGCCCCCGGCATAGAAGAAGAGTATATGCTTAATTTTATAAAAGAATTAGCCGAGAGCGGGAAGTACGAGCGCATTGTCTGGGACACGGCCCCGGCCGGCCACACGCTTCGTCTCCTCCACTTGCCCCAACTTTTTCTCAATCACTTGGAAGCGGCGGCTAAATTTTACCTTAACCTTTATGGGGCCTTTGAAAAGATCACCCAAACGGTACGGTTAGAAAAAAGTAAAAAAAGTGTGTTGGAAATAATTTCCAGTTGGAAAGACCTTTCTCAAGAAATTTTAGATTTCTTGCGGGATGAATCCCAAACCTCTTTTATATTGGTGACCATCGCTGAAGGTTTGGGCGTCCGTCTAACCGAGCGGATCTTAAAAGATTTCCATGAATATGGTCTGGCCGTCCGCCATTTGATCGTTAACCATTTAATCAAGGAAGCTGATTGCCTTTTCCATCGGCAGCGCAAATTAATGCAAGAAAAATATCTGCAAAAACTACGGGAAAGCTACAGCCATAAATTAAAACTTGTGGAAGTGCCCCTCTTGGCCGAAGAAGTTAAAGGAATTAAAAGAATTCAAGAAATAGCCAGTATTCTTTTCGCTTATTAATGGGAGCATCAAATAAATGACATCTTAATGGGGTTCGGCAAGCCCCAAGGGCTTGACCTACGAGAAATTAAAAAAATCTCAAACGTAGGGCAAGGGCTTGTCCCTTGCCGCATTTGGTTTTATTTCTTAGGTGGAATTACGACCCAATTTCATTGGGGAAATTCGATAAAGCCAGACCACGGAGTAAGATAAAAGTGATAACTGTA
>CAZAGD010000192.1:0-3139 GCA_964484485.1 uncultured Syntrophaceae bacterium
GTTTGGGGATTATATTATCGGCAAGGGACCCGACCGGGCTAATATATAATAGGGAGATAAGGGAATATTGGAATAATGGAATAATGGAATAATGGAATATTGGGTTAATATTCTCAATGGTTTTATTCCCTTTAGCAAATAATTCATCGCTGTGTGCTCTTTGCCCTCTGTGGCAAATATTTAAGAAAATAATTCTCTGCGCCCTCGGCGCTCTCGGCGGTGAAATTGTTCTGCGGAGGAGAAAATGTCCATTATTAAGAAAAATGCTCCGGGAAGCAGCGAATTACTCATGGGCAATGAAGCTATTGCCCGGGGAGCTTTGGAAGCGGGAGTGCAATTTGCGGCTGCTTATCCCGGGAATCCTTCTTCCGAGATAATAGGTTCCTTAGCCCAGGCGGCTGAGGAATTGGGGATTTATGTAGAATGGTCAGTTAATGAAAAAGTGGCCTTGGAAGCCGCTGCTGCTGCTTCCTTTGCGGGGTTGCGCGCTCTCAGCGCCATGAAACAAAATGGAGTGAACGTCGCTTCTGACTTTATTCTGAACTTGAACCTCTCCGGGGCGGGTAGTGGCGGGCTCGTCTTGGTATCTGCCGACGATCCGGCAGCGCATTCTTCTACTAATGAAGAAGATTCCCGCTTTATAGCTAAACTTGCTGATTTGCCTTTATTGGAGCCGGCTACCTTTCAAGAAGCCAAAGACATGACTAAATGGGCCTTTGAACTCTCGGAAGCCATTAATAGCTTGGTAGTCATCCGGAGCGTCTCGCGCATTTCCCATGCCCGTGGTAATGTAATCTTGGGTGAACTCCCCCCCGAAAGAAAAAAAGCTAAATACGACACCTCCAAAATTTTTATTCCCGTTGCGGCCCCTCTGCGCCATCTCTCGCTGCATTTAAAATTAGCCAAAGTGCGGGAGATGTACGAAAACTCTCCCTTCAACTGGTTCGTTGGTCCGGAGAAACCAGAACTTCTTTTGATCGCTTCCGGAAGTGGATGGTTTTATGCGCAAGAAGCCGTAAAGGTCTTGGGCCTGCCAGATCGGGTGGGGATCCTCAAAATAGGAACTACATGGCCTCTGCCGGCCAAGCTCTTAGCTAAACATATGGCCAATTCTAAGCGCATTCTTTTCGTAGAAGAAGTTGATCCTTTTTTAGAGAACAATGTAAAGGAACTTGCTGCGGAATGGGCTTCGGAATTTGGCTCCTGGACTTTTTATGGCAAGAATTCCGGGCATATCCATCCTTTCGGCGAAATTAATCCTGATTTAATTATCAGCGCCGTCGCCAAAATAATGGACCGGCCCTATTCCCCTCGCGAAAAAAACTATGGTCAGAAGGCGATTGAAATAACTAAGTCTTTAGTCCCCAACCGGGATCTGGGATTTTGTGCCGGTTGTCCTCACCGGGGTACTTTTTGGGCGATTAAAAATGCCCTCAAGCTCGATGGCCGCGGAGGATTTGTCACGGGAGATATCGGTTGTTATTCTATTGGTTTAGGGCCAGCCGGATTCTTTCAATTAAAAACTATGCACGCCATGGGTTCAGGTACGGGATTAGCTACCGGCTTTGGCCAGCTCCATAAATTTGGTTTTGACCAACCAGTATTGTCTGTTTGCGGAGACTCAACCTTTTTCCATGCAGCTATTCCCGCTTTGATCAACGGCGTTTATAATAAAGCAAACTTCCTCATGGTCATTTTAGATAATAGCGCCACAGCCATGACTGGTTTCCAGCCTCATGCGGGCACGGGGGAAACGGCTATGGGCACTCCAGCTCCGGCGGTGGATATAGAAAAGCTTTGTGCGGCATTGGGAATAAGAGTGGAAACTTGTGATCCTTTTGATTTACAGGGAACCACCGCAAAGATACTCGACCTGCTCAATGAAGAAGAGGGAGTGCGCGTGCTCATTTCCCGAAGGAAATGCGCTTTGGTTAAAGCCAAAGAAGAAAAAGCCAAATACAAAATGCGGGTAGATCAGGAAAAATGCTTAGGAGAATCTTGCGGCTGCGCCCGACTCTGTACGCGTATCTTTAAATGCCCCGGGCTAATCTGGAATAAAGAGAAAGCTAAAGCGCAGATAGATGAAGCCATTTGCACTGGTTGCGGAGTCTGTGCTGATATCTGTCCCCAATCTGCCATCATTCGCGAGGAGAATTGACATGGTTCTGGCTAAAGACCCTTTAAATATCATTATCACCGGAGTGGGGGGTCAAGGCAATGTCTTGGCTTCTCAGCTCTTAGGGAAAGCCTTTGTAAAAGAAAATTTTTTGGTAACTATCGGCGAAACATACGGAGCTACCCAAAGGGGAGGAGCGGTGATGAGTCATATGCGCATCTCCCGGGAGTCAGCTTACAGCCCCCTCATTCCCGAGGGCCAGGCCGATATTATTGTGGCCTTGGAACCGGTAGAGGCTTTGCGGGTAATTAGCCAATACGGAAACCCCCAGGTGCAGGCCATCGTTAATTCTCGACCCATTTATCCCACGGCCGTAACTGTGGGCGATGCCGAATATCCATCTCCGGAAAAAATTAGACAAACTATAGCCGAGCTTACTCAAAGATCATGGTTTATCGAGGCTACCGAGATCGCTTTATCTTTAGGTTCCCCCGTCTTTACTAATATAATAATGTTGGGAGCTTTGGCCGCTACTGGTCTTCTTCCCCTATCCAGGCAAAGCTTTGAGCAAATCATCCGCGAGAATTTTCCACCACCACAAGCTGAATCAAATTTACAGGCTTTTCTCCAGGGAATGGAAAGATTGTCTGCTTAAAAAATTTTTAAAACCAAGGGGGGGTAAGAACGGCAATTACTTCGATAGGTTCGGTACCTATCCCCCGCCAAGAGTGGGGAATATGGGCGGGATGATAAATACTATCCCCAGCTTCCAATTGATAAACTTCTTCACCTACCCGATACTCCATAAAACCTTTTAAAACGAGGAAACATTTTTCTCCCGGGGGATCCAAAAGGGGCTCTTCCCCCGAGGAATCTCCCGGAAAAAAACGCAAGAATAAAATTTCCATCTGGCGATTTAAATCCGGGGTGATCAACTCATAAGAGATTTTAGAACCGGGTAAAGTCAAGGTTTTACGGCGATTACGGCGCACCACTTTGACATCCTGGACATAGCTCCGACCA
>CAZAGD010000193.1:0-23694 GCA_964484485.1 uncultured Syntrophaceae bacterium
TATTTGATTTACAAAAGGATCCCCTGTTTATGGAACAAAATTTAAAAAGATTTCAGGAAATGAAAGAAAAGATGCCTGCTTACCGAGAGGTTTTGAATTTGGCCGAGAAGCTATGGGAAGCTAAGAGGCAAATGATGGCCAGGTTAAATCTTTCCCCCCTTCTCTTGGAAAAAAGCAATGTAAAAATGCATCTCCAAGAAGGCTTTCCTTTTTTTGAGTTTAGTTCCCTTCCGCTGGACTTCGAAAGAGCCGAGGAATATTTTTATGAATTATTAAAGATTTTTAGCACCCAGACCCCCCAAAAGTATGAAGCTCTGCATAGGATTTTAGAGGAAAAGAAATTTTCTTTTCGTCTTTTTTGGCATGATTTTTGTAAAGGAAGAGTGGAAGAAACAAATTTATATGAGGAATTGGGTCAAGAAGGCAGTCTCCTCTTCTTCTTTACCATCCAAACCTTACGACCCTTTTTGGAAAGATATGCCCAACAATGGCAAAAAGAGAGACCCAAAGAAATATCTTGGACTTTGGGATATTGTCCTTTCTGCGGTGGCTATGCAGGCTTAGGGGAAATAAAAGAGGAGGGCCAAAAAGTTCTTCATTGTTCGCTATGTTTTACCGAGTGGAGTTATCCGCGTCTGCGCTGTCCTTATTGCCAGAATGAAGATCAACAAAAGCTTTCTTATTTTCAGGTTGAAGGTGAAATAGATAAAAGAGTGGATGTTTGTTTTCTTTGTCGTCACTATCTGAAGACTATTGACTCGCGGGAAAGGGTTAAACCTATCGATTGGGAAGTAGAAGACTATCTCACCCTTTATTTAGATTACCTGGCTCAAGAAGAAGGCTTTCAACGTCCGGCCAAGCTTTTTGTGGCCGTCAAATAAAAGGAGAGGATTTTGAAGATCTCCGTAGTTAAAAATATATTGGAAGCAAACGAACGTCTGGCTGCGGAAAACCGCAGACTTTTTTATGAGCGAGGATTATTGGTCATAAATTTAATGAGCTCTCCAGGAGCAGGAAAGACAAGTCTTTTAGAGAAAACGATCTTATCGTTAAAAGATGATTTGCGCTTTGGAGTTATCGAAGGGGATATACAATCTACCTATGATGCGGAAAGGATTGAAAAAACAGGAGCCCAAGTAGTGCAGATCAATACGGGCGGAGCCTGTCATCTGGACAGTAATATGATTCAGGAAGCCCTAAAAAATATGACCCTCGATAATCTGGATCTGCTCTTCATCGAGAACGTAGGTAACCTGGTCTGCCCGGCGGAATTTAATTTAGGTGAAGATTTTAAAGCCATGATTCTAAGCGTCACCGAAGGAGATGATAAACCCCTAAAGTATCCATTAATGTTTAGGGAGTCGCGGGTGCTAATCATAAATAAAATAGACCTCCTCCCCTTTTGCGACTGTAATATTGAGCTGATAGAAAAAAGAGCCTGGCAGATAAATCCCCAGTTGGCTATTTTCCGTATTTCCTGCAAAACAGGAGAAGGATTGGCCGAGTGGACCACCTGGCTTAAAGAGAAAGCCAGGAAAAATAGGAAGGAGGACCAGGGAATTCATAAATCTTGAAATAACAGGAGCCGATGATTAAATTAATCGTGTCCACACCATCCTGGGTTAAACCCGAAAATAGGAAAAATTTTAAGGAGGATAAGGATGGGCAGCGCAATCATTTGGATTTTTATCATAGTCATTGGCTTAGGAATTCCTGTTCTACTTGCCCTTTATGCCTTTATGAAAAAGAGAAGAGAATGGCGAAAAGCTTGGAAATTGAAAGGTTCGCCGAATAAAGCTTGAGAATTTAAAGAAGAAATAAAAAAGCCGCTGAAAGAAGCGGCTTTTTTATTTTAATTTGGTGCCGAAGGCGGGACTCGAACCCGCACGAGCGGAGCTCGCCACCCCCTCAAGATGGTGTGTCTACCAGATTCCACCACTTCGGCATTATAATTTTTCCTCGTCCTTCTTCCCGCTTCCCTCCTTTTACTTAGCTGGTGGTTGAGGCGGATTTATGGGCGTTCCTTTTTCTACCGGCGCAGGTGGAGGAGCGGGCACGGTCTTTTTGGGTTGACTTTCTTTTATTATGGAAGATCCAGTTTTATGACTGGAAACATAAGCTAAGCTGATAGAAGTTATCATAAAAATAATAGCTACCCCAGTGGTGATCCTGGTCAAAAAGCCTCCCGGCCCTGCGGAACCAAAGAGAGTCTGACTCGATCCACCCCCAAAGGCCGCCCCAATATCAGCACCGCGGCCAGTTTGGAGCAAAACGATCATGATCAATAAAAAACATATGACCACATGAATTATAGCTAAAGCAAGCGACATTATTTTTTACCCCCTTAAAAATTAATATATAGCATATTTTGCTCTTCAGGGGAAGATTTTTTTACCTTCATCCATTTTATTATTTTTTACCTTTGCCAGCGCATGCTTTAATAATCTGGATAAATGAGTTAATCTCTAAGCTCGCCCCACCGACTAAAGCTCCATCCACATCTTCCTGAGCAATAATTTCTGATATATTATCAGGTTTCACACTCCCGCCATAAAGAATACTGATTTCTTCTGCTAACTGCGGAGAAAAAAGCTCTCTGATCATCTGCCGAATAAAATTCTGCATCTCTTGGGCCTGCTGCGGCGTAGCTGTTTTCCCTGTACCTATGGCCCAAACAGGTTCGTAGGCAATTACCAACTCCTGCGGGTTATTTATCTTGACCCCGGCCAAACCGGCCTTGATTTGCTTTTCTACTATAGAAAAAGCCTTTCCCGCTTCTCTTTCCGGAAGAGTTTCGCCCACACAAAAAATTGGAGTAAGGCCAGTTTTGAAGAGAGCCAATATTTTTTTATTTATGGATTCATCGGTCTCGCCAAAGAATTGGCGCCGTTCAGAATGGCCGATAATCGAAAAATGACAACCGGCATCTAATAACATCAGGGGAGACACTTCGCCAGTATAGGCACCCCATTCGGCCCAAAAAGAATTCTGGGCTGAAACCAGAATGGGAGATTCTTTTAGAACTCGGGCGGCCGCCGCCAAAGAAGTAAAGGGAGGGGCTACCGCCACCTGGACTCCGGAGAAGTCAGCTAATTGCGCTCTTAGCTGAGCACAGAATTCTTCTGTTTCAGAGATGCGTTTATACATTTTCCAATTTCCCACTACTAAGGGGATGCGCGGCATTCTCGTCCTCCTCATTTTATTTTGGGTTTCGCAACGCCTCTACACCAGGAAGTTTTTTGCCCTCTAAAAGTTCTAAAAAAGCACCGCCGGCAGTGGAAATGTAAGAAATTTTATGAGCATAACCAGATTGATTAAGGGCCAAATTAGTATCTCCTCCTCCGGCTACGCTAACTGCTCCGGATTCCGCAATTGCCTGAATAATAGCCCATGTTCCTTTATTGAAGGGAACAGTTTCGAAAGCCCCTAAAGGCCCATTCCATAAAATAGTTTTGGCCCCTTGCAAAGCTTCTTGGAAAAGAGTAATGGTCGCCGGTCCTATATCCAAACCCATGAGATCGGCCGGAATTTCTTTTGCGGGAACGACGCGGGAAGGAGAAGACGAGGTCATTTCTTGGGCCACTACGCAATCAACTGGTAGGTAAACCTTGGCCCCTCTTTGTTGGGCAGTTTTTAAGATCTCCTTAGCCGTGGATAAGAGATTCTCTTCCATCAGAGACTTGCCCACCTCCCACCCTAAAGCTTTTAAAAAGGTAAAGGCCATTCCGCCACCGATTAACATCTTGTCTACCAGGAGGATTAAATTTTGTAAAACTTCTAATTTTCCAGAAACTTTTGCTCCACCAATAATAGCTACTAAGGGACGGGCAGGGGCGACCATGACTTTGTATAAATAATTAAGTTCTTCTTTCATTAAAAATCCGGCAGCTTTTGCGGTGAAGAATTTAGTTATCCCTTCTACGGAAGCGTGAGCCCGATGCGAGACGGCAAAAGCATCGTTGACATAAATATCCGCTAAGCGGGCTAATTTTTCAGCAAAGGCGGGATCATTCTTTTCTTCTTCTTTATGAAAGCGCAGGTTTTCCAAAAGAAGTATTTCTCCCGGGTTGAGCGCGGTGACCATTTTTTCTACTTCAGGGCCAATACAATCCGGGGCTAATTTGACTTCTTTTTTTATAAGTTCACTTAACTTTTGCGCAACTGGCGCCAAGCTATATTTAGGCTCAACTTTTCCGGAAGGGCGGCCAAGATGGGAGGCTAATATAATTTTGGCTCCTTGATTTAAAGCGAACTCAATAGTAGGAAGCGAGGCTCTAATACGTGTATCATCTGTAACTTGTCCTTTTTCATCAGTTGGTACATTAAAATCTACCCTAATAAATACCCTTTTATGGCGCAGAGACAACTCGTCTATACTTTTAAATTCCATGGCCTTTTACCTCCCCTGAGAATTTTGAAGAGCATAAACTTATCTTAAATTTTCATGAAAGACAAAGTCAATGACTTTGTTGCCTGACCGTTGATCAGTTTTTAAATTCCAACTTAGTTCAGGCGGGAGGGAGAGAGCCTTTCCCCTTCCGCCTGTTTCCTGCTGGTAAGAAATATTAAAAATTATCGACGGTCAGTCAGCCAGGGGAGGGAGGAGGAGGAAATGATGTTGACTTAAGCCCAATTTCAATGATATTATAAATTTATTAGAAAAGATGCAGGGAGGCAGTAAATGTTTAAAATTGGCGATAAAGCAGTCTATCCTGCGCATGGAGTGGGGATTATCGAAGATATCCAAATTAAAGAGATTTCTGGGACAAAAAGGACATTTTATGTTTTGCGCATCCTTGACAAAGATATGACCATTTTAATCCCCACGGATAATGCCGAAACTGTTGGTTTACGAGGAATTATCGATAAAAAAGAGATTCCTAAGGTTTTTCGAATCTTGGCTGAGAGAAACGGAAAAGTTGACTGCCAGACTTGGAATCGCCGCTACCGGGAATATATGGAAAAAATCAAATCTGGATCAGTTTTTGAAGTAGCCGAAGTTTTAAGAGATCTGGTGCACTTGAAACAAGATAAAGACCTTTCTTTTGGAGAAAGGCAGATGCTTGACCTAGCCCAAAATCTCTTGGTCAAGGAGCTAGCCATCGCCAAAAATATGGCGGAGGAAAAAATCCGCCTTCGCCTCATGAGCATCTTTAATACCTAAAAGCTCTTCTATTTTAAGTAAAAACTTAAAGAAAGGAGGTGAAACCAAGTGGGGATTTTTATTCTCAGGATTTTTTTATTAATCATAACCGGTGGCAGTGGGTATTTTATCGGTCAGCAGGTTTCTTCTTGGCCAAATTCTCCGTACTGGGGCCTGGCTATTGGGTTGATAATTGGGCTGTTGGTCATATGGGCAGAAAGAAAGATAAGAAAAGCTCCTCTTAAAGTAATCATTGGTGGCGCCTTAGGATTTGTGCTGGGTTTGATGATGGCCAATCTTTTGGTTGGCGCCTTTTTGGCCGGCTTTTTAGAAAAGATAGAAGCAAGCTTTTCCGGTTACCTGCTGATCAACAGCATTTTAGGTTATCTGGGGCTAATTTTAGGAATTAAGAAGGGAAAAGAATTTGAATGGAGTATGCTTCCTTGGTTTGCTAAAGAAGGTGGCTCGGGAAGTAATAGCCATAAAGTCTTAGATACTAGCGTAATCATCGATGGGCGCATCGCTGATATCTGCGATACAGGATTCATGGAGGGAACATTTATCATTCCTCAATTTATCCTTCAAGAATTAAGACACATCGCTGACTCTTCTGATCCTCTGAAAAGGGGTAGGGGACGGAGGGGATTAGATATTCTTAATAGGATGCAGAAGCAGTCCAATGTTGAGGTAAAAATTATTGACCAAGATTACCCTAAAATTCAGGAAGTTGACGCCAAGCTGATTGCCTTGGCCAAAGATTTGAAAGCTAAGATCATCACTAATGATTTTAATCTAAATAAGGTGGCCGAATTACAAGGAGTACCAGTCTTAAATATTAATCAGCTCTTCAACGCCCTCAAACCCGTGGTCCTGCCCGGGGAAGTGATGAATGTAAAAATTCTAAAAGAAGGAAAAGAGCCGGGACAAGGAGTAGCTTATTTGGATGATGGGACGATGGTGGTGGTCGATAATGCTAAGCGTTATATGGGCAAGAATGTAGATGTATCAGTAACCAGTGTATTGCAAACCACAGCGGGGAGAATGATTTTCACGATTTTGAAAGAAGATGCCCCGGAAAATTTTTACCAGAATTTTAATCATTAAATAAATTTTTCAAGTGGAGAAATTACCCAGAATTTCTCAGGAAATTCTGGGTTTTTCTTTATCTGCCGAAGAAAACTTCCCGAATGATCAGATTTGAGATAGAGGAAATAGAAATATGAAGCGAGTAGTGGCCTTAATTCCGGCAGCAGGAAGGGGAAGAAGAATGGGGAGCGAAGTTCCGAAAACTTCTCTGCTCTTGGGCGGAATTCCTTTGCTCAAACATACCCTCTTCAAATTTGAAACCTGTAGGGAAATTCAAGAGGTAGTTCCTTTGGTTCCGGTTGAAGAAGTTCCTTTTTGGGAAGAAGAGATTTTGCAGAAGAAGGAGATAAAAAAGGTACGGCGCATATTAGCAGGAGGGGAAGAGCGGCAAGATTCCGTATTTCTTGGCTTACAAGCGGTCGCGGGGGAGGCCGAGATAGTTGTTATTCATGATGGAGTACGTCCCTTTGTTTCTCCAAAATTAATAAAAAAAACTTTAGCCGAGATGGAAAACTTTCAGGCGGTAATTACTGCTCTGCCGGTCGAAGATACTGTCAAAGAAATCTCTCCCCGAAAAGAGGTGGTCAAAACTCTGGAACGCAGTTTTTTATGGTTTGTCCAGACCCCGCAGGCCTTCACTTATAGTTTAATATTCTATGCGCATGAAAAAGCCCATAAAGAAAATTTCTTCGGCACGGACGATGCGGCTTTAATCGAAAGATTGGGCATACCTGTCCGGGTAGTTGAAGGTTCGCGTCTTAACTTTAAAATAACCACTCCAGAAGATTTACTCTTAGCCGAAGCTTTGCTAAAATACCAAAAGCAGGAAAGATAAAAATAAAAATATGCGTATTGGGTTCGGATATGATGCGCATCCATTAGTAGAGGGCCGGAAATTAATCTTGGGCGGAGTGAAAATTCCTTATGAAAAAGGGTTAGCCGGCCATTCGGATGCGGATGTTTTAGTACACGCCATTTGCGACAGTCTGTTAGGGGCTTTGGGTGCCGGAGATATCGGTCAACATTTTCCAGATCATGATCCTCGTTTTCAAGGTATTTCCAGTTTACTACTGCTCAAAGAGGTAAAGTTTTTAATAGCCCAGAGTGGGTATTTAGTGGCCAATTTAGATGCCACAGTGATCATTGAAGAACCAAAGATTTTTCCCTATGCGCGGCAAATGAAAGAAAACATTAGCCAAACATTGGGGATTTCTCCACAACAGATTAATGTCAAAGCCACTACGGCGGAAGGTTTAGGGTTTGTGGGAGAGAGGAAAGGAATTGCCGCCTATGCGGTAGCTCTTTTATCTTCCCTAAAATAATAATATGGAAAATAAAATTCGGGTCCGCTTCGCCCCCAGTCCCACAGGTTTACTCCACGTAGGCAATGCCCGCACTGCCCTCTTCAATTACCTCTTCTGCCGGCAAAATCAAGGAAGTTTTATTTTACGTTTGGAGGATACCGACCAGCAAAGGTCAAGCAGAGAGGCTGAACAAGCGATTATGGAGGACTTACGCTGGTTAGGAATTGAATGGGATGAAGGTCCAGATCGGCCGGGTTTATACGGACCATACCGCCAATCAGAGCGACTTAACATTTATGCGCAGTATGCGCAAGAACTTTTAGAGAAAGGCCTTGTTTACCGTTGTTATTGTCTCCCAGAAGAATTAGAAGCAAAGAGAAAGAATTTTCTGGCGCGAGGAATAGCTCCTCGGTACGATGGGCGATGCAGAAACTTAACCTCCCAAGAAGAAAACGAACTCCTTAAAGCTGGACGTGCTCCTTCCTTACGTTTTCATGTCAGCGCCAGAAATATTGAATTCCGGGACTTGATCAAAGGGCAAGTTTCTTTCGCCGGCGCCGACATCGGGGATTTTATAATTCTGCGGTCTGATGGCTTAGCCGCTTATAACTTTGCCG
The DNA here is from genome assembly GCA_964484485.1 of uncultured Syntrophaceae bacterium. GTDB lineage: Bacteria > Desulfobacterota > SM23-61 > SM23-61 > SM23-61 > CAZAGD01. Next base: position 8,151 of record CAZAGD010000193.1, read on the forward strand.
CGGTGGTGGACGATAGCTTAATGCAGGTCACCCACGTAATTCGGGGAGAGGATCATTTGGCCAATACAGCTCGACAGATTCTTTTGTATCGCGCCTTAGGTTTCGTTCCTCCTCTTTTTGGTCATCTGCCTTTAATTTTAGGGCCAGATCGGGCTCCACTGAGCAAACGCCATGGGGCTACGGCGGTAGCGCATTTTCGCGAAGAAGGATACTTGCCCGAGGCCTTGCTTAATTATTTAGCGCTTTTAGGTTGGTCTGGGGAAGAAGGACAAGAAATCTTCGAGCTCGGTGAATTGATTAACCATTTTTCTTTAGCGAGAGTGGCCAAGAGTCCGGCGGTCTTCAACTATGCTAAATTGAAATGGATAAATCGCCAACATTTGAAAAAAGTAGCCGGCCCAAAGAAAGTGGCTTTGGTTCGGCCGTTCTTAGAAAAGAAAGGGTTAAAAATTGAATCGACCGAGGAGACCATTTTGGCCAAAGTGGTGGAGATATATTGGGAAGAAGTAGACACTTTGGCGCAGTTAGCAGAGCGGATAGCCTTTTTTTGGGTAGAGACCTTGCCGCCAGAGCCAGAAACTTGGACACTTTTGCAAAAGGAGGAGAATTTAAAAATCTTGGCCACTTGGCGGGCCGAGATAGAAAAGGTGGAGCAAATAGACCAAAACAGTTATCGCCAGCTGATTGGAACTCTAAATCAAATTTTAGGCATCTCTGGAAAAGCACTTCTTCTGCCTATCAGGGCCGCCTTAACTGGGAAAATAAAAGGCCCGGAATTAGAAAAAATTTTTCTCTCCTTGGGTAAAGAAAAAATTTTAAATAAAATAGATTATGTACTAAAGGCCAGGGCCGAAGAAAGGAGCGAGTAAGCGTGGCTAACCAAGAGTTATTAGATTATATTCCCCGTTTTAAAAATGCCCGCATCATGGTTATCGGCGACTTGATGGTCGATGAGTATATTTGGGGAAATGTTTCCCGCATATCTCCGGAGGCCCCCGTCCCGGTAGTTAACGTGACCTCGGAAAATCTTTGTTTGGGAGGAGCGGGCAACGTAGTCAACAACATTTTTACTTTGGGCGGGAAAGTCTTCATCGCTGGGGTAGTGGGCAATGATGAGATGGGGCGGAAAGTAATCCATGACCTGCGCAAAATGGGCATAGATACCAAGGGAATAATCGTGGAAACACAGCGCGTAACTACGGTAAAGACGCGGATAATAGCCCACCATCAACAGGTTGTTCGTTATGATCGCGAAGTTGTTCGCCCGATTTTTCCTGAGAATGTAAAACAGATAATAAATCTTTTGCAAACCTGGCTTCCGGAAATAGATGCCGTATTGATATCCGATTATGGTAAGGGAGTTATCTGCGGACCTTTGATGGAGCAAGTTCGGGCTTTAGTCAAGAGAGCGGGAAAAATAATTACCGTGGATCCGAAAGTTAAAAACTTTCCATTTTTTGGCGAAGTAACAGTGATCACGCCTAACCATTTAGAGGCAGCCGAAGCAGCTGGCCGCTGGATTCAGAATGAAGAAGATCTAATGGTAGTGGGCCAGACACTTTTGGAGCGTTTACGGGCGCAATCAGTGCTCATTACTCGCGGAGAAAAAGGGATGAGCTTATTTCAGGATAATGGAGAGGTGACCCATATACCTACCGTAGCTAAGGAAGTTTATGATGTGACCGGAGCTGGTGATACAGTCATATCAGTCTTGACCCTGGCTATGGCTTGTGGGGCTCCCGTAAAAGAGGCGGCTATGCTGGCTAATATTGCCGCCGGAATTGTAGTTGGTGAAGTGGGGACGGCTACGGTCAAGTCTGCGGAGCTGGAAGATGCGGTAAAAAATGGGATTCGGGTAAAGAAGCAAAATATTTAGCTCCCCAGGAAGAGGAGAGATGAGTGAGTGTGCCGCATGCCCCCCAGAAAGTTAAATTAGTGATGAGTTTTCTTTATAATCAAGAAAATGATTTTCAGGAAGCGGTGCAGGTAACTGGGGAAAAGTATGGACCAGTCGATTTAGTCAGTGAACCTTTGGCTTTTAACTTTACGGATTATTATGAGCCCGAGATGGGCAAAAATCTGCAGCGTCGTTTGGTGAGTTTTGAACCTTTAATTTGCGCAGATTCTATAGTGGCAATAAAACTTTGGACCAATGAATTAGAAAAGTGTTTGGTGAATGAAAGAGGAGGACGCAAAGTAAATATTGACCCGGGATATTTAGCTGCCGCCAAGTTTGTTTTGGCTACGGGGAAAGATTATAGTCATCGGATTTATTTAGGCCAAGGAATTTATGGCGATTTGACTTTGATATTTAAAAAAGGAAGTTTTCAACCTTTGTCCTGGACATATCCGGATTATGCTTCGTCGCCCTTATTAGACTTGCTTAACCTCTTACGCCGCAAGTATCTCTGGCAGCTAAAGAGGTTGTCGCCAAAACGGGGAGAGGAATAGCGGAGATATCATGATTAAATCTATGACCGGCTATGGCCGGGGAGAATGGAAAGATGAAAATAGACAAGTGGAAGTAGAAATAAAATCTTTTAACCATCGTTATTGCGATGTGCAAATCCATCTTCCCCGCCGGCTAAACTCCTTGGAAGGCCAGGTGCGTCAATTAGTTAAACAAAGAGTTTCCCGCGGGCGAATAGAAGTTTTCGTGCAGATGAGTGATGCTTCTTTGGCTGAACAAAAGTTAGAAGTGGACTTAGAGTTGGCTAAGGACTACTTATTAGGGTTGCGGACGCTCCAAGAAAAATTAGGTATTCCGGGGGAGATTAACTTGGAGACCTTTGTTAACTTTCGGGAAATTTTTACGCGCAAAGAAGTTGAAGCTAATTTAGAAAAGGAATGGACTATTTTACAAGCTGCTCTAGAAGAGGCCTTAATCTCTTTGGATAGAATGCGCCAAGAAGAAGGAAATATCTTAGCTCAGGATTTTCAGCAGCGCCTGCGAACCGTGGTTGAATTCGTGCGCCATATTGAAGAAAGAGCTCCCTTAGCTCTGAAGAACTATCACCAGCGTCTTCGCCAAAAGGTGCAAGAATTTTGTCTGGAGGAGCATGTTGATGAAGCACGCCTGGCTCAAGAAATCGCTTATCTGGCAGAACGGAGCGATATTAGCGAAGAACTGGTCAGGATGAAGAGTCACCTCTACCAATTTCGAGAAATGTTGGGGCGGGCGGAGCCCATGGGCCGCAAATTAGAATTTATTCTCCAAGAGATTAACCGCGAGGCAAATACTATCGCGGCAAAAGCAAGTGATGCCGAGACAGCCCAATTAGTAGTGGAGATAAAGAGTGAACTGGAGAAAATGCGGGAACAGGTGCAAAATGTGGAATAGGCTAGCTTAAAAAAACTTTAAGGGAGGAAGATAACTTTTGGTGGTAGGGGCGAAACAAGGCATTTTGTTTATCGTGTCTGCCCCTTCGGGAGCAGGAAAGACTACCCTCTGTCAGGCTATGACTCGTCTTTTCCCTGATCTTTATTATTCGATTTCTTACACCACCCGACCTCCTCGACCAGGAGACGAGGAAGGAAAAGACTATTATTTTGTAACCAAGACAGAATTTCAGGCCATGATAGCGCGGGGGGATTTGGCCGAGTGGGCGGAAATATACGGCTATTATTATGGAACATCCCGGGCCATTTTGGAGAAAAAGTTGCAAGAAGGCCGGCACGTAATTTTGGACATTGATGGGCAGGGAGCAAAGCAATTGCGGGAACAAAATTGGCCGGGAGTTTTTATTTTTATTCTTCCCCCCTCTCTGGAGGAACTTAAGAGAAGACTTAGCCAGCGCCACACCGAAAGTCTCGCGGCGTATACGGCCCGCATAAATAAGGCCAAAGTGGAAATTTGGGAAGCACGCTGGTATGATTATATTATCGTAAATGACGTCTTAGAAAAAGCCCAAGAAGAGTTAAAAGCAATTATTCTGGCTGAGCAATGTCGCCGGGCAAGGAAGGAAGATAAATTGGCCGAAATTTTGAACCAAGATTGTTAATAAAAAGGAGGTATAATCTATGGCCCGCATAACAGTGGAAGATTGTTTGCGACGAGTGCCTAACCGTTTCATTTTAGTGTTAATGGCGGCGGCGCGTACTAAACAACTACTTAAAGGGTCAAAACCAAGAGTGCAGACTGATAATAAAGAGGTAGTTTTGGCCTTGCGGGAAATTGCCGCTGGGAAAGTTACGCTACTGATGAACAAAAACGAAAAAAATATAAGGAGAAGAGATAATGGCTGAATCGGCAGCCTTGAGCCCGGCGGATGTTATACAGAAGATTATCTTCGCTTTAGATGTAGCTAATCTGATGGAGGCCAGAAGATTCATTAACTTGCTGAAAGATAAAGTGGGCTTCTTTAAGATTGGCCTGGAGCTTTATACGGCCTATGGCCCAGAAGCCATAAAAGCGGTGCAAGCAGAAGGGGGAAAAGTTTTTTTGGATTTAAAATTCCATGACATTCCCCAGACAGTTTCCCGGGCTGCCGCCGAAGCGGTTAAACAGGGAGTAGCTATGCTTAACGTGCATGTGGCCGGGGGCTGGGAAATGATGCATAAAACCGTGGAAAGCTGTCAGCAAATAGCCCAAGAAATGAATTGTGCTCCCCCCCTTATCTTAGGGGTAACCCTTCTCACCAGCCTCGATGAAGGCAATTTAAACCAAATAGGCCTGATTGGTCCCCTCCAAGAAAGGGTGGTTAGATTAGCAGAGTTGGCCAAGACTGCTGGTCTTCAGGGAGTGGTAGCTTCTCCCCAGGAGATAAGCCTTATCCGTCAAAAATGTGGAACTTCTTTCGTTATCGTAACGCCTGGAATCCGCCCCGCCTTCAGTCAAGTGGAGAAAGATGACCAAAAAAGAATGATGACTCCTAAAGAAGCTATCGCGGCCGGGGCTGACTTTATTGTCTTGGGACGTCCCATACGTATGGCCCCTGATCCAGTGGCTGCTATGGAAAAAGTCATAGCCGAGATTATTTCTTAATTCCTTGCCTTTTGGTCCGGCCATTTAATAATTACCTTAGGTCACAGCAAATGTAAAATGCTTCTGGGTGGGTTGGGGAGAAGAAAAAATTAAATAGGCCTAAACCTTAAGGTTAGAAGAGGGGAGGAACAAAGACATCAAAGTTCAAGATTTCCTCTTGGACATCAAAGATGCGGTGGCGAGTGTTCTTGGGAACGCGGATGAGCGATCCTTTAGAAATAGGAAATTCTCCCACGCCCTCGATCCACATCCGAGCTTGGCCAGCCAGAATAAAAATGATATCTTCTTGGATTTCGTGGATATGGATGGGTATTTCGTCACCCACAGGGATCTTAACCAAAAAACAAGTGAGGGGGCTTTGATCGTCCTTTTGCGTTAAGAAGGGTTTAATTTGGATGGGGAGAAAAGGATGAGGTTGCCAGGGTAACTCCCCCTCTCTTTTTAAAAAAATCATGATTTGCCCTCCGTGAATAATTAGGGTTAATAAAGAATGGTCAGCGCTAATTTGACAAAAGCTGTTCATTAGTATATTATTTTATTTTTAAAAATAGCAAGAGCCTCCTTAATAAAAAGAGGAGAAAAAAATGGAAAAGAAGGATCTGGAACTTATTCAGAAATATATAAACGTGGATCCGGAGCTTAAACGTTACGTGGAGGAGCACGAGGAGTTCGAAAAAAAATTGGAAGAGATGAACCGGAGGATATATCTTACTCCTGAGGAAGAAGTGGAGCGCAAAAAAATTCAGAAATTAAAACTAGCGGGTCGCGATCGGATCGAGGCTATTTTGGCCAAATACAGGTCGCTAAATAAATTGGGGTGAGATTTTGAAAAAAACTGGAGCAGAAATTCTCTTAGAGAGCTTACGGCAAGAAGGGGTAGAGGTAATTTTTGGGTTTCCAGGTGGGGCCGTTTTAAACATTTATGATGCCCTGTTTAAATATGCCGAAGAAATTCGCCATATCTTAGTGCGCCACGAACAAGGGGCCGTGCATGCCGCGGATGGGTACGCGCGCGCCTCGGGTAAAGTGGGGGTATGTTTAGTTACTTCCGGGCCAGGAGCAACTAATGCGGTGACTGGGATTGCCACAGCGTACATGGATTCCGTGCCTTTAGTCGTCTTCAGTGGCCAAGTGCCGACAATGCTCATCGGCAATGATGCTTTTCAAGAAGCAGACATTGTCGGCATAACCCGGCCTTGTACCAAACACAATTTTTTAGTCAAGGACGTTAATAATTTAGCTTTAACCATCAAACAAGCTTTTTACTTAGCGCGGACGGGCCGGCCAGGGCCTGTCTTAGTAGATTTACCTAAAGATGTTATCGCTGATACTGCTGAATATAATTATCCGGCCAAGATCAAACTGCGAGGTTACAATCCCACTTATCAGGGCCATCCGCGCCAAATTAAGAAAGCGGCCAAGCTTATAGCCAAAGCCCAAAAGCCCCTTATTTATGCCGGGGGAGGGGTGATCATCGCCAACGCCGCCAAAGAGCTGACCACCTTAGCCCAAAAATATGCCATTCCCGTAACTGCCACCCTCATGGGTTTGGGTAGCTTTCCGGGCGATCATCCTTTGTTCTTAGGAATGCTGGGCATGCATGGAACTTACCAGGCTAATATGGCCGTAACTAATTGTGATTTACTCATTGCCGTGGGGGCCCGCTTCGATGATCGCGTCACGGGAAAAGTGGAAAAATTTTCTCCTTATTCGCAAAAAATTCACATTGATATTGATCCCACTTCTATCTCCAAAAATGTATTAGTAGATATTCCCATTGTCGGTGATGCGAAAAACGTTCTGCGCGCCCTCCTGAAGGCTTTAGAGGAAGAAACAGCCGCTCCAGACTCAGCCAAGATGCATAGCGAATGGCTAAAGCAGATTGACGCTTGGGCCAAGGCCGCCCCCCTAAATTATAAGAATTCCTCGGGAATCAAGCCGCAATTTGTCATCCAGAAGATAAACGAAATCCTCAGAGAAATGGCCGGGGATAATTTTATTATCACTACCGAAGTAGGTCAAAACCAGATGTGGACGGCGCAGTTTTTTACCTTTACCAGACCCCGTTCTTTGCTCACTTCAGGAGGTTTGGGGACCATGGGTTATGGTTTTCCAGCCGCCATTGGGGCGCAAGTGGCTTTTCCTGATAAAATAGTGGTAGACATTGCGGGCGATGGTAGCTTCCAGATGAACATCCAAGAATTAGCCACAGCCGTGCAATATAAGCTGCCCGTGAAAGTGGCGGTACTCAATAATCACTGTTTAGGAATGGTCCGCCAGTGGCAGCAGCTTTTTTGTGATGGCCGCTACTCCCATACTATATTCGAATTAGTCCCCGATTTTGTAAAATTGGCTGGAGCCTATGGGGCAGTAGGGATGAGGGCCACTAAGCCAGAAGAAGTAGAACCGGTAATTCGCGCCGCCCTCTCTACCCCCCAAACCGTGGTCATGGATTTTATCGTTGACCGCGAAGAATGTGTTTACCCTATGGTGCCCGCGGGGGCAGCCCTAACGGAAATGATTTTACTTTAAAAGGTATAGGATAATATGAAGCATGTCATCTCCGTTTTAGTTGACAATGAACCTGGGGTTCTTTCCCGGATCTCTGGACTCTTTAGCGGCCGCGGTTTTAATATCGAGAGCCTTAATGTAGCTGAAACCTTAGATCCTACTATTTCCCGGATGACCTTAGTGACCCGGGGCAATGACCAGATAATCGAGCAGATTATCAAACAACTCAACAAGTTGGTTAATGTGATTAAAGTTCAAGACTTAACCGGCACTGATTATGTGGAACGGGAGATGGCCTTGATCAAAGTTTCGGCCCAATCTTCCTCACGGGCGGAAGTGTTGCGCATCGTCGATATTTTCCGGGGACGGGTAGTGGATGTATCGCCCAAGTCATTTACTTTGGAGATTACCGGCGACGAAAAGAAGATCCAAGCAGTCATCGATCTCTTAGTACCCTTAGGAATTATGGAGATAGTCCGCACCGGCAAAGTAGCCATCAGCCGGGTGAAAAAAAATGGAGGAAATGAAAGTAGTAAAATTAGCGAAGATTAAAAATAAAAAATAGGAGGAAAAGGATGGCCAAGATTTATTACGACAAAGATGCCGATTTGAACGTACTTAAAGGAAAAAAAGTGGCTATTATTGGCTATGGGAGTCAGGGCCACGCTCAGGCTCTTAACTTACGTGATTCCGGAATAGACGTAGTAGTCGCGGAGCTAGAGGGGACGGAAAACTATGAATTAGCTAAGAAACACGGCTTTAAGCCAGTGAAAGCCGATGAAGCCTCAGCTCAAGGGGATCTTATCCAGATCCTAACTGAGGACAATGTCCAAGCAGCTCTCTTTCAAAGAGATGTCAAACCCCATTTGAAAAAGGGGAAGACTTTAGTTTTTTCTCATGGGTTTAATATTCATTACCACCAAATCGTTCCTCCCCAGGATGTGGATGTAATCATGATCGCCCCTAAAAGCCCCGGACACCTCGTCCGGCGCATGTTTGAAGACGGTGCGGGAGTTCCTGCCCTGCTAGCTATTTACCAAGATTATACCAAGAAGGCTAAAGAAACAGCTTTAGCTTATGCTAAAGGTATTGGCTGCACCCGTGCCGGCGTAATTGAGACTACTTTTAAAGAAGAGGTAGAAACAGACCTTTTGGGCGAACAAGCAGTACTTTGCGGGGGCGTAACCGAGCTGATCAAAGCGGGGTTTGATACTCTGGTGGAAGCGGGGTATCAGCCAGAAATTGCTTATTTTGAATGCCTAAATGAACTCAAGCTCATAGTTGACATGATCTATGAAGGGGGCCTGGGGTGGATGCGTTATTCCGTGAGCGATACGGCAGAATACGGCGATTATTACGCTGGCCCCAAAATAATTACGCAAGAGACGCGGCAGACCATGAAGAAACTCTTGCGCGATATTCAAGATGGTACCTTTGCCAAGAATTGGATTTTAGAAAACCAGGCTGGTCGGCCCTTCTTTTATGCCCGCCGGAAAGAGGAAGCGGAACATCTTATTGAAAAAGTAGGAAAAGAATTAAGGGCCATGATGCCTTGGATTAAACCCAAAGGAAGGTCGTGATTAAAGCTAATTATCGGCTGCCGGTGGCCAAAGAGGGAATAATTTTTATTCTCCCTTTGGCCATAGTTAGTATTTTTCTTTGGATCATCAAAATTAATAGTGCGGCGGTAATTTTCTCGCTGCTCACCATCTTTGTTGTTTATTTTTTCCGAGACCCAGAAAGATTGATTCCCAGCGAGGAAAAAGCAATTCTATCGCCGGCCGATGGACGAGTAATCCAGGTGGATTCTTGCATAGAAGAAAAATTCCTTAAGGGCCCAGCTCTCAAAGTAAGTATTTTCATGTCCCTCTTTGATGTGCATATAAACCGTATTCCATTTTCCGGAAAGATAATTGATTTACTGTACCAACCGGGAAAGTTTTTTAGAGCCAATTTACCCAAGGCTTCGGCCATTAATGAACAGAATACTTTGTTTTTAGAGGCCGCTGATGGCACCCGCTTAGTTTTTATCCAGATTGCTGGCTTAATCGCCCGCCGGATTATCTGTTGGGTGCGCCGCGGAGATGAGGTAGCCAAAGGGCAAAGATTCGGCTTGATTGCCTTTGGGTCACGGGTGGATATATATTTACCGGCCCGGACCAGGCTGATCACGCAAATAGGTCAGAAGGTCTTGGGGGGCCAAACTATTTTGGGGTTTTTGCCATGAGAAGGGATCGAAAAGAAAGACGTAGACGGACCAATAGCATCAGGAAAGGCGTATACATTCTCCCTAACCTTTTTACGGCGGGCAGCCTTTTTTGTGGTTTTTTTTCCCTGGTGCGCACCCTGCAGGAAGACTTTTATGCGGCGGCGATTTTAATATTAATTGCCGGATTCTTGGATGGAATTGATGGTAAAATTGCCCGCTTCACGAACACCCAAACTCGTTTTGGAGTAGAATTTGACTCCCTGGCCGATGTAATTTCTTTCGGAGTTGCCCCGGGAATTTTGGTGTATGCTTGGGCCCTGGAGCCTTTTGGCCGTTTTGGGTGGTTGGCGGCATTTTTATACGTAGTTTGTGGAGCTTTGCGTTTGGGCCGTTTTAATATTCAGGTAACAAACGTAGAGAGCCGCTATTTCAGTGGCCTGCCTATTCCAGCCGCCGCTGGCCTGATCGCTACCTTTATTATCCTTTATTATAATTTAGGAGATACAGGCGTAAGCAAGCATTTGCCTATTCTGATCATTACTTACATCTTAGCTTTTTTAATGGTTAGTACCATAAAATATTATAGCTTCAAAGATCTGGAATTAGTTCGGCGTAAACCTTTTCATTGGTTGGTAATCGCGATTTTAATTATTGTGGTGGTGGCCTATGAGCCAGAGTTTACGCTTTTCGCTTTTTTTGCGGTTTACGCCCTTTCTGGTCCTGGCGTATCTATTATTCTTTTGCGGCGGCGGCGGCTATCTAAACCTCTTCTACCCGAAGAAAAAACCGCTTAGTAGTTTGGAAGAAAGAAGAGAAAAAATCCCTATAAAAAGGGAAGGAGAGTTATCTTTAAAAGGGGGTAAGAATAAAAAATGGAGAAAGTACGTATCTTCGACACGACCCTGCGTGATGGCGAACAGTCTCCTGGGGCAAGCATGAATATTGAGGAAAAGATGCGCTTTGCCCGCCAGTTAGAAAAGCTGAACGTAGATGTCATCGAAGCAGGATTTCCCAATAGTTCTCCGGGAGATTTCGAGGCAGTTAAAAGAATTTCCCAGGAGATAAGAGGGCCGCAGATTGCTGGTCTGGCCCGGACTACGCCGGAGGATATTGATCGGGCTTGGGAAGCATTGAAATATGCCCGCCATCCCTTAATCCATGTCTTTATTGCCACTTCGGATATCCATTTGCAGTATAAATTGCGCAAGAGCAGAGAAGAAGTCTTAGAAGAGGCCGGCCGAGCTGTGGCTTATGCCAAACGTTATACGCCAGAGGTTGAATTTTCGGCCGAAGACGCCACCCGTTCCGATCCCGAATATTTGGCTCAAGTAGTTGAGGCAGCTATCGAAGCGGGGGCCACCATCATTAATATTCCGGATACAGTGGGGTATATAATTCCGGCCGAATTTGGCCAATTAATTTCCTTCCTCAAGGGAAGAGTGAAAAATATAGATAAAGTCATTCTCTCGGTGCACTGTCATAACGATTTGGGGATGGCGGTGGCTAATAGTCTCACCGCCGTGGAAAAGGGAGCCCGCCAAGTGGAATGTACCGTAAACGGGATTGGCGAACGGGCCGGCAATGCCTCCTTAGAAGAGATTGTGATGGCCTTAAAGACAAGGCGGGATTATTTCGCGTATCGAGTAGATGTGATCACTGAACAGATCTATCCCACTAGCCGGCTGCTTTCGACGATTACCGGTATTCCTGTCCCGCCCAACAAGGCCATCGTGGGAGCGAATGCCTTCGCCCATGAGGCCGGAATCCATCAGGATGGCGTGCTGAAGGAAAAAACTACCTACGAGATCATGCGGCCTGAAGTGGTGGGTATCTCGCAATCTACTTTGGTCCTGGGTAAGCATTCTGGCCGCCATGCTTTTCGGGAAAAAATTAAGGCTCTTGGTTATGAATTAAGTGAAGCGCACCTTAATTTAGCTTTCCAAAGGTTTAAAGAAGTAGCAGACAAGAAGAAACAGGTTTTCGATGAAGATATAGAAGCTATTATTGCCGATGAGATTCTGCGGATTCCTGATTTTTACAAATTAGTCAACCTCAATGTGGTCAGTGGCTCGGTCACTGTACCTACGGCCACGGTGCAATTGGAAATAGGGGGTAAAGTCATCCAAGATGCGGGCTTCGGAGATGGGCCGGTAGATGCGGTGTATAAAACAATTTCCAAAATCACTAAAACCAAGAGTCGGCTCATCAAATTCATGGTGAATGCTATTACTAGCGGTACGGATGCGCAAGGAGAAGTCACTATAATCTTAGAAGAGGGGGGTACGCGGGTTACGGGGCAAGGAGCCCATACTGATATAATCATGGCCGCAGCCAAAGCTTATATTAATGGGCTCAATAAGTTAGAGTACCACAAGAGAGTAAAGGGGGTAATTAAATGATCCGGCCGATGACGATTACGGAAAAGATCTTAGCTGAACATGCCGGTCTCCGCGAAGTTGAGCCTGGTCAGATTATTAACGCCCGCGTAGATTTAGTGCTGGGCAATGATATTACTGCTCCCATAGGGATTGAAGAATTCTATAAGGTGGGCGCGCAAAAGGTCTTTGATGCAGATAAGATTGTGCTCATTCCCGACCATTTCGTGCCCAACAAAGATATTAAATCCGCCCAACAATGTCAACTCATGCGCAAGTTCGCTCAAGAACAGAAAATAACCCACTATTACGAAGTCGGCGAAATGGGGATAGAGCATGCGCTGCTGCCGGAGTTAGGTTTAGTTCTTCCGGGAGACTTAGTCATTGGGGCGGATAGTCACACTTGCACTTATGGAGCTTTAGGCGCATTTTCTACGGGGGTTGGTTCTACGGACTTCGCCGCCGCTATGATTACCGGAGAAGCCTGGTTCCGCGTGCCGGAGACGATCAAAATAAATTATCATGGCAAACGCCGTCCTTGGGTAGATGGGAAAGATTTAATTCTTTATACCATCGGCCAGATAGGTGTAGACGGAGCGCTCTACAAAGCGATGGAGTTTGCCGGAGAGACCATTGCCAATCTTCCTATGGATAGCCGGTTTACTATGGCTAATATGGCCATTGAAGCAGGGGGTAAGAACGGCATTATTGCCCCGGATAAAATTACCAAAGAGTATGTCCAAGGGCGGGCCAAGCGGCCTTATAAATTTATCTATAGTGATGGCGAAGCCAAATATAGCCAGATTATCGATATTGAAGTAAGCCATATCGAACCTCAAGTAGCTTTTCCCCACTTACCCTCGAATGTGAAACCCATTAGCGCTGTGGGCCATGTACCCATTGATCAGGTTGTCATAGGTTCTTGCACCAATGGACGTTTAGAAGATTTAAGGACAGCGGCGCGCGTCCTCAAAGGTAGAAAAAGAGCACCTTATACGCGTTTGATAATTATTCCGGCTACGCAGGGAATTTACCAGCAAGCCCTGAAAGAAGGCCTTTTGGAAATTTTCCTGGAAGCGAAAGCAGTCATTAGCACCCCCACTTGCGGGCCATGCTTAGGCGGTTATATGGGCGTGCTGGCCGAGGGAGAAAGAGCCGTATCGACTACCAATCGTAATTTTGTCGGCCGCATGGGTCATGCGCAAAGTGAAGTTTATCTAGCCAATCCAGCTATTGCGGCCGCCTCGGCCGTTTTAGGACGGATTGGCAGTCCAGAAGAGTTGGGCCTCCCAGCTTAATTTTTTTTCTGGTTGATTAAGGAGGATTCATGGTTTTTAAAGGAAAAGTATGGAAGTTAGGAGCCAACATAGATACGGATGCCATTATTCCTGCTCGTTACCTAAATACTACTGATCCGCAGGAGATGGCTACTCATCTTTTTGAAGATATAGACCCCAATTTTTTACAGAAGATCAAACCGGGTGATATCCTGGTGGCCATGGAGAATTTTGGTTGTGGTTCTTCACGCGAGCATGCTCCCTTAGCGATCAAGTATGCCGGAATTTCCTGCGTGGTGGCGAAGAGTTTTGCCCGCATCTTTTACCGAAATGCCTTTAACATGGGCTTGCCCATCTTCGAAAGTGCCGAGGCTGCGGAGGAGACCGTTTCCGGAGATGAATTAATAATTGACAGCGCCCAAGGTACTATTGAAAATCTGCGGACAAAGAAAATATACCACGCTCAACCTATTCCCCCTTTCATGCAAGAACTGATCGCGGCTGGGGGATTAATGAACTATGTCCAAAAATATAAGATGAAAGGATAAAGAGGAAGAGAAAATGACTTACCAGATAGCAGTTATTCCAGGTGATGGAACTGGTCCAGAAGTGGTCGCGGAGGGTATAAAAGTCCTGCAGGCCGTGTCCGAGAAAGAAAATTTAAAATTTAATTTCATTTTTTACGACTTAGGAGGAGAACGCTACCTGCGCACAGGCGAGACTCTTCCTGATGCAGTCCTGGAGGAGTTGCGCCAGGTGCAGGCCATTTTTTTGGGCGCCATTGGCCATCCACAAGTGCGCCCGGGAATTTTAGAACAAGGAATACTTTTACGTATCAGGTTCAGTTTAGATCAGTATATTAACCTGCGGCCTGTAAAACTTTATCCCGGCGTAGAAACTCCTTTGAAGGATAAAGGCCCGGAACATATCAATTTTGTGATCATCCGCGAAAATACTGAAGGACTCTATACAGGCGCAGGTGGTTTTCTGAAGAAAGGCACCCCAGATGAAGTGGCCATTCAAGAATCGATCAACACGCGCAAGGGAGTAGAACGTTGTTTGCGTTATGCTTTTGAGTACTGTGGGCAAAGGAATAAGGAGCGGAAGCTCACTCTGGCCGCCAAGACTAATGTGCTCAATTATGCTTCGGACCTTTGGGCGCGAACTTTTGCCGAAGTGGCCAAAGATTACCCCCAAATAAAAACCGACTATGTCCATGTGGATGCTTTGTGCATGTGGATGGTCAAGAATCCAGAATGGTTTGATGTGATTGTTACGGATAATCTCTTTGGCGACATAATCACTGACTTAGGAGCCATCATTCAGGGAGGTTTAGGTATCGCAGCTGGCGGGAATATCAACCCCACTCCCGGAGGCGTTTCCATGTTTGAACCTATGGGGGGATCAGCCCCCAAATATACAGGCAAAAATGTGATAAATCCTATGGCGGCTATTGCCGCTGGGCAAATGATGCTGGATTATCTGGGAGAAAAGAAAGCTGCCCAGCGAGTAGAGAAAGCCATGATCCAAGTTTTGAGCCGTCATTTGAAGAGCCTGGCTGCCGGGGAAATGGGCTATACCACTCAAGAAGTGGGGGATTTAGTCGTTAAATATCTGTAAGCCAATTAGGGCGCAATTCCATAAGGCATTGCTTCCTGAGCTAATTAAGAGTACCTTCCCTTAGCGCCGAGGATAAAGTGAAAATTCAATTCTTAGGGGCAACCAGAACAGTAACTGGTTCCTGTTTCATCTTGGAGGCCCAGGGTCACCGGTGGGCTGTTGATTGTGGGCTGCATCAAGGTGGCGGAGAGATAGAGGAGCGGAATTGGGAAATTGACCTTTACCGGCCGGTAGAAATAGAATTTGTTCTGGTGACGCATGCCCATATTGATCACTCGGGCTTATTGCCCTGCTTAGTCAGGAAAGGTTTCCGCGGACCAATTTTTACCACGCCCCCGACGCGGGCACTCTTAGAGATCATGCTCTTGGATAGTGCGCACGTTCAGGAGGCGGAGGCGCAATGGCGCAATAAAAAAAACCTCCGGCGGGGGGAAAAACACGTCTATCCTTTATACACCCAGCAGGATGCCCTGGCTACTTTTCCCTTTTTTGTAGAGAAACCGTACAACGAATATTTCGCGCCCTTTCCCGGATTACAAGTCCTCTTTAAAGATGCCGGCCATATTTT
>CAZAGD010000194.1:0-9302 GCA_964484485.1 uncultured Syntrophaceae bacterium
ATACATCCGGGCTTATCCAAGGCATAAATACGCGCCGCCTCAATAATCTCTTCTTTAGACAAGCCCGTTACTTGCGCGGCCCATGCAGGAGTATATTTCTGGACATGGTCCTTAAGCCGATCAAACCCAAAACAGTATTGCTCCACAAATTCCCGATCATAAATCCCTTCATTGAGGATAATGTGCGCCATAGCCAGAGCTAAGGCCATATCTGTCCCTGGACGCAGACGTAACCAAACATCAGCTCGCTTAGCCATGGGAATAGGTCGGGGATCAACCACAATCAATTTGCTTCCGCGACGCAGAGCCCGATGAACTACGCGCGCCTGAGCCGGCGTGGCCACATCTGGTTCAGAGCCCCAGAAAATAATACAGCGGGCATCACCATAATCTGGGCCAAATTCATAAGTGATCGTGTCTCCGAAAGTAACACTATTAGCCATGACATCTGGATGAATACAAGTGTAGCGGCCCAAATGAGTATTAGGCGTAGGCCATAACCTTTCGGCAATCTTGGTTGCTTGGATAGCAATATGTTTTTGCCCGGAACCGCAAGAAACATGAATAGCTTCTGGCCCATATTTTTCTTTAATGCTTTTTAAATTATGAGCGATAGTGTCTAAAGCTTCATCCCAAGAAATGCGCTGCCATTTTCCTTCGCCGCGAGCTCCCCTCCGCTTCAGGGGATATAAAAGCCGGTCGGGATGATACATCACATCCGGAATAGTTGCCCCCTTAATGCAAACAGCCGCACAATTAAGGCAGCGAGCAGCCTCTTCTTTTCCTGTTTGCAGATCATAGCCCAACTCCACTTCTTGAAAACTATTTAACGCTGTAGTTACAGGAATAGTGGGCATTTTGCGCCGTCTCCGATCAGATGGGAAATCGACATTCACAGTTTGCCGCACCCGCTCTAAAGTTTCCGCAAGGGATGGTTCCTTCTTTTTGGGTTCAGTACCAGTGAGATATTTAATTACGGAAGAAGCCGCTTTCCGACCCGAAGCCATAGCCTCTACCACGGTGCCCGCCCCCACAATTAAATCTCCTGCGGCAAAAAGATAGGGTGGACCACAAACGAGTGTCTCCTCATCTACCACAACGGTGCCCCGGGGAGATAATTTCATCTGGCCTTCTTTGGCCAATGACCCCAGAGCAGGCATCTGGCCAATAGCAATGATTACACTATCCGCCTCCATAGAAACTTCACTCCCTGGACCTTGCTCCAGAGTCCAACCAAGCTGGCCATTTTTATCTATCTGCAGAGAAGCAACACGTTGAAAATCAACTCCTACCACTCGATCTTTTCCTTTTATCCTTTGGGGAGCAAGTGCCGGATGGATTAACGCTCCTTCCCGCAAAGCAGCTTCAATCTCCCAGGAGTGAGCAGGCATTTCCTTTTTATCTTCCAGGCAAGTTATATGGACCTCCTTAGCCCCCAAGCGCAGAGCAACGCGCGCAGAATCCATAGCCGTATTGCCGCCCCCAATGATTAATACTTTCTTACCCAAAAATAAAGATTGTCCCTTCTTAACATTCTCCAAAAAAGGTAGGGCGTAATAAACACCAGCTAACTCTGTCCCGGGAATATTCAAGGGAGTCGGTTGCCAACTGCCCGTAGCCAATATAATCGCGTCATGTTGTTTTTGCAGATCACCAAGAGACATTGTTTGGCCGATGGGCAGATTAGTTCTAATTTCTACACCCAAATTTTTGATATATTCAATGTCTGCTTCCACGCTAACCTTAGAGAGTTTAAATTCCGGTATAACTCGCGTGAGGATACCGCCGGGCTCAGCGGCTGCTTCATATACAATCACCCTATATCCTTCTTTTATTAAGTCATACGCAGCCGTTAAACCTGCTGGGCCAGAGCCTACAATACCGATAGTCTGATTTTTGGTACGCGGAATTGGATTTGGCTTTTCTTTTTTCGACGAGGCGTAATCAGCAACCAGGCGTTTTACCCATTGAATAGCTATAGGTTCATCTACCACACCGCGGATACATTCTTCTTCACATGGATGATGGCAAATTCTGCCGCAAACTAACGGAAAAGGATTAGTATCCCGAATAATTTCCATGGCCTTGTCTAAATTTTCTTGAGAAAAAGCGATGAGATAGCCTGGAACATCCATGCCAAGGGGACAAACTTCTCGACAAATGGGTGTGCGATTGCCCACTTGCGCATCGACTACACCTACTATCTTCCCATCAATTACCTCCGCAATCAAATGACATTTCTGATGGCAACGTAAACATATAGTTCTAGCTTGCATAATTTAAATTCCTTTCCTTAAGGATGGGCAGAATATTTTTTTTATTTATACCATAAGTTTAATAAAAGAGCGATGAAGGGAAGCCTTCACCTATTCCCCAAGGAGAGACCTACGCCGAGGGGGCAATATTGCTGAAGTAATATCCAATAGAGCGGGAGAGGAGCAATATGAAAAGAAAAAAGATTGTGAGCCCTGATTATGTAGAAACCAGGGCACAAATATAAAACGTTTTATTGTTGGAGGAGAGGATATAGGTATTTAAGGGACCCTATTTGATAAAATTCTTTAAAAAAGGCCCTCGCCATTAAAAAATTCTTAGGCTTTCTTGCGTATAGGTTTTTTAGATGGGGCGTTTTTTTTCTCTGGGGGATGGGGATTTTTTGCCGCCAAAAGCGCTTTAACTTCTTCTTTGGACTTTCCTACTAATTCAGAAAGTTTAGCTATTCTATCTTTTCGAGGACTAAATTTCCCTTTTTCCCATGAGACAATTGCCCAGGGGGTTACATCAATTAATCTAGCTAAATCTCTTTGGGATAGGCCAAGTTTACGGCGCAGGCTTCTAAGCCGTGGGCCAGTAAAGGCAAAAGGTTTTTCTGCCGCAACCTCTTTCCGCATAGGCCTACGTCTCCCAGCAGGTTTAACTCTTTTTCTCGGATAAGTTCGAGGGGGTTTTTCACCAGGTTCAATAATGGCCCATTCGCAGCTGCATTTAGGGCAGGTGTATTTTACCCATTCACCACTAGAAAATAAAGTTTCATTGATATCAAGTTCTGTCCAAAAAACTACTTCACATTTGGCACATTGCAGTTTTTTCATGATTTTCTCCTTTCCACGAATATTTGCTAACTAACTAAAAGATATTCCAATAATTAAATTATTGCAAGGGAAATTTGCATTTCTGATCTTGCCTAGTCTAATAATATTTGGTTCTTATTAGGAGGTGAATAAAAAATAAAAATAGAGGATTGAGTCTAAACAAAGATTTGGTGAACTGTTCCTGGTTGATCAATAATTATTCCAATTGGAAGTTGGCTTACAGGAGGCTTCTTTTTTAAGACTCCAATCTCAATTAATTTTCTTTAATATTGGATTACTTAGCGGAAATAAGATTTTTGAATCTTTGAGAATTAGACATAATTTAGGGTTGAGAAAACTAAAAAACTTAAGCAAAATAAATAGAAGGTATTAAAATTAAAATCACGAAAGGATTTAGCCATGAAATATGACTTGCTCATTAAAGCAGGAAGAGTAATAGATAAGTCTTTAGGCCTCGATAAGCAGATGGATGTAGGTATAAAAGGGGATAAAATTGCGGAAGTTGGCGAAGGCTTAAATACTCAAGATGCTAAACAAGTGTTGGCCGCTAACGGTTTTATTGTGACGCCTGGTTTAATTGATTTCCACGCTCATGCTTTTATTGAAGCGCGGGAACTAGGCTTAGAGACTGATCAAACCTGCCTTTCTTCTGCAGTGACAACAATGGTAGACGCCGGGAGCACAGGAGCTGCTAATTTTGAAGGGTTTAAGGAGTTTATGATTGAAAGATCAAAAGTGCGACTGCTAACCTTCCTGCATATATCCACCATTGGTATAGCTGATCGGTTGGTGGGCGAATGTACTTATCTTCCCTATTTAAACCCAGAAAGAACAGCCGAGATGGCCAAAAAATATCCTAATTTAATATTAGGGATTAAAGTCCGTCAACAGAAAGAGGTAGTGGGCGAAAATGGTCTGGAGCCGCTAAAATTAGCTAAAAAAGCAGCCCGTTCGGCCGGAGATCTTCCCGTTATGGTCCACGTGACCAACCCACCTTATTCTTTAAATAAAATTTTGGAGTTGCTTGATCCAGGAGACATAGTGAGTCACTTTCTCCATGGGCGCGGGATGGGCATTTTAAACGAGGATTTTAGAATTTTTCCATGGGTACATGAAGCCAGGAAGAAAGGTATAATTTTTGATGTGGCCCACGGCCGTAATCACCTAAATTTTAGTGTGGCGCGAATTGCTCTCCAAGAAGGCTTTTTTCCAGATATAATTTCTTCGGATTTAACTCGCATGGGGAAAATAGGAGTGGTTAAAAATCTGCTACACTGTTTAACGAAATTTCTAAACCTGGGAATGGATCTTACTTCGGTATTAGCTTGCGCTACTAATCATCCTGCTCGGCTTTTGAAATTAGCAGACAAGATAGGCACGCTCAAAAAAGGGGCGGATGCAGATATAGCCATCCTGGAGTTGGAAACAGGGGATTTTATATATGAAGATAGCGATGGAAATAAAATGCCCGGTCAATATTGCCTTTCTCCAAGATATACCATATCTCAAGGTCAAGTAATTTGGTCTTATAAATAAAGAGGGGCAAGAAGGCGGGTTCTGCCCGCTCGCTCTCGCCTGCGCCAAATTAAGATATTCATGAAAAACGATCCACGATCAGACACGGCTAATGTCAAATATTTTGGGTCAGCATGGGGCGCGACCGTCGATCAGTTTTTAAATTCCAGCTTAATTTAGGCGGGCGGGAGAGAGGCAAGCCTTTCCCCCTCCCGCCTGTTTCCTGCTAGCGAGAAATATTGAAAATGTTAGACGGTCAACATGGGGCGTCCTTGACAGGGGGGTTATTTGTTGTTATTTTAAATTAGCACTTTGATAAAAAAGTGCTTATGGGGTGGAAGATGGAAGAGATATTATCTTCCCGCGATCGAAAAATTTTACAAGCCATTATTTTGGATTATATTCAGACTGCTGAACCAGTGGGTTCCCGCACTGTCTCCAAGAAATACAAGATGGAGCTTAGTCCTGCGACCATCCGCAATGTTATGGCAGATTTAGAAGAAATGGGCTTTTTAAAACAGCCGCACACTTCAGCGGGAAGAGTACCCACGGCGCGGGCCTTTCGTTTTTATGTTGATAGCATTTTAGAGGTGCGCCAACTAAGTAAGGCTGATCAGGAATTAATCAAGAAAGGCTTATCTCAAGAAAAAAAAGATATTAACGAGATTCTTAAGCGCGCTTCATCTTTGCTTTCCTTATTGTCCAAGCAAACAGGCGTGGTCTTAGCTCCGCGATTTGGCAGCAATGTCTTTAGGCATATAGAATTTATAAAGTTAAGAGAGAAGAAAGTATTGGTCATTATTGTTACCAAATCAGGTGAAGTGCAGAATAGGCTGATCGAAGCTGATGAGCCAATGGCTCAGGAAGAACTCGATAAATATAGCCGCTACTTGAATGAAATTATGGCTGGGTTGAGCTTGATCGAAGCCAAAAGGAAGATCGTCGAAGAACTTAAAAAGGAAAAAGTTCTTTTTGATAAGTTGACTTTCCAAGCTTTGAAGTTAAGTAAGAAAGCCCTGGAGGGTGAAGAAGAAGGTGATCTTTATATTGAGGGCAAGACTAATCTACTTAAATTTCCAGAGTTCGCTGATTTAGAAAAGATGCGCGCCATTTTGGAGACTTTTGAAGAAAAAACAAAAATTGTTAAACTATTAGATAAAGCCTTAAATGCCCATGGAATTCAGATATTCATCGGCGCGGAAAATGAGTATAGCGAAATGAAAGATTGCAGCCTAATTGCTGCTCCTTATTCCAAAGAGAATTTTACTTTGGGAACTTTAGGGGTAATTGGGCCAATGCGTATGGATTATTCCACGATAATTCCCATCGTTGATTATACAGCAAGGATTCTAAGCAAAATTTTAGAGAGTTTTGATAAATAAAAATTGAGAATTTTGTAAAGAATGGACAAGGAGTGATACCTTTGGAAGATAAGGATATGCAAATGGAAAAAAATGATTCCGCCAGAGCGGACAGTTCTGAAGTTAAGCCGGCAAGCGGTGATAATGGGGCCGCCCCGGATATTTTAAAGGCAGAAGAGGCTGCCGAGGAAAAGAAAGAGCAATTATCCCCGGAGGAGCAGCTACGCCGCCAATTGGCTGAAAAAACAAAAGAAGCTGCAGAATTTTTTGATAAATGGCTACGCCTGCGGGCAGAATTTGAGAATTTGAAGAAAAGGATGCAGAAGGAAAAAGCCGATTTGTTGAAATTTGGTAATGAAAGTCTTCTGCGCGCTTTGCTTCCTGTTTTGGATAATTTGTCCCGCGCTTTGGATCATGGAAAAGAAACGGGGAGCAATGCTTCTTCTTTGCTTGAAGGAATCGAGTTAATCCATAAGCAATTTATAAATGTCTTAGAAAAATTCGGAGTAAAACCAATTTCCGCCATGGGAGAATTATTTGATCCGGAAAAACATGAAGCCGTAGCCCAGGAGGAGAGTGATCAGGAGCCCAATAAAGTCATTGGAGAAGTAGAAAAGGGTTATTTATATCATGAACGGTTACTCCGTCCGGCCAAAGTTATCGTGGCTAAGCCGAAAGGTGAAAAAAGAGAAGGGACTTAATGCATTATGAAGACTATTATGAGCTTTTAGGTGTTGGCCCTTCGGCTACGGTGGAGGAGATTAAAAAGGCCTACCGGCGATTAGCCCACCAATTCCATCCTGATAAAAATCCAAACGACCCAAAAGCGGCAGAAAAATTTCGGCGCATAACAGAGGCCTATCAGACTCTGCAAGATGCTCAGAAAAGAGCTGCCTATGACTGTTATGGAGCGAAGAGCCAAGAGCCATTTTACCGAGGATTCCCAGACCCGGAAGATTTTCCCCGCTCGCGAGTCTTTTTGGACAATTTTTGGGAAGATTTTTTTGAAGAATTTCTGGGAAGACAGAAATTTAGATTTGCTCAGCAAAGGGGAGCAAACCTCCGTTATAATTTAGAGGTTTCTCTTGAAGAAGCGGCGTGGGGAGTAGAGAAAGAAATAAAAATTATAGGCTACATAGTTTGCCCCACATGCCAAGGAAAACGTTTGGCTAAAGGAACTACCCCGAAAGTATGTCCGGTTTGCCATGGTCGAGGTTTTTGGCAGGGCCAGCGCGGTTTTTTCCAGACTGAGACCGCCTGTAATCGTTGTGGAGGAGAGGGCCAAATAATCACGCATCCTTGCGCGAAATGCCACGGTTCGGGGCGGGTTAAATCTACCAAATTAGTTCGGCTACATATCCCTGCGGGGGTAGATAATGGCAATTGCTTGCGCCTGCCTAAAGCTGGGGAAGCGGGGCGGAATGGTGGGGAACCGGGAGATCTTTATATCTTCATCAGCTTAAAAAGACATGATTTTTTTACGCGCGTAGGAAATGATCTTTTCTGTAAGATACCTATTTCCCCGACCCAAGCCCAAAAAGGTGGAGAGATAGAAGTTCCTACTTTGGGGGGGAAAGTTAAAATAAAAATTCCTCCGGGAACGCATACCGGAAAAGTATTCACGCTCAAAGGAGAAGGAATGCCCACTCTGGGAAGAAAGGGGAGGGGGGATCAGAAAATAAAAATTTACGTTACGACTCCTCTTTAGTGCCCGGCGCTGTCTTTCTATCCTTGGGACAAGATATTTTGGCCATCCAAATAGAAATTTCATACATGACTAAAAGTGGTCCTGCTAAGAGAAGCTGAGAAACTAAATCGGGTGGGGTGAGAATAGCCGCAACCACAAAAATAGCCAGGATGGCATATTTGCGGTTTTGAGAAAGAAGTTTAGGAGTAACCACCCCCATGCGGGCTAAGAAGAGAATCATAGCCGGCCACTGAAAAAGAAGGCCAAAGGCCAAGAGGAGTTTTATGGTGAAAGAGAGGTATTCTCGGATAGCGGGCAAAGGGCGAATAAATTCCGAAGAGAAGCTTAGAAAAAAACGGAAAATGATAGGGAAAACAATAAAGTAACAAAAGCCAGCGCCGATTATAAAAAAGAATGAAGAAACAAATATATAAGGGAGGACATATTTTTTTTCGCGTTCATAAAGACCTGGGGAGACAAAGGCCCAAATTTGATAAAGAATAAAAGGAAAAGAGAAGAAGACCCCGGCTAAAAGAGCTGCTTTTAGATACGTAAAGAATGCTTCTGGTACGGCCGTAAAAATAAGTGAACTTCCGGTGGGTAATGCTTGCAAAAGCGGGCGCATCAGAATCTCGACTATTTGTTTAATAAAGGCATAAGCTATAGCAAAAGCTACCCCGATAGCGATAAAAGAGTAGATTAATCTTTTGCGCAGCTCTTCCAGGTGAGCTGATAAAGGTAGCTTTTTATCAACAATTTCAGACTGATTCTTTACGGTAGACAGGTTGGTCTTCTTCCTTTGGTAGAGAATTGCTGGTAGCTATAGAAGGATGATTATCTTGAATTTTTTCAGATTCCCCTAAGGTAATTTTGCCTCTTTCCATGTCTTCCAAAAGGGAAGTAGCCGGGGAGTCAGAAGCTGAGGCTGTTTCCGATGGGGGGGTAGGATTTTTTTCGTTTAGACTTTCCGGTGGAGGGGAAGATGTTTCTACCCAGGCGGAATCAGGAGCGTAATAGATTTCTTCATGCAGTTCGCTTTTTAAATCCTTAATCTCCTGAACATCATCGGCAATCGTAGATTTAAACTCTTCAGTAGCCTTGCGGAATTCGGCCATACCTTTACCCAAAGATCGCGCCAAGTCGGGAAGTTTCTTGGGACCGAAGACGATCAAAGCGATAACTAAAATAATGATTAATTCAGGAAGGCCAATACCAAACATTTAATTCCAACCTTAATTAAAGCATAGATATTTTCGAAAGTAGTGTCAAGTATTAAAAACAGGAATGACGTAATTGCATCCTGAAGGACTTTTGCAGAGATCGGAAAAATTTATATTGACAATTATTACCGTTAGGTTTATAAAAGCATAACGATTATTTGATAAAGCTGCGTGTTTAAAGTCGTTTGGCCCAGAAACAGATTTGAGAAATTCATTAATGAGGAATGAGGCAAGCCAGAGGCAAGCATTCATTCAGAATCATGAGGCAGTGGCTCTTCCATCGGTGCGGGCGGATTTAGAGGCTTAATCATCTTGCTCGGTTTAACTATCCGCCCCTTTGCGGAAAATCGTTGGTCAATTTTGAACACCTTCTTCTCCCGCCGATGCTTCTTCATTATTCATGCCTGCCTCTGGCCTGCCTCTGGCC
>CAZAGD010000195.1:0-2582 GCA_964484485.1 uncultured Syntrophaceae bacterium
TTTTAATACCTTAGGAATTCTCGGCATAAAGCCAAACTTCTTCCCCGAACCGATAACATCTTCCCATTTTTCTCTTTCCATTAAAATCAGGGCATCTACATCATGAGTCAGCCTGGGCCGGCCTAAAAGAGAGGCAGCCACTCCCCCGATCACCACCCCTTTAACTTTTAATGCCCGAAACCAGGTGACAAGATCATGGAGAGCTAAAATGAGCGGGGCAAGAGGGTCAGGCGTTTTCATCGCATTTCCTTTTTAAGCGCTTCCATAGCTCTCTCACTTTTTCTTCTTCCGCAGATAAAGCTTCCGTCCATTTTAAAGCCTTACCTGAAGCCATTAATACCGCGAGCTTTTGTAATTTTTGATTAATGGTCGTACCTTGAAGCTCTTTTCTTTGGAAAAGGTTAACCGCTCCCCATCGTTTTTTAAAATCCTGAGCTTGGGCTTTGGTAATTGCTTTTTTCACTTTTTGTCCTTATTTTGCGTAAACAAAATTTTTATTATGTTATCACGTTTTGAGGTCAAATTTCTACTTTGTTACCCTTCTCTTGTAAGGCTCCACTAAAGAGGGTTAACTATATTGTAATTAAAACAATATCATTATTTAAGGGGAGGGATGGAGAGGGGGGCTATGTAGACCACGCCTTAATTATGTGGGAGAAATTTTTGGCAAGGGATAAACCCTTGCCCTACAGTAAACGTAGGGCAATTCTTCATGGCTTGCCTTAACCTTGAAAAATCTCCGTGATCTCTGTGCCCTCGGTGGCAAAAAAATTTTTAACCCCACCTGGCCTTTCCTTAATTAAGGGGAGGGCTGGAGGGGTTATTAAAGATTCCCTGTAGCCAATTTAATAGTTTTTATTTTTCTATTTATCGCTCTCTGCGGTGAACTCTTTGTGGCAAATATTGTTTTCTTGGCGTACTTTGCGCTCTCTGCGGTGAATTTACCTGAGTTTTTCTAAATGCTCTTTCGCTTTTTTATTTTCTGGATTTAGGGAAAGCGCTTTTTCCAACAAAGAAATTGCTCGAGACCGCTCCCCCTTCAATTCATATAATAATCCTAAATTTACATAACCTTGATCCATTTCTGGAGCCAGCTCAATGACTTTCTGAAAATTCCTCTCAGCTTTCTCGTAATCTTTTAAAATCGCATAGGCCATGCCAAGGCGATTATAAGCTGGAGCAAAATCTGGCTGCAAGGAAATGGTTTTTTCATACTCCGCAATAGCCTGCTGATACTCACCCTTCTTGAAATAATAATTTCCGCCTAAGACATAATGCACTCTGGTAGCCAATTGCCAACGGTCAAAGGCCATAATCTCCGAGCGAAATAAAAAAATCGTAGCTCCCCAAATAGCAATAGTTAAAGCTAAATAAATTGTAAATTCTTTTATCTTCCTTTCTTTTACCCAGGAAATTAAGGAAATCATGGTGTAAGCAGCAAAAAGAGAAAGAAAAGGGACGGCTGGAAGACGGTACCGGGAGGCGGCGAAAAAAACTAATACCGTGAGTATATATATTTTCACCAGGGCGTAAATTAAAAATAATTGGCGAAGATTTTTTCGGGCCAGCCACATACCTAAAATGCCCAAGGAAGAAATAAGGCCAAAAGGAAGGAATGGCCATTTCTGGATGATTCGGTAATATTTATAAGTGGAATCTATATCATGAACTTCATAGTTGCCTAAAAAGAAAGCTAACTTTTTAAGTTCCAGGATAAAAGCGTCTTGGGGATGTTTTTTTATATGCTCCCAAGTCTGCCTCCACCAAAACTGTGCGCATTCCGAGGGTTTAAGATTACGGCCAGTTAAATTTCTGGCTACTCTGCGGAAAAGGGCATGGGCATAATCGGGTTCTTCCTGGCCTTCTTCAATAAAGCCTTGTTGAGGCAAATCGGCCCTTTCCATTCCTGTAGCTCCCGGCCCATTGCCATGAAAAAATACTTTACCACTATCGGCCGTAACAAGTATGAAATCATTAAATCTATAATAATTTCGCAAAGTAATAGGCAAAATGATGATAGCGGCTCCCAAAAGCATTAGCAAGATAGATTTTATTCTAAAAGCAAAGGATGGTAATGAGAGGCAATTAAAAATAATAGCTATGGGCAATATTAATAAAGCGTTAGGTTTTGTTATGGTAGCAAGGCCAATGAGGCCTCCAGCAATCATCCATTTCCAGATAGCCCGCCCAGACTTGGTTTCTTCCTTAATTTGTAAAAGAAAAAAGACGATTAGAGAATTAAGAAATAAAACCAGAGCTTCTGGTTCAAGAGTTAGTTCAATAAGGGTAAGATTGGCATAAAAAATTAGTATAAAAGCGGCTATCAAGCCGCCAGTTTTCCCAAAAATCTTTTCGCCGATGAGAAAAATTAAAAGGCAGCTCAGGCTGCCTAGAAATATTTGAAAAATGGCTAAAACTTCCCAGTTTTCGCCATATAGTTTAAAAAAGATGACATTCAGATAAAGGTATAAAGGACTTAAATCTAAAATTCGCTCCCCCGGATCACCCCCTTGGGCGATCAGGCGAGCAAAGTATGGATATTTATAGAAAATGAAGGGCTCAGTAACCAGGACAAAAATAAG
>CAZAGD010000196.1:0-58888 GCA_964484485.1 uncultured Syntrophaceae bacterium
GTCATTGGCAGATGTCGTAGAAGAAGTTATGGAAGTTCCCGTCAGCGTCAAAACGATTTATGGGCAGGAAGTCCATCAACCGATCAAAGTTACCGTCTTCCGTGACGACAAGCGGGAGAAAGCACCGTACTTGGTACTAAATCATGGTAGGCCGCCAAACGAGGCCGATTTCGCCAAGATGAAACGGCAAAGATATGCCAATATCTCGCGGTATTTCGTTTCCCTTGGTTTCGTCGTGTTCGTACCCACGCGGGTCGGATATGGCGAATCGGGGGGGCCGGACGTGGAATATTCCGGTCGCTGTGACAACAAATTCTTCGCACCGGCCTTGGCCGTGGCTGCCGATCAGACGGTAGCTGTGCTGAAGACTGCCGCGAATTTGCCTTACGTTGAATTATCCCGGGGTATAGTAGTTGGGCAGTCGTTCGGCGGAATGATTTCGATTACGCTTTCCACAATGGAGTTACCCGGCTTGGTGGGCGCGGTTAACTTTGCTGGAGGTGGTGGCGGCAACCCGAAGGATCGGCCAGCAAATCCCTGTGGCTCAGGTAGTTTAACAAGATTGCTCAAAGACTACGGGGCGATATCGAAAGTTCCCACCCTCTGGCTTTACAGTGAAAATGACCGTTTCTGGGGTTCAGCACTTCCCAAGGAATGGTTCAATGCGTTCGTTCAGGCAGGAGGAAAGGCCGAGTTTGGGCAACTCCCACCCTACAAGGAGGATGGACATAGGATTTTTACTGGAAATCGAAATGCCTGGAAATCGGCATTCGAGGGCTTTCTCCGCAAGCTGGGCTTCCAGTTCGTGGCCGAGGCCCAAGCTGGCAGTCCACCGGACGATGCGCAATAAAGCCGTGCAGCGCCAGGGAAATCTACGTTAGGCTTGGAGGAAGAAGGTATGAGAACACAATTTTGTTGGGGAACAATAGGATTATTGAAAATTATGGCAATAATCCATGGAAGTACTTCGAAATCAAGGAGGGCTTTGATAGGAATTATCTTGGGCTTTGTCTTCGTGGTGGGCACGGTAGATGTAGATGCCGAGATTCCTCTCCGTTCAATGTCAGATGAGCAGATCGTAGCCCAGGGGCGGTTAGTGGCAAGTGGGTCCTGCGTAGAGATTTATCAACATGGAGTAAAAGTTGATCCATCCTTTCTTAAGGTAATGGAAAATGCCTATGAGCAGGTTGAGACCATAATGGGCCTCAAACTGGACAAAGCCACGCTTGGTCCCAAAGTGCGCGTCTATGTTTCGGATTCAGTGCGAGTGTCCCACGTTTGGAAAGGATACCAACATCCAAGCGATCCGCGAGGAATTATTTTTCTTAATCCGCGGGTGTACCAAGGGGCCATGAGCGGTAAAAACGCTACCCATATTCATGAACTGACGCACCTGTTTACTTGGAATTACAAAAGCCACACTCTGCGGGAGGGTATCGCCGACTATATCGCTCTCAAAATCCTTCCCCAAGCGTCTGTCGGTCCTAATCCTGGGGGGGATGAAGCGCCTCCGGAAATTCCACCAGAGATTTTGGAGTATCTTGGGACAACTAAACCTTCTCCAGGATGGTTATCAACAGATCGCTTCAAGCGTAGAGCATACTATTTCGCAAGCTATCGATTTGTCAAATATTTGATCGAAATGAAAGGTATGGAGACTTTCATGAAACTTTACGCATCTGAGAATCCGGAGATAGCCATAAGAAACCTATACAGCATAAGTAGAGAAGAGGCGGTACAAGCCGCCTTTAGGGGGAGGGAGTAGAAAAGGAGTCGGGAGTTTTTTCAAAAGGAGATTTCAAAATGAACAGAATATTGAATATTATAGTAGTAGTAATAGTAATAGGAATGATCATCCTATGGATGGGCCTGGTTTCGCCGGTTAGAGCTGCCGATGAAACCTATGGTGCAGCCGGAGCCGCGAAGCTTGCAGACGAGGCACTTACACTTGAGAAAATGCTCGTCTTTGCAATACAAGACGAATCCCTGGCTCGGGGACAATACCAGAAGGTTATAGAGAAGTTTGGTAATAGTCAGCCATTTTCAAACATTATCAAAGCAGAAGAAAGACATATTTCCTGGTTGAAGTCCCTCTTTACGAAGTATGGCGTAGCGCTACCCCCGGACCGAGGACTGGAACTTGCCAAACTTCCGACGACATTTGCAGAGGCCCTCCAGATTGGCATAACTGCTGAAGTGGAAAATATAGCAATGTATGAGCGATTTCTGAAAAAAGATTTGCCGGATGATATTCGTGACGTATTCAGTCGTCTTCTTGCTGGGTCAAAGAATCACCTTGACGCGTTCAAAAGAGGAGGGCGCGCACGATAGCAAATTTCTGAAGAATTGTCTAACCAGACGAATAAGATATGAGTCAAGTCTGCTCTTGACTCATGTAAAACAACAAGTTTATATCAATTTCTTTTCTCTTCCAAATTTTATACTTCTCAATTAACGCCTTCACCTTTTGCCCTACATTACCCCTCAAACTTTATTTCCTTAATCCAGATTCATTAAATAATCCATTAGCACAAGAGAAGAGTAGCTTGCGAAAATCTAACAAACAAAAAGAGAAAGGAGCAGACTGGACCCTTTAGACATGATAATGGAAATCAAGCAATTATATTTGTAATATTGGCCAAATTCATTGATTCCTTTGGAAGATTTTATTGACGCCGCAGAAAAATAAATATATTATTTCCCAATGGATAAAATAAATTTGAAAAATAAGGTAAGGAAGCGGCAAGGGAAAAACTATTTTATATAGGAGGAATAGCATGCCGAAAAAAATTGCTGTGGTCGTTTTGTTTGTTATGATTCCCGCGGCCTTAGCAATGGCCGGAGAGACCGCAAGTAAGGATTACGGCAAGCAGCCTTGGGTAGTAAACATCGAAGATCTGACATTAAAAAATGAAAATTTTCGTACTGCGAAGTGGACGGGTCGGTACCTTCAGATGACCGTCATGTCAATTGAACCAGGTGGGGAAATAGGCCTTGAGAAGCACGACAAGGGCGATCAGTTCATCCGCATTGAGAAAGGGAACGCCCGTGTGGTGATGGGCAAGTCGAAGGATAAATTGACTTTTGATAAGAAAGTTTCCGATGACTGGGCCATCTTTATCCCGGCTGGTTTCTGGCACAATATTATCAACGAAGGGGACAAGCCACTTAAAGTTTACGTTATTTACGCTCCACCCGAGCACCGCGCTGGAACATTGCACAAAACTTTCCAGGAAGCGCAAGCAGCGCATGGGCGTTGACTTACGCAACTTTCCGTTCGCACCGCCTCAGCGACCAATCTGAAGCCGAGCCTTGCCTGGCGTGTTTTGGTGCCATGGGGATTTTGCTTGGTTCGGTCATTAAGATGAAATGATTAAATAATGGTATATATTTCGAGATCAGAGGTGAAATTCAGTGGATCGAAACCATTGCGTCGGGGGTAGTATTCGCGAGCTTCAGCGGAACTTCACTGGTTGGTAGGCCCCACGAGTTTAGCCGTCGCTATAGCCCGACCATTTTCACCTATACGCATCCGATGAATAATCTGCCGATAATGATACGTTTCGAACATGCTACCTGGGTCAGCTTAGCCATGATGGCTCCTCTCATGTTTTTGCCATCTCCTTCAAGAGTGAGAACCCCCTAAGGATAAAGGTCAGGCAGAAAGACAGATAAATTGCGGCGAATGAAACTCTTTCAGAAACCGGCAGTTGCGAGACATTGAGGACTACATTTGACAGGTTCGGCAATGGATTAAAATAATCGGGAATTGGCTACTTTAGACTTAAGTTGGGTGGGTCATTTTCTATGTCTTTTTTGGTAAGGCGTCAGTAAACGGTGGAAAAATTCTTTGAGGAATTACTTTTTTGGTACTTTTTACTTGACAATAACAATTGTGAGGGATTACATTTCTACAAAAATTGTCATTGACCACAATTTTTTCACAAAATGTTTTTTTAAAAATAGAGTAAAATTGCAAAAGAATGTTATGCAGTATCTTACAACCAGCATACATAAAGCGGTTTTTCCCACTACAAAAAGTGGGAGTTTGGTGGAAAATGCCTAATGGGCAGGCTTCTTAGGTTGTTCAAAGACCTTTTTGAGGAAGTAATATTAGTTACCAACAGTCCTCTCGATTACCTAAACCATGATGGACCAATCGTGACGGACATCCTTAAGGGAAAAGGAGCAATGAGGAAGAGCCATCTATACAGAACACCCAAGATGATCACAAAAAGATTTTAACGCTTCCAGAACTATGAGTGCGGGCGAAATATAGCCATTAATCAGTTATTCACGATTACATATGTTCATCATGAGAACTCTTGGCCATGGATAAATTTGACGTAATTATTGTCGGAGCAGGTCTTGCAGGACTCAGTGCGGCCTATACCCTTGCCGGTCACAACCTTGATGTTCTTGTGTTGGAGCGAGGTGATTACCCTGGGGCCAAAAACATGACCGGAGGCCGCCTCTACATAAATCCGGTGAGGAAATTGTTGCCCGAGCTATGGGAGCAGGCGCCTCTGGAAAGATGCATTACCCATGAATGTATCACCTTCCTGGCAAAAGATCGTTCTTTTACTATCGAATACTCTGGTAATGAGATGCGCCAGGAACCCTGTCAGAGTTACAGTATTCTCCGGGCGAAATTTGATCGCTGGCTTGCCGAACGGGTTGAAGAGAAAGGCATTATGGTGGTACCCAAAACGCGGGTCGACGATGTCATCCGAGAGAATGGATACGTGGCAGGTGTGCGCGCAGGAGGTGATGAACTCCGTGCTGATGTGGTCATCGTCTGCGATGGTGTCTTGTCCCTCATCGCCGAAAAGGCAGGGCTTAGGAATGCTGGCAACCCTGGCGATTACGCCGTGGGCATCAAGGAAGTCATAGCCCTTGCCCCCGGTGCCATTAATGAGCGTTTCGGCGTAGAAGGGAATGAAGGGGTTGCCAGAC
The DNA here is from genome assembly GCA_964484485.1 of uncultured Syntrophaceae bacterium. Taxonomy (GTDB): domain Bacteria; phylum Desulfobacterota; class SM23-61; order SM23-61; family SM23-61; genus CAZAGD01. The sequence goes on from CAZAGD010000196.1 coordinate 4,957, forward strand.
TCTTCGTGGGTGAGGTCACTAAGGGGATTTTCGGCGGCGGATTTCTTTACACAAACACTGATAGCATAAGCCTGGGCATTGTCCTCGGACTTGAGGATACTTCTTTCGGGGCAACCCTTCCCGAAGTGCCCCTCCTCCTGAATGAATTCAAAAGTCGATTAGAGGTCATTCCCTTCCTGAAAGGCGGGGAAACCGTCGAGTATTCGGCTCATGTGATACCTGAAGGCGGGTTCCATGCCTTAAGCAGCCTTTTTGGGAACGGACTTTTGGTCGCAGGTGATGCAGCAGGATTTGCCCTCAATATGGGCGTGACCGTGAGGGGCATGGATTATGCCATCGCTTCAGGTCATTTTGCGGCTCTCACTGTACTAGCCGCAAAAGAAAAGGAGTCATTCAGCGCGGAAACTCTGAGTATGTATAAAGATATGCTGGTGCAAAGCTTTGTTCTTCAAGATTTCCAGAACTTCAAAGATTTCCCCCGGGTGCTGAAAAACCCCCGGTTCTTTGCCCACTATCCCGAACGTATTGGGAACCTCCTGCGTGACATATATACTATACCAGCCGGACCCAAAGAGAAACTGTTTTCCACCTTTAAAAAACACCTCTTTTCAACAGACTTGTGAACCATGGCAAAAGATTTCTGGAGCATTACCAAAATATGAGCGAGCCATTTGATCTCAAGGCGAAACTTGGGCTTAACGTGTTCAAGCCCCTTCGAATCCCTCACATAACAATAAGACCGGGCATGGAAAAAACCCCCGTTTGAAACAGGTACTTCGCCTCTGTCCTGCCGGCCTTTACAGCGAAAAAGAAACCGGTGAGATTGTCCTCACCACAGATGGGTGCCTTGAATGCGGCACCTGCCGACTCATCTGTGGCACCGAGGTGCTTGACTGGAATTATCCCGAAGGGGGGTGTGGAGTTCAATTTCGATATGGTTGAGACCACCATATGACAGTGAGCTTATTGGGCAATGATTAATAGGAAATGTATTTTATTGTTGTGGAAAACATCGGAGACAAAATTTTCCTGAAAATACGTAACCGCATATCACCAAAAAACTAAAGGAGGTACGAAGTAATGGATTTTGCATTGAGGGAAGAACAAGAACTTATTCGGAACAATGTACGAGAATTTTGCACGAAGTATCTTGACCCCATCGCTGCGGAAATAGATGAACACAGTCGCCACCCCGTCGAAGTATTTCAAAAACTTGCCGAGGGAGGCTGGATGGGAATACCCATTCCTCAGGAATACGGGGGAGCCGGTGCTGATTTTCTCACTTACGCCCTTGTCGTGGAGGAACTATCCCGCTCCTGTGCATCCACGGGATTTACAGTCTCGATCCACACAGGAATTTTGTGTATGCTCGTTCTCCTTTTCGGTACAGAAGAGCAGAAAAAAAGGTATCTGGTACCTCTGGCCCGGGGAGAACATTTAGGGGCCTTTACCCTACTGAACCGGGGGCGGGTACAGATGTGCTGGCTGCTACCACTACGGCTACTCTCGACGGCAACAACCATTACATAATCAATGGAACAAAAATCTTCATTTCCAACGCCCCGATAGCTGAGACGTTTATCGTTTTTGCCTGGACGGATAAAGCGGCGGGTCGTAAAGGTATGAGCGCTTTTATCGTGCCCAAAGGAACCGCGGGAATGACCGTGGGAGAGCACTTTAAAAAAATGGGTCTCAGGTCCTCCCAGACTGCCGAAGTGATTTTCAAAGACTGCCGCATTCCTCGAGAAAATCTGCTCGGGAAGGAAGGTATGGGCCTGCAGATAGCCATGACCGGCTTTGATCACGGCCGGGTGGGAATCGCTGCCCAATGTGTTGGTATTCTCCAGGCCGCTCTCGATGAGTCGATCAAATACTCCAAAGAACGTGTTCAGTTCGGAACTCCCATTGCCCGTCACCAGGCCATCGCCTGGATGATTGCCGAAATGGCCACGGACTTGAACGCAGCCCGGCACCTCACGTACCACGCCGCCTGGCTCAAAGATCAAAACAAACCATTCTCCAAAGAAGCTTCTATGGCCAAGCTCTTTGCGTCGGAAGCGGCCATGAAATACACCATAAAAGCGGTTCAGATCCACGGTGGATACGGCTATTGCAAGGGGGCCAAGGTGGAACGATTGATGCGCGATGCCAAGATCACGGAAATTTACGAAGGGACTTCCGAAGCACAGCGCATGGTTATTTCTGCGAATTTGTTGCGTTGACAGCGGAAGGTGATTTAACATGCCTGTATTTGTAGTGTGTTTTAAATGGGTTGTTGATGAAGCCTATATTCGTAAGGATTCATCGGGCGGACTGGATTTTTCCTCAGTTGATTACAAGATCGGTGAATACGACCGTAACGCCATAGAGGAAGCCGTACGGCTCAAAGAAGCCCTGGGGGGTCAGGTGTTAGCCGTGACTGCCGGCACCCCCGAGGCAACCAAGGGCGTCAAAGATGCGCTTTCCCGCGGTGCGGATCAGGCCTTCTTTGCCTGTGATCCCTCATTCAACAACCTGGATCCTTCCCAAACCGCGTCCATTCTGAGCCAAATCATTCGCAGATGGATACCCTCATACAACTTGATTTTATGCGGGGAAGGTTCGAGTGATCAGTATAGCCAGCAGGTGGGGCCAAGAATTGCCGAAACTCTGGGAATTCCCTGTCTCTCCTTCGTCCAGAAGATTGCCCTGCAGGAGCGAGAAATTATCATCGAGCGCAGGATTGAGGAAGGAATCGAAGTCCTTTCCGCACCTTTGCCGGCCTTGGTCACGGTGCTCCCAGATATCAATGTGCCGAGATAACCGGGCGTGAAAGATACCTTGATGGCTGCCAAAAACCCTACGGTGATGATTAAAATGGGCGATCTGTCTCCAGGTGCCGCCAGATTGCGTACTCTGGGATACACGGCCGTGCGCCTGGAACGGAAATGCGAACGATTTGGCACAGATGACTCAGAAATTGCTCGATTCGTGAATACTTTGCGCAAACAAGCTCTCTTAGGGTAAAGGGGGAGGTATGGGAGGAATATGGGTTTTTTCTGAGCGTAGAGAAAATATCCTAGAGCTCTTAAACATTGGACGCGAACTTGCTGTGAAAATGCAAGTGAGTGTGACCGTGCTCCTATGTGTTGACCACGAGCGGGCGAAAGAATACATCCTCCATGGAGCAGATGAAATCTTGCTGATTCCCCCTGGGGCCATCGATCATACAATGGACGGGTACATCCCATTAATCGTAGACGAAGCGAAAAAAGTTGATCCTGATCTAATACTCATTGCTGCCACAACTCGCGGGAAGGAGCTTGCTGCGCGCATGGCCTGTCGCCTTGATACAGGACTGTGCAGCAGTTGCCTAAGTATTCGGTTCAATGAGCAAGAAAAAACCCTGGAGATGGAGCGTCTCGCCTACGGAGGCGTCGCTATTCAGAAAGTACTCTGCACTTCCCGACCTGCCATGGCAACTATACCACCCAGGACATACGAGCCAGCCAGAACCGTGGAAGGAAAAGAGGGGATTATCAGGGCGCTCCGGTCACCCGCAGACTCCCCGGTAAAGGTTCTGCAAAAGAAAAAGAAAGAGCGAGAAACAAAGGATCTCACCGAGGCGCGCTTGATTGTGTGTATCGGAAGGGGCATCGAAAAGAAAGAGGACATCGAACTTGTCCGACAGCTTGCAGAGGTCATGGGAGGTGAAATTGCCTGTACGAGGCCGATTGCCGAAGAGTATCACTGGCTTCCGGAAGAGATGTGTATCGGTCTCTCAGGTATCCAGGTAAAACCAAACCTTTACTTAGGTCTTGGTGTGTCCGGTCAGGTCCAGCACGTAACCGGCATCCGCAACGCTAAAATTATTGCTGCCGTAAATAAAGACGAGAATGCTCCCATTTTTCGGACGGCCGATTTAGGAATAGTCGGTGATCTCTATGATGTGGTGCCGAAACTCATCGCTGAATTTAAAAAGTAAGCAAAAATCACGACGCCTTTGTTCCGGTTTCCCTGCTCCCTAGAATAGGATGTGGGACTGGCCTTTTCCCTCACAAAGAGTTGCCTCACTTTTCGCCGCCATTTCTCATAATTTTAGTTGTTACCCCCGGATGGGTATTTCACCTGCGTGGTGGAAAGGTTGGCCTGGAAAAGTTGCTGAATAAGGGGGGAGCTTTTGGCCATCCGTTCATTGGGAGGTAAGCTTACCTGTGGCCATCTCAAAAACAGGCAGGAGATCCTTAATTATCGGCAATCGTTGCCGATGGGATCTTAGCCGAAGATGAATAAGTTTTAAAATTCATTAAGCCAAGCTCATTAAAAATTCTATTCGGCCAAAGACGGATGTAAGCGGAGAAGAATATAAAAAAGGGAAAAGAGCAGAGTTGCCCTTGGGAGATGGGCGGATGGCGAGCGGTATTGGGTCGAAACCTGGTGGCTTTATTAGCGAGGGAAATTTACTTTTCTAAACGCTCCCGACAGCTATGACAAATACCTTCGATGACAACTCTGATTTTTTTTACAAGGAATTTTGCTTGTAATTCTTTGGGGATTTCTAAATTATTATATTTTTTGTGGTAAAAATCTATAATTGCTCCGCACTTTATACAATGTAGATGATGATGCGGCTCGGTTTTCGGATCATATCTTCTTACATCTCCTGAACCTTCCACAATTTGAATAACCTCCATCTCCGCCAAAGTTAGCAAAGTTCTATTTACCGTATCAAAAGATATGTTGGGATGGACATCCCGAAGATTTTTATAAATTACTTCAGCAGATGGATGATTGGCCCAATTTAAAACTTCTTTATAGATAGCAGTCCTCTGGGGGGTAACTTTTAAGCCAAGGGCTTTACACTTGTTTATGAATTCATCAAAATTTTTCTTTTCCGTTGACTGTTTTATTTTCATTATGATATATTCCTAATTAGGAAAGATTACTAATTAGTTTAGATCCACATTTTTCATGTTAGCATTTTCATAAATTTGATACAAGCTATTTAACAGAAAGTTTGTAATCAATCATTGAAAAGTGGGTAGATTGGGAAAATTTTTAATTAACCCCTGACCAATCCTCTTTTTGCTAGACACAGCAAAGGGAAGGAGGAAATTATTTCCCCAGTTATGAATTTACTCGGCTTTAGACCAAGGATGAAGAAAAGTTATCCTGCTGGATAATCAAAACAAATCAAGGAGGTGTAAAATGGAAAAGAAGAGTGGAAATGTAAAAAAAAGATGGATTACCGATTGGTGGCCCAACAGATTAAATCTCAAAGTTCTGCGGCAGAATTGTGGGCATGCTAATCCTTATGGATCAGACTATGACTATGCTAAGGAATTTGGAAGCCTAAATCTCTCGGAAGTGAAAAAAGATTTAAAAGAGCTTATGACAAATTCACAAGATTGGTGGCCAGCTGACTTTGGTCATTATGGTCCTTTATTTATTCGTTTAGCCTGGCATAGTGCGGGAAGTTACCGAATTTATGATGGCCGTGGTGGAGCGCGAACAGGGGATATTCGTTTCCCTCCCAGAGTTGACTGGCCAGATAATATGAGTCTTGATAAAGCTGTTCGTTTACTTTGGCCTATTAAGCAAAAGTATGGCCGTAAACTTTCCTGGGCTGATCTGATTATTTTAGCTGGTAATGTAGCCCTGGAGCACATGGGGGTTAAAACAATAGGTTTTGGCGGTGGCAGAGAGGATATTTGGGAGCCTGATGAAAGTCCAGACTGGGGACCAGAGATTGAGATGTTATCTGGAAAAGAACGTTTTAAAGAAGGAGAACTGGCCAAGCCTTTTGCGGCCACGGAGATGGGGCTTATTTATGTAAACCCAGAAGGGCCAGAGGGGAATCCTGATCCCGTGGCGTCGGCCAAACAGATCCGAGTGGCCTTCGCCCGTATGGGCATGAATGATGAGGAGACGGTGGCCTTAGTGGCAGGTGGGCATGCCTTTGGTAAGTGTCATGGTGCCTGTCCAGATACGTATGTCGGTCCAGATCCAGATTCCTCCCCCATAGAACAGCAGGGGCTGGGCTGGAAGAATAAATATAAAACCGGAAAAGGTCCTGATACCTTTACCTCGGGCTTTGAGCTTGCCTGGTCTTCTACACCTACTAAATTTGGGATAAGTTATCTTCATTTTATATTCAACTACGAATGGGAATTGACCAAAAGCCCTGCTGGCAAAAATCAATGGGTGGCGAAAAATGCGCCAGCTATTATTCCAGATGCGCACCACCCTAATAAGAAACATCCACCTATGATGCTGACTGCAGATCTTGCTTTTAGATTTGATCCAGAATATGCAAAAATTGCAAAACGTTTCCTTCAAAACCCCAAAGAATTTGAAGAAGCCTTTGCCAAAGCTTGGTTTAAACTTGTCCATCGTGACTTGGGTCCGCGAGAATGCTATTTTGGGCCGGAAGTTCCTGAGGAAGTATTCATATGGCAAGATCCTTTGCCGCAGCGTGATTATGAATTGATTGATGAAGAGGATGTTAAAGAACTTAAAGATAAAATTTTGGCTGCTGGCTTGAGTGTTTCCCAGTTAGTTTATACCGCCTGGTCATCTGCCGCCACATACCGTAATTCGGATAGGCGAGGGGGAGCTAATGGAGCTCGTATTTGTTTAGCTCCGCAAAAAGATTGGGAAGTAAATCATCCGAAAGATTTAGAAAAAATTCTGGGCGTATATAAAGAAATCCAAAAGGAATTTAATATCAAACAGAAAAAGAACAAGCAAGTTTCCATGGCCGATTTGATTGTACTTGGCGGATGTGCGGCGATAGAAGTTTCCGCTAAAAAAGCCGGTTTTAACGGGAAAGTTCCTTTTATTCCTGGAAGGGTAGATGCTTTACCAGAACACACGGATGTATCCTTTTATGCCGCAATGGAGCCCTTTGCCGATGGGTTTAGAAACTATATCAAGGATCCTGCCAATGCTCTGGCCGAATATCTGTTGGTGGACAAGGCCCAACTTCTTTGCCTTACAGTTCCGGAATTGACCGTTTTGGTAGGAGGGCTTAGGGTATTAGAGGCAACCTATGGTTATTCTAAAAATGGTGTGCTTACGAAAAGGCCTGGTGTTCTTAGCAATGATTTCTTTGTGAATCTCTTGGATATGGGAACAGAATGGCAACCGGCTGACGAGTATTCTTATTTATTTAAAGGCTACGACCGAAAAACAGGGGAATGGAAATGGAGCGCCACTAGGGTAGATTTAATTTTTGGACATCACAATGAGTTGCGGGCTGTGGCCGAGGTGTATGCTTGCGCAGACGGCCAAGATAAGTTTGTAGCAGATTTCATAAAAGCCTGGAATAAAGTAATGAACTTGGACCGCTTTGACTTAAGATTCAGATGATTTGGGCGGAATGATACGCATAGTGGTTATCCCGCCGTGGATAACCACTACCAAATGATTTGGAAAGCGGTTTGAGGAGCAGAGTTATTTCCTGACTTTAAATACATCATTTTCTCGAATTGGACGTTCTTCCTTTACCTTGCGGCCTCCCTTAAAAATTTTTAAGATTAATTTTTTAAAATTATTATTTTTGAAAAGGAAAGGTGGGATAGAATTCAGAACCCAATTGAAAAGAAAAGAAATAGAAGTTAATAAATAAACCTGCCCTGAAAAGCCCAGGCAAGCAATTTTAATTATTAGGCACAATTTTATTGGCATCTCGGTAATATTTGGGCTTAGAACAGTACTAAAGCAATTGCTGAATATGTTGATTCCTCGGGTGGGTTATTATTTTGGCTATGCCTTAGCTTCCTTTATTCAAGGCTTTTTGAAAAACAATCCATTAATAGGCAAAACCGAAGGGCAATTAGGCCGCGGGCCGAAAATTGATCTACATATTTTTAGTCTTGAGTGGGAGAAAGAGATAGCATAAGCTCTCTGGTGGGAATTGAATCTCGCAACAGCTCAAAAATAATGGCTTGGTTAGGTAATAAAAAAATGCAAAAAATCTGTGAATCCATAAAATAAAGGAGATATTTTCATGATACTTAAACATTTCTTTACGGGTAAAATTGCCCACAGCTCCTACATTCTTGCGGGCAATAATAGTTGCGCGGTGATAGATCCCCAGCGTGATGTGGATATCTACATTGCTGAAGCCCGGGCTTTGGGAGTGGATATCACCCACGTTCTGCAAACCCACCTCCACGCGGATTTTATTTCTGGGCATATGGATCTGGCCCAGAAGACGGGGGCGAAAATTTATGCGGCGAAGTCAGCGCATGGCACCTTCGATCATGTCCCTTTGTCGGAAGGCGATAGCATCGAGTTAGAGAATATGGTGCTCAAAGTACTGGAAACACCCGGTCATACTCCAGAACATCTCAGCTATGTGGTGATAGACAAATCGCGCGCGGATAGTCCAGTTGGCGTCTTCGTTGGTGATACACTTTTTGTCGGAGATGTAGGTCGACCCGACCTTTTTCCGGGAATAGCCCAGGAGTTAGCCGGAAAACTCTATCACAGTTTGCACGAGAAGTTGTTAAAACTCCCCGACTATGTTGAAATATACCCAGCCCATGGGGCTGGTTCATTGTGTGGTCGAGCCATTGGCGCCAAGTATACCAGTACCATTGGCTATGAACGGAAATTTAATGCGGCGTTGCAGATCAGGGATAAATCTTCGTTCATTAAATCGCTTACCGAGAATATGCCTCCTGCGCCCGATCATTTTAGCCGTTGTAGCGATATCAACCGGCGGGGGCCAACTCGCCTGGCCGAGCTGCCTAGTATGGAAGGATTAAGTGTGGAGCAATTTAAAAAGCGGATGGATAGCCTTAATGCAGTGGTACTCGATACCCGCAGTTATCATGCTTTTGCCAGTCAGCATATCTCTCATTCCTGGCATATAGATCTAAATTTTAATTTTCCTACGTTTGCCGGTTGGGTTCTACCAACGGACAAAGATATTTTGCTGGTTGCGGAGGATGAGCAAAAGGCGCTCGAAGCCAGTATTTGGGCGCGTCGGGTTGGGGTAGATCGGATTGTTGGCTATTTAAAAGGTGGCTTGATCGCCTGGGCCATGGCCGGTTATGAAACCAGCCGATTAGAATTGATCTCGGTGGAAGAACTCCACGATATGATCACCGATGGCAGCAATTTTGCGTTGCTGGATGTCCGGACGCCCCAGGAATTTGCTGACAACCACTTAGAAGGGGCTATTAATATTCCGGTTGCTGATTTACGCACCCGTTACCAAGATTTAGAAAAGGACAGAACAATAGTTATAATCTGCAGCTCGGGTATGCGGTCCAGCCTGGGCGCCAGCATTCTTAAGCAACATGGATTTAAAAAGATATATAATGTCGCCGGTGGTATGACAGGGTACAACGCTGCTGGTTATGCCCCGTAACGCCGGACAGGCGTTCATCCCCACGGTTTCATATTTTTCACCAAATTCCAGCGAGATTAAAAAAATAGGGATACAGAATAAAAATGGAGAACCAAATGATCAAATTTTTAACCCCAGGTACGTTGGTCGCCTTATAAGGTCTGGATAAGCATTGGTATTCTAAGTTGGCTAACCTTAGTTAAGAGGAGGAGTAATGAAATTCCGAGATAGATCAGATTTGTAGAGCAAAGCCTTGACCCTGGCCGAATTTGGCCATCCCTAAAGGCTGGCCCTACGAAATAAGAGGAACTAATTTTTCTTACTCTGTCACCCACCATCCAGTGATCCATTACGAAATCTCTAAAAATTCTGACCGTCGATCCCTTTTGAAATTCGTACCTATTTCAGGCGGGAGGGAGAGTGGCTCATTAAAATGAGGCAATGGTTCTTTCATGGGCATGGGCGGGGAATAAAAAGTCTCCACTTTAAATTAGGGAGGATTATTCAGGTTTTTATTTTCAAGATAAGTTTATCCCCGCCGTTTATGGCGGATAAAGGGTGGGTAAGAAGGAGTTAAGCAATTCCCAGCCGATTTTAATTTCGCCTCTCCCCCTCCCGCCTGTCTTTTGTGGCGATAAATATTAAAAGTGATCAACGGTCAGCTAAAAATTAGCTTGACAAGATAAAAAAGGGTGGTAAAAAATAGATTAATTTTATAAAAATTTTGGTGTTTTACCCAGGGGATCGCCCGCGTGATTATTTATTCCTTTTTTATTGAAAATATGCTATATTTGGAAAAAGAAAAAAGGATGTTTGGGGCGGATAGCTCAGTGGGGAGAGCGCCCGCCTTACACGCGGGAGGTCATAGGTTCAAATCCTATTCCGCCTACCGGGGTCGTAGTTAAGCTGGTCTATAACGCCGGCCTGTCACGCCGGAGGACGCGGGTTCAAATCCCGTCGGCCCCGCCAGAAAATTTAAAGGTCCCTTGGGAGTATTAAAAACCAAGGGACTTTTTTATTTTATTGCTTTTATAGAAAAGGGAATAATAAAAAATGAGGGTTTTATTAATACAGCCTGCTCAAGATCGGGGATTAGGTTTCCGAAGCTTAGCAGTGGTTGAGCCCTTGGGCCTGGAAACGATTGCGGGAAGTATCCCCGAGCATGAAGTCAGAATATTAGATCTGCGTTTAGAAAACAATCTTGGAGAGGTTCTAAAGGATTTTCAGCCAGATTTTTGTGGAATTAATTGCTCTTTTACCATTGATGTTTATCAAACTCGGGAGATTGCCCATAAGATTAAAACTTGGAATAAAGAAGCACTCGTATTCGTAGGTGGGCACCATGCCTCTCTTTCTCCTGAAGACTTTTATTGTCCAGATATAAATGGGGTAGTCATCGGGGAAGGAGAAGTAGCCCTGCGGGAAATAATCAATGTTCTGGAAGGCGGTGGGGATTTAAGGACAATTCCTGGTCTTTTTCTGAATGAACCAACCGCCCCTTGGCGCACTGCTGAGCGAGCTTTAATATCCAATTTAGATGAGGTACCTATTCCCGCCCGGCATTTAACTGCCCGCTATCGGAAACACTATCATCTTGGTTTCCAAAAGCCCTTTTCCATAATGGAAACTTCCCGGGGATGTCCATATCGGTGCGACTTTTGTAGCGTTTGGAAGTTTTTCCAAGGGAAATGCCGGATGAAAAGTCCAGAAAGGGTTTTGGAAGAGATTAAGACGCTTAAAGAAAAATACGTTTTCTTAGCAGATGATAATTTTCTCATCAGCCTCCCGCGAGCCCAAAGGATTGCCGAGCTAATTTTGAAGCATGGAATAAAAAAACGCTTCACTTTTCAAGCTCGTAGTGACTCTATTGTTCAACAACCAGAGATTATTTCCCTGCTGAGAAAAGCAGGTTTCTGGAAGGTGTTCATCGGGTTCGAGAAAATTGATGAAGAGGAACTCAGCCAATTGAACAAGCATAATTCCGTACAAAATAATGAAGAAGCCTTAAAGATTTTGCGGGCTCAGGGAATGGAAGTCATCGCTGCTTTCATTATCGATCCGTCTTTTCAAAAAGATGATTTCCGCCGCCTGCGTCAATACATATTAGATCGGAAATTATATTCTCCTTCCTTGACGATTCTTACTCCTTTGCCAGGTACAGAATTATTTGCCCGCGTCAAAGAAAAGTTAATTACCACAAATTATGAACTGTTTGACTATGTCCATGCCGTTTTGCCCACCAAACTTAAATTGCCCGATTTTTACCGTGAATTTACCGAACTTTATAAGACAGGGTATGCCTGGTCCCAGATTGGTTGGGAAGGATTGCGGGCCATCCTTTGTAATGCTTTTTCTCTCTCTCATCTCATTTCTATGAAAAAAGCCGCCTGGGCTTCGGTTGATCCTTTGAACTATCTGGCCGGACATGAACGGAAGAAGTCTTATAGTTAATTTCTTGTTCGCCCAGGAGTTTAGAGAAAAGGGGAGGGATAAGATCCTTGAGCCCGGGGGATCAACTTTTGGGAAAATAGAATATTCAATGCTTTTGCTGGAATTTACTTAGCGGGTCGGTAAAGAAAGCGGTAAGCCTGAAAGCTGTTTAAGACTCGGATAACATAGTTTCTGGTTTCAGAGTAAGGTATATTTTCGATAAATTCATCTTCCCGAAAATTTTTGAGCCGGGAAACCCACTCTTTGACTACGTGGGGGCCGGCATTGTAAGCTGCTAAAGCCAAGGGTAATTTACCCGAGAATTCTTGGAGAAGTTGGGCTAAATACCAAGTTCCCAAGCGTAAGTTAAACTCTGGCTCAAAAAGCAATTTTTCCTCAAAAGAAGGTAAGCCCAATTGCAGGGCAATCTGCTGCCCCGTCTTAGGGATAATTTGCATCAAGCCCCTGGCGCCAGCTACCGATAGAGCTTGCTGCTGGAAGCGGCTTTCTTCCAGAATAAGAGCGCAGACTAAAGCCGGGTCTAAATTTCTAATTTGGGCATAATAATTGACCCAGAACAGATTGCCAACTGGGTAGGCCAAAAGATAGGCAGCTCTTTCCGCTTCCGGAATGTTCTTTCCTAATGGGCGGAGGCGAAAGTTTTTGCGGATCAATAAAGCCGATCGGGCATACTCGCCAATTTCCCTATATACCCGGGCTATTTCTTTTTGAATTTCGAAAGAAATTCTTCCTTTTTCTTCAGCCGCCGCCAGCTCACCAAGGGCGTCCTCCGTTAAACCTAAGCGGGCCAAAGCTTTTCCTTTTTCTAAACTAATAGGCCCAGAAATACCGTTGGTTTTTTCTAAAAAAGATTGGAGAGTTTTTTCTTCTAAAGGGGCAGAGAAAAGGGCATTGATTTCCGCAAGATTTCCCGTGCCGGAGGGCAGAAGACTATAATAAGAAGCAGGAAAATTTTGGCGCAGATACTGGAAAATATTTTCAGCTCTTTCTTCCTCTTTCATTTCTTGCCAAGCGCGACCTATCCAGTAATAAGTTTTTTCTACCCAGGGAGAGTTGGGGTGCAGAGCCTGCAACTGTTCCCAAGCTTGTTTGGCTTTTAGCCAATCTTGGTTTTTAAAAAAGAGCCACCCAGCCTGCCAGAGAGCTTGGAACCTCCAGGAGCTTTGGGGAAATTTTTCCCCTATTTCTTGGTAAAGAGAGATGGCTTGAGCCATATCCCCTTGGTCTTCTAATATTTGCGCTTGCAGGTATAGAATTTGGTCTAAAAAAGGACTGGCCGCAAAAGTATTTTTAAAGCGCGAAATAGTACTTAGAGCTTGTTCTTTCCAGCCAGCGCGAAATAGAGAACGGATCATCCAGAGCCAAGAACGTTGCCCAATCGTTTCGTTTCGAGAGTTATGAGTCACTAAATGAAAAATATCTTTGGCTTTAGTATATTGTTTTAGATAAAAAAGACACATTCCCCGATGAAAATAAAAATCATCAATCCAAGATTCACCGTTATATTTTTTGGGGAATTTGGTCGGGGGCAAACCAGGAATTTTTTCCAGTTCTTTTAGCGTTTTCTCATACAGACGAGCCCGATAAAAATGTAAAGCCCGTTGCACAAGGAGAGCAGGGGAAATCTTCTCTATTTTTATTTTTTTTGCCCGGGCTATTTTTTCCCACTTTTCTGGGGTTTGGGTGGCTAAATTGTGCAAAGGATATTTTAGCCAGATCTCTTGATAGGTCTGGATAGCTTTAACCCACTCCTGCAATCCTTCCTCAGCCTGAGCTAATAAAAATAGGGCTGCCGGTGCCTGATCTCTATTTAAATTTCTGGAAAGCAGGCGGCGACAAATATCCTTAGTTTGGGCATATTCTTTTAGCTGGAGATAGATTTCGGCCATTTTAAGTTCGGCCAAGGGGGTGCAGAGACTTTCGGGATATGAAGAAATCAAGCGTTGATAGGTTTCCAAACTCTTTTGAATTTCTCCCCCATTTCGCCATGACTCGGCTTGGTAATAAAGAGCATAGTCAGGTAGGAGCTGATGAAGTTCCGCCGCCCGCGAAAAAGCTTGGGCGGCTTCTAATGGTTTAGAGAGCTGACGCAAAACCTGACCTTTAAGGAAGAAAAAATCTGCTTGCCGGGGCGGAGGGAGGAGATCTTCTTTAAAGTTTTGGATAATTTCCCAGGCATGTGGATAATTTTTATTTTGGTAAAGATGTAGGGCTTTTCCCAACTCTTCTTCGGCCGGAGAAGAAGCCAGGCCAAGGGAAGGAAAGACTAACCAAAAAAAAAGGGAGAGGAGTAAGGTGAAGAGGAAAAACTTTAAGATAAAGAAATTATAATTGGATCTCCTGGCCCCATTTTTAAGGTGCGCTGGGCATGGCCCCGGTTTATAGCTATTTCCAAATACCCGGCACTTCCCCAGAGGGCTAATATTTTGCCTTCGGGGACCTGAGCATAAGTTTCTTGCAAGCAAGATAGACTCCATTTCTTTATTTTTATTTTAAATTGCCGACCGGCAATTTGGGAGACAAAAAAGTCGCGATCAATATTGGTAATAAGATTGCCAAAAGAATCAACAAAAATTATTTGCCCAATTATTTTTTGGTCCTTTATAACCGGTGGCGGCCAAGCCAGCTGTTGCAGATTAGTCACCCGCGGGCCAAATTGGCGCATTTCTTTACCTAAAGAGAGATGAGCAGCCACAGGTGCAAAAATATCGCGACCATGGAAGGTTGAACTGATAGGCCTTTTTAAGATTGATAGTGAAGTTATTTCAACGGCCGTATATTTTCCTTTCTTGAGCACTAAGCCAAAAACTCCGTTATCTGGGCCCACAAAAAAATACCCATCTTTTTTGAGGATTATGGGACGGCGCTTAGTGCCTACCCCGGGATCGACGACCACTAAGTGAATAGTTCCTGGCGGGAAAAAACGATAGGAGTTTTTTAAAACAAAAGCAGCCTGCTGAATGTTTTGGGGAGTGATTTGGTGGGTAAGATCAACTAATTGGCATTGGGGATTAATACCTAAAATTACTCCCTTCATCACTCCCACATATTCCCCTGCGTAACCAAAATCGGTAAGTAAGGTTATAATGCTTGGAGCTTTGACCATGGCCGTGGGCTTAATTATTTGGGCTTTTTATTTTTATCTTTTTCGGCGTAAAGACTTAAATATTGGCGTATATATTTCTCCACTTCCGCCTCAGGTTGAATAATTCCCAAATGGCCTTCGCAGAGAATGTCGGCTTTTAAGCCTAAAAGCACTTCCATTGATTTACGCCAGGCGGCCATATTTGAACCAAAAGATGCGGAGAAGGGCCCATGAATATCCTGGCCAAAGAGGACTCTCTTACCGCTATGGTCCAAGATTATAGAAATTGATCCGGGAGTATGTCCGGGGGTATGCAGACAGAGAATTTCACCTTTGGCAAACTTTAATACTTCCCGTACTTCGCTCAATTTATAATCGACGGGGGTGGGCGGAAAGGTAGTGCCATATATGGCCGCAGCTGTTTTTTCCAGATCACCAGATTCAATAGCACGAGCATCCAGTTCATGGGCAATGACTTCGCATCCTGTTTTCTCCCGCAGTAAAGGAACACCTCCTATATGATCAATATGGCAATGAGTTAACACCACGGCGGCAATAGATCTGGAAGCAAAACCCAAGGCGGCTATGTTTTCCAGGATAGCAGGTACGCTTTTACCTGCGCCCGCATCAATCATTACCAAATCACCTAAATCAATAAGATAAACACAGCAATCATCCGGAGAAGTCAAGTTAGGTGAACCTATTAGATAAACATCTTCATGAACTAAAGGGACATGATTCATTTCTTTTCTACCTTTTCTTTTAAATTTCTTTAAAGGAATAAACAAAAAGCTTTTATTAATTGGTTTCACTTTAAGCAATGTGGTTTAAAGCATTAATCTAATACTCTAGTATTAATCTGCTTTTCTCCAAGGGTCCGCCGGGGCCATAACCAAAGAAGTGGAACACCATAATCTCAGGGTGCAAATAGATACGGGAAAAATTCAAAAGAAATCACTGCCGATTAATTCTGTCCTCCCATATTGGTGAGCGGTCGCAATGAAATACTGAACTTTCTCGACAGCGGAATTGTAGGGTAGTTCACATCCAGAGGAAATAATATAGGCCCCCCCACGGGCAGCAACCTGGAGACAATTTTTTACGGCCGTTTCTATTTCTTCTTTTGAGCCCTGGACGAATAGAGAGGTGGCGACATTGCCCACCAATACTATCTTCTTCTGAGAAAGGTTTACCATCTTGGCCAAAGAAGAAGGGCTGTCCATACTTAAAGCCACTATACCCAAATCTAATATGTCGGCCATGATCGGATCAATGAAGCCGCATATATGCATCGATAAACCGGCCTTTTTTTCCCGAAAATAAGCAGCGATCTCCTGATGGCGCGGCTTGATGAATTGCCGGTAGATATGCGGAGAGATGAGGCTACATGAGCAAGCCGCTTCCCCCATAGTTAAGGAAAGGCCAGTCTGCAAAATTTGCGTGCCTAATATTTTTACTACTTGGGTAGTAAAATTTAAAAGCTCATGCACAAATTGCGAATCATCCATAGTATCAAAGATTAATTGCTGGGTACCCCGCAGAGCAGTGGCCATGGTCCAAGGTCCGCTTACAGTGCCCGAAAGAGATACATCTTTTAATTCGCAGGCCAAAATTTGGCAAGCCTCTATATACAAAGGAAACCGACCATTCTTTTCGGGAGAAGAGAGGGACAAAGAATCCAAAGCAGATTTTTGAGCTAAAATATATTTTTTTACTTGGGGAACTCCTTCCTGCGGAAATTCTAACTCTGCGCCTAAGCTTTCTGCTTCCATGACAATGTCCCAGGATATCTCTACGCTATCGTGATGAAAAAGATTATAAGCGGCCAAGGTCCCTTCTGTTAATTTTTTTCCACTTAGCCAGTATTCTTTAAGGGAGCAACCCAAAATCTTCGCTCGAAAAGGTCCTAAAATTAATCCTATAGGAACTCGATCAGCATAAGTTCTTTTCATACAGGCGCGGATGCGCTCTCTCCCAGTTATGGCTTCCATTTGATTGCTTTCCAGAAGGACATGTCCGATCTTTTTCTTATAAACATAATTTTATTTATATTGGGAAAAAAGTAAAGCAAGTAATCCAAAGCGCGGAGAGAATAATAAAAGCGAAGAGGCAATAACCCATAATCTCCCGAATACTTATTCCACAAATACCCAAAATGGGGATTGTCCAAAAAGGATGAATGAGATTGGCTACCAATTCTCCAGCAGTGAAGATATTAATGGCTTGGGGCAAAGGTATACTTAAGCTTTGGGCACTTTTTATAACTAATAACCCCTGCGCCTCCCAGATTGCTTCGGATGTGGGCAGGAAGAAATTTATCAAAATGGCATTTAAATAAAGTAAGAAAGGATAAGTATTCGAGGAAGAAATGGCTAATAACCATTGAAAAAAGATAGTAGCTAATCCTGAAGAAATTAACATGCCTTGAATCGCAGCATAAAAGGGGAATTGCACAATGATTCCGTAAATAGGACGGATTGACCTTTCCATAGAGCTTAAGAAGCGCGCCGGAGTGTCATGCAATAAGAGGGCCAAGATGAAGAGAAATAAATTCAAAATATTTAAATTAATTTCAAAACCTCTTCCGTAAAACCAATAGACCAGATAAGAAAAAGCCATAAGGGATATCCACCAAACCGGCCAGCGGCTATGCTCTAACCAAAGGCCCAAGGAAATGCGGCCTTCTCTTAATTTTTTTTCAGCAAGGAGAGATTCATCTTCCTCGCGATCTTCTTCATCAAACCTGCGTAAAAGGTTAGCCGGAGGTGGATTAGCTTCTGAGGAAGGAGGACAGATCAATCCCATAAACAAAGAGATTAAAATTAAGCTTAATCCGGAAACCAAAATGGAAAAGGAGCTGAGGGAAGTAAGAGATAAAGGATACAAACCCATAAATTTTTCTAAAAAATGTCCCGGTTGGCTAACAGCTAACGGAATAAAAGCGAAGGGGCCAAAACTTCCGGCCCATATTCCCGAATAGGCACCAGCAACCAGTAAGGGATAATCTATGCCCGAGATTCTTCGGCCCATTTCCCTGGCTATGACAGCGCCGACTACCATACCCAAGCCCCAATGTATCCAGGAAATGATTCCTGTAGCCAAAATTAAAAATATTAGACCTCGGCGCGGCTTGGCTAATAGGTCAACTAAGCGGCGAATTATTTTACGGATGAAAGGTACACTGGCAATGCTAAAAGTGCTTAGGATCATAACCACCATTTGCATGGAAAAACCCAAGAAGCTCCAAAAACCATTTGCCCAAAATTTGATCATGTCAAAAGGACCATGATAAGCCCAAAAAATGCCTAAAAAGTAGACCACAAAAGTCAGAAATAGACTCAAGAGGAAAGAGTGGGGAATAAAAAAAGCTAATTTACGCGCCCAAATCCTCAAAATTCTTGCAAAAGAAAAGCTTGACCATTTCATGATTGGATATCTTGAATATAGATAAACTTAAGAATAAATGTCAAATAAAAAGAAAATTGATTTTTAAATTAATAGTTGTTTTAACAAGCAAAGATGATGAAAATTTTAAAGACTGACCGTTGCTCACTCTTAAATTTTAACCTGGGCTGGGATTGATAAATCAGTTTTAAAGAAAGTTGACAAAATTATTTTTCTAAGGTATAGGATTATATGTTTTGCATAGAAAATGAAGAACACCAGAAAATAAGAAAATAAGAAGAAAGGAGATATTAAATGGCGGAAAACGTAGTTGCGCCCATGGTAGGGAAAATTGTGGATATCAAAGTTAAAGTAGGAGATCGAGTTAAGGAAGATGATGAAGTAGCTGTTATTGAGGCGATGAAGATGGAAATGCCTATTGTGGCCCCCATTTCTGGGGTAGTTAAAGAAATCAAGGTGAGCGTAGGTCAGACCTGCGAAACTGATATGGTATTAATGGTAATAGAATAATTTAAACGAACTGGCCGATGAATAAGAAATCGGAAGGCTTGGCTCATAAGGCCAAAAGGAGGAATGGGAAATGGATTTTAAGTTAAGCGAAGAGCTCCAAGCATTGCGGGAAACTGCCCGTAGTTTTGCTGAAAAAGAAATAGCCCCGTTTGCGGATAAATGGGAAACGGAACATTATTTTCCCCGGGAAGTAGTAAAGAAGATGGCTGATTTAGGGTTTTATGGCACATTGATTCCAGAAGAGTATGGGGGAAACGGAATGGGTTTTTTGGCGGGGACGATTATAACTGAAGAAATAGCGCGAGCCAGCGCCTCTTTGCGCGTTACTTTTAATATGCAGACCTTTGGTCCGGCCCTCTCTATCCTCCGGTATGGAACGGAAGAACAGAAGAAAAAGTATATTCCTAAGTTAGTGTCCACCGAATGGATAGGATGTTTTGCCATCACCGAACCTAACGCCGGGTCCGATGTTATGTCTATGAAAACTACGGCTATTCCCAAAGGGGATTATTTTTTAGTAAATGGATCGAAAACTTGGATTTCTAACGCGCAGGTAGCTGATTTATGCATTCTTTATGCCTACCATGACCCAGCCGCAAAAAGCAAAGGCCTTTCCACTTTTCTATTGGAAATGCATCTTCCTGGAATTACTACACGGCCCCTTGATAAGTTGGGATTGCACTCTGCCCCTACGGGGGAAATTATCCTGGAAGATGTTAAAGTTCCCAAAGAGGCACTTTTGGGTCAACTGGGTGATGGCGTGAAGCACGTTTTTGGTTCGCTAAATCAGACCCGTCTTTCTTGCGCTGCTGGCGGAGTTGGCATTGCTCAGGCTTGCTTGGAAGCCGCCATCAAATATTGCAATGAACGGATGCAGTTTGGGCAACAGATTGGGCAGTTTCAAATGAATCAGGATATGATTGCCATTATGGCCACAGAGATTGAAGCAGCTCGATTATTAGTTTATCGAGCGGCCGTCCAGAAAGATGAAGGAAATCTAAACAATGTGCTGGAAACTTCTATGGCCAAGTATTTTGCCGGCGAAGTGGCTGGCCGAGCAGCTGATTTTGCTATGAGAATTCTTAGTGCCTATGGGTATTCTACGGAATATCCAGTAGCCCGTTATTATCGAGACGCCAAATCAATTCAAATTGTGGAAGGAACGGCAAATATTCAAAAAACTATTATTGCTTTAGATCAATTGGGTTATCGAAAAGCCAACCGCTAAAAGGAGGATTATTCTCCATGGAATATAAAGAAAAAGGGTTTGAAGCTATCTATAAGGAGTATGAAGAAAAAAGAAACAAAATCATGCAAATGGGCGGGCCGCAAGCGGTAGCTGCCCAACACAAAGAGGGAAAGATGACCGCCCGGGAGCGCGTAGAATATTTCTTTGATCCCGGGACATTTACGGAGCTGGGCATTTTCGTCAAACACCGCACTACAGCCTTTGGGATGGATAAAAGAGAAGTTCCAGCCGAGGGGGTGATTACTGGTTTTGGAAAAGTTAATGGACGGATGGTGGTAGTGGGAGCGGAAGATTACACTTCTATGGCCGGGACTTTTGGAGAGTATCACGGCAAAAAGTTCTCCCAAGCCATAGATTTTGCCAAAGAGAAGGGCTGGCCTTTCGTAGGCATGAATGATTCGGGGGGCGCCCGTTTGCAAGAGGGGATGGATACTCTGCAATCCTATGCCTGGCTCTTTCGTTCGCAAATTTTAGCTTCGGGAATTATTCCTCAAATTGCTTTACTCATGGGGCCGTGTTTGGGCGGTCAGGCTTACCATCCGATCATGCAAGACTTTGTTTTCCAAACACGGCACACCGGATTTATGGGTATTGCCGGGCCGGCTTTTGTCAAAACACAGACAGGCGTGGAGATTTCCCTGGAGGAGCTATGCGGCATTAAAGCTCATGCTTATAAAACAGGCCAGACTCATTTGGTGGCCGAAGATGACAAAGATTGTCTGGATAAAACCAAGGAACTTTTAGAGTTTCTGCCCTCGAATAACAAAGAAAAGCCTCCGCGGAAAGAGTGTCATGATGATCCGGAGCGGATTATTCCTGAGCTCGATACTTTAGTTCCAGAAAGGCCTTCTAAGCCTTTTGACATGCACAAAGTAATTTTAAAGATTGTAGATGACGGCTATTTTTTCGAGCTTTTTAAGTATTTCGCGACTAATGTGATTATTGGTTTTGGCCGTTTCAACGGGCGGACTACGGGGATCGTGGCTTCCCAACCAATGTCTAAAGCGGGGGCCATCGATTGTGATGCGGCTGATAAAGTGGCTCGGTTCGTGCGTTTTTGTGATTTATTTAATATCCCTTTAGTAAATCTCCATGACACACCTGGATATTGGATTGGGCCCGAAGAAGAATGGAAAGGGATTTTACGCCATGGAGCAAAAATGCTCTACGCCTATATCGATGCTACTGTCCCCAAAATTTCTATTATTTTGCGTAAATCTTATGCGGGAGCATATTTGGGAATGTGCTGCAAAGATACGGGAGCTGATTTTATGTTTGCTTGGCCGCAGGCTCGGGTGACTATCGTGGGAGCCGATACAGCAGCGAGCGTAATCTTTGCCAAAGAAATAAAGAATTCTCCTAATCCCGAGGAGACGCGCCGGGAGAGAATCCAGCTTTATAGTGACCTTTACGAAAATCCTTACCGAGGCGCCGAACGGAATTATATTGACGATGTGATCATGCCCCATGATACGCGCAAGTATATTAATCGCTGCCTGGATATTCTGGAGAATAAATCTGAAGTTCGTCCCTGGAGGAAATATTCGAATATAAACCTCTAAGGCTATTTTTTTAAAACAAGTTGAATTTTGAGCGGGAGTGATCGAAAATTTAGGGGGCGAGAAGATATCTCGCCCCAAGCAGCAAAAAATTAAGGCTGCCAAAGTAAACAAAGAAGTGAGAAGATAGGAGTCTAAAGGGGGCGGGCCAATGGGAGGGATGTTTAAAAAAATTTTGGTGCCTTTAGATGGGTCCAAGTTGGCGGAGAAGATTTTACCGCGGGTGGAGTGGTTGGCTAAGATACATGATGCGGAAGTGACTCTTTTGCGTGTAGCTTTGGCCCATACCCTACCGGGCATGGATCCCATTCAACACCAAGTAAAAGTAGTTCGCGAGGCTGAAGAATATTTGGCCAAAATAGAAAATGATTTGAGCAGTGTGGGCGTAAAGGTGAATTCAGTAGTCCGTTATGGAAATGATGCGCAAGAGATCGTTGATCATGCTCGAGATCGCGGATTTGATCTTATTGCCATGTCCACGCATGGGCGAACGGGATTTTCCCAACTTGTTTTGGGAAGTGTAGCCAGCAAAGTTATTCATCTATCTACCGTCCCCATTTTATTATGTAGGGCTATGGAATGATCAGCAATTTTTTGTTTTAGGTGCTAATTTGGTAAGTATTTTTTGTAAGTTCCAGGAAACCGGTAGACGAACTAAGTGGCCAGCTTTAGTTTCAAACAAAAGATACCCATTAGCCAATCCAAATAGAAAAAGGTTTTTGGTAATTTCCACATCTTGGCGGCAATAAGCGATTACTTCCTTTATCTTTCCTTCTTTGAACCACTGCAGCGACTGCAGACCATTGGCTGTTTTCTCTACCTGCAAAGTTTTGTGCGCTAAATGATTTAGAGAAAGGCGATAACCCAAAGAATTAGCAACTTCTTGTAAAATATCAAAGGTCTTGAGTTTGGAAAAAGGAAACGGCGAGTAGCCCCTTAAAACTTGATAGTCGAAGTCAAAGATATTAAATCCTACGATTAGATCTGCAGATTGGAGCCTTAAAATTAATTCGTGGACCTGTTCTTCCGTAAATTCCGTGAAGGAATTTTCCAGGGAATCATAAATCACCGCCACGGCCAAGCGCATCAAATGCTTATTTTGCCACCCCCCAACTTCTTCGGCACTACGCTGCGTTTCCAAATCGAGAAAGAGAATGCGGTGTTGAGAAAATTCTTGGATCAGCTCGGGAGGAGGCGGCCAGTTTTGGGCGGTGGCCATTTGACCAATGGTAATCTCTTCCATTAAGATGAGTCTTTCTTCTGGCGTGGTTTCTAGTCTATCATTTGCTTCTATCTCCGGCTCTTTCTGCAACAACCAAGAAAGGACGACTTCCGCGGCCTTCTTATCTAAAGGTTTGTTCCCTGAGCCGCATTTGGGAGAGTGCACACAAGAAGGGCAGCCCTCCAGGCAAGGACAACTGTTTATTAAAGAAAGAGTTTTTTCCAGAAGCTCCGCCAATAGACCATAACCATATTCCGCCAGTCCCACTCCTCCTGGATAGCCATCATAGATAAAAATTGCCGGTTTCCCTAATTGCGGGTGAACGGGATAACATATTCCTCCCAAATCATTACGATCACAAAGGGCAAATAAGGGGAAAAGGGCAATGGCAGCGTGTTCGATGGCATGAATTCCGCCCATGAAATGTCCCGCGGCCCTTTTAACCAGGGCAAGTATTTCTTCTGGGAGAATAATCCAAAGACCCATGGTCTCAAAAATATAAGAAGGGAGTTCCAGCTCTTGCACATTAAGAAGATCCTGCCCAAAGATACGGCGTTTTTCAAAACCGATCACTTTTTCGGTAACTTTTAGGCGGCCATAACAGGCTGTAAAACGGGGAAATTCTTTTTGTAAGTTGACCGAAAGAATTTCTGTCTCTTTTTGCGAAAGAGCGCGGGTATAATAATCAACTTCCACTGGCTCAGCCCAGACTTCTCTCTTCCCGGGATCAAGGTGGGTAACTAAATAAGTGTCGGCCCGGTGCAGATAGATAGCTCCTGGATGGCATTCGCTATAAACGCGGGGTACACTAATATTACCAATTATCCGTTTGTTTTTCTCTTCGAAGATGGTGAAGCTTTCGCCGGCGGAACGGATATCGACTAACCGATGGGGGTGCAGGCGATGAGCAAACCACTCCCGGCCAGAGGCGCTAGGCAGAAGCTCCTTTTCCGCCACGAGCTGATTGAGTAGGGGGCGATATTTTTCTAAAGGAAAAGTTTTATCTTCCAGACGTAAAGGGATTTCGGCAGCCGCGCAAGTTAAATGTTTAGAGACAATGACTGAGTTATGGGGATCGACGATGGCGCTTTCAAAACTGCGGCTAAAAAAGTCTCGGGGATGACGCATAAAATATTGGTCCAAAGCATCCGGCTGGGCGATTAAAGCAATCAGTGATTCTCTATCACCTCTGCCTACCCGACCTCCCCTTTGCCAGGTGGCCGCAATAGTTCCTGGATAGCCCACGAGGATGCAAACATCTAATCCGCCAATATCAATCCCTAATTCTAAAGCACTAGTAGAAATTACGCCCCAAAGTTCACCAGAGACTAATTTTTTTTCGATTTCTCGTCGTTCTTCAGGTAAAAACCCCGCGCGATAGGAGCTGACTCGTCCTTTTAAATCCGGGCGATCTTTTAAAATCCAGGTGTGGATGAGCTCAGTAATTTTTCTGGCCTGCGTAAAAGCTAAAGTCCGGAAGCCGTTATCTAAGGCGTCTAAAAAAAGTTTAACGGCCAATGTATAAGGACTCGCCGTAGGATTCAAGAAGAGAAAATTTCTGCCAGCGCTAGGAGCGCTGCTTTCTTCAATAGCCACAAAAGGAAGGCCAGTAATTTTCTCGGCGAATTCTTGAGCGTTGGCAATGGTAGCTGAACAAGCAATGAACTGGGGGGCCGAACCATAAAATGCACAGACCCGCTCCAAGCGGCGCATGATTTGCGTTAAATGCGAACCAAAAATTCCGCGATAAGTATGGAGCTCATCCAGGATAACATATCTCAGACTTTGGAAAAAGGATGCCCATTGGGTATGAAAGGGAAGTAGGCTGAGATGAATCATATCTGGGTTAGTAATTAAAACAGGAGGTAAGGCCTGCCTGATTTTCTGTCGGCGATAAGAAGAGGTATCTCCATCATAGATGGCTGCAGGAGTAGACAGATTGAGCTGAGATTGCAGAGGAGCAATAAACTCCGCGAGAAATTTTAATTGGTCTTGTTCCAAAGCTTTTAAGGGAAAGACATATAAAGCCTTGGCTTGGGGATCCTTGAGGAGGCTTTCTATTACCGGCAGGGTATAAATTAGGGTTTTTCCGCTGGCTGTAGGAGTGGCTATTACTACATTTTTCCCTTGCCTGATTTTTTGAATGGCTTCGGCCTGATGAGCGTATAGAGCTTTTATTTGCAAATGTTTCAAAGAAGTGAGCAAGCGGGGAGAAATTTTTTCATCAATCGCCCATTGGCCTTCCCGCGGAGGAATCCGGTGATGGTAGACAATTTGGGGAGCGTAATAACGACTCTTTTTAAGACTTTCTAAAAATTTTTCCATAAATTTTAACTTTTTCTTTGCCCTCAAAATAATTTAGCAGACCCAATATGAAAATTCAAACCTTTCCCTATCAGGAATGCTTTACTTATGCGTCAACTTTTCATGATTCTTTTTCTCTTTTCGGGACTGGAATAGTCCAAATGAAGAGTCATTAGTTCCCCCTATTTCGTAGGGCAAGGGCTCGTCCCTTGCCGAATTTGGTCAGCCCAAAGGGCGGGCCCATGTTTACTTGTTCTGACGAAAGTTGTCTACTTGGAATCAAGAAGGAATAAAAAATGCAATACAATTTTGAATGACCAATCCAAAGCCAAACTAATCTTATCCTGGTCGTCGTCCACACTTTTCATGAAGAAAACATTGATAATTGCAAAATTCTTTCCCGGATTAAGCCGTTAAAAGCAGAGATAGATGATTAATAAAAATGAATTAGCCATGGGCGTAATTTAAATTATTGCCAGTACCTCTAAAATTGGATATTATGAAAAATTAAGATAGATTAAAATTTAAATATAAGGAGAAATTAAAAGTAATCATGAGCAGGGGGAAAAAAGGACTTTTAATGAGTGGCCTTATTTTGGTGACCTTAGGGGCACTGCTTCTTCTTCATCGTTTGTTCATTTTAAATTTTGAAACAAGTTGGCCCCTGCTTTTAGTAGTCATAGGTCTGGGACTTTTCTTGATTAATCGGCGCACTTGGGCCGGCTGGATAGTCGGTGGCATTGGTGTAATTTTATTTGTGGTCAATTTTGTGATTGAATTCTTTCCCGAATTTGAAGCTTGGAGCGACTTGGTAGGACCAATAATTCTGCTGATTATAGGAGCTCTATTACTTTATCGTTATTATTATGGTACGCGGTTGGGGGAGCAAAACAAGCCTTAATGATCCAGGATTTCCTCAATTCTGTGGTTCATCTCCCTAAAAAAGGGAGGCTTAAGTTCCTCCCTTTTTACTGGAAACACCCCAAAAATTTTTAAATTTGCGGCAGGAAGTACTCACTTTCTTCTAAATGCTGATGGCGCCTCCGCCATTCTTCGAGAGGAATAGCAAATTCTTTTTCAATTTTTTCTCGAAAGACCGGGCCAGAGTTATAGGCGCAGAAGGGATAAATTCGGCCATTAGGGGCCGCATAATGAATGCAACAGCGCTTAACCCGGTCCACATTGTAATTGTATCCATCCTGGAAGTGCATACCGCCTACTAACATCATATGCCAGTTATAGATCAGCTCCACGCGTCTTTGCGCTTCTTTATCTACGATACCCTGGAAAAGCTCTAAACAAACTTGAGGAGTCATGCCGTCCTTAGCTTCTTCTTCGCGGAAATGCTTCTTTAAGAGCTGCTGGGCGCTCAAGGCCGTCAGCGAACGGATATGGGAGATCTTCTGTTTCACTAATTTATTTAGGTCCGTAGTGAATCCTTCAATGTCGATTAGCTTAGTAATAGGAGTCACACTCTTAGTCTTTGAGTTGACAAAGATATAAGTACCGATGCCACAGTCAGGGTGGGAGGTAATCTTCATCACTTCATACTTCCAAATAGCGCTCAGTAATTTGGAAAAAGGAGAAGTAACCGAGAGAGGATACCAATCCTCCAGGGCGTTTAAATATCCGGTTTGTTTTTCTATGTCTAAAGCCAAATCGGAAAGTGTATAACGTTGTTTTTCTCTTTCTTCCTTAGAAATCCGTCCTGTAAAAGCTACCGGCTGGTAGCTTATGCCGCTGATTACATCAGCATTATCTATGGCATACTGTAGGATTTTCCCTACTTGATCATCATTTATAGTTTTAATGATAGTGGGCACCAGTACTATGCGCAAACCTGCCTGTCGCGCATTTTCTACGGCTTGTTGTTTAAGTTCCCAGAGACCTTTCAAACCTCTAGTTTTTTGATAAACTTCATCATCTGTGCCGTCAAACTGCAAATAAACAGTGTATAAGCCAGCTTCCTTGCATTTTCGGGCAAATTCTAAATCCTTAGCCAAGCGGATACCGTTGGAGGCAATTTGCAGGTGGCTAAAGCCCATGGCTCGCGCTGCTTTAAGAATATCCAAAAAACGGGGATGGATGGTAGGTTCGCCGCCTGAAAATTGCACTGCCGGCGGGAAGACCGGTTTAATATTCCGGAGCATGGTGAGCATTTCCACGACCTGTTCATAAGTAGGTTCATAAACATAACCCTGAACATTAGCGTTGGCAAAGCAAATTGGACAGCGTAAATTGCAACGATTAGTTAAATCGATATTGGCCAATGCAGCGTGGCTAATATGCAAGTCACAGAGGCCGCAGTCATCCGGACAAACTTTTGCTCCTTTGATTTGAGGGTTTAATATTCCATCTCCGTCTTCGTAAGTCCAGCGCTCGGCCTTTTTATATAGAGAAGGCAGGGAAGAAATTAAATCCTGGAAAAAACCATGGTCGGGACAAGTTTTTTCCATGAGCACCCGTCCATCTTTTTCCAAAATTTTAGCAGGAATTATTTGGCGACATTCAGGACAAAGGCTCTGCACATCTTTGGGTAATCCTATGGGAATATTTTGCGTGGGTGGATAATAGAGCTCTAATTTGGAGATCTCCCTGCCAGTTACTCTTCTTTTTAAATCCCGAATCAATTCTCCAATTGCCATTTCATTCTCCTTTTGTTCTTTATTTTCCGATTATCTTTTTTCTTAGCAAAAAATGCGCCAGGAGAGAGAAGTTTTTCAAAAATTAAATCGTTGAAATTATTAAATAATTTGAAAAGGAGGTAAGAGCTCAAGATAGATTAGGCCCCGCGCCTTCCCGGGAGTTGAAGGGGAAATTAAGGAATAATTAATTATTTCAAAAATTTATCAGGTGCGAATTTTATCTTTCAAGTGCGAATAAAATATTCGCACTTGAGTCTAATCTTTTTCAAAATCCTGTTTAGAGATGCCGTATTTTTTTATTAAGTTTTGAAATTGGCGACGATCCATATTTACCATGGCGGCAGAGCGTTGAATATTCCCTTTGCCCCGGCGAAGGGCATCGATAATAAAATTTTTCTCGATTTCTTCTTTGATGCGCTGTTGGGCTTGTTTTTTCATCTGCATTAGTTCATGCCGATCAGTGGGCACAGCTCTTTCATATTCCTTGGGCGAAAGATTTTGCTTATTTAGTTCTTCCGGTAAATCTTCTAAGTCAATAAAGTCACCGCGGCATAAGACCATACCCCGCAAGAGAGCATTTTCTAACTCCCGCACGTTTCCGGGCCAAGAGTATTCCATAAGAGCCTGTAGGGCCTGCTCGCTTACGCCTCTAATTTCTTTTTTACATATGCTTCGATGTTTTTGGAGAAAATGATCAACTAAAAGGGGGATATCTTCTTTCCTTTCCCGTAGGGGGGGAATATGAATAGTTATGACCTTTAAGCGATAATATAGGTCATCGCGGAAGGTGTCCGCTTCCACAGCTTGCCTCAGATCTTTATTAGAAGCCGCAATTATCCGATTGTCAACTTCTATATCTTCTGTCCCGCCCACCCTTTGAAACTTTTGTTCTTCGATGACGCGTAAAATTTTTACCTGCAGCTCTTTAGGCATTTCTCCTATTTCATCGAGAAAAAGAGTGCCCTTATCCGCCAGTTCCAGCCTGCCTTTTTTGGTGCGCACGGCCCCAGTAAAAGCCCCTTTTTCATGGCCGAAGAGTTCGCTTTCCAAGAGATTGGCTGGGATAGCCGCGCAGTTAATGACTACAAAAGGTTTACTGGAACGATCGCTCTCATAATGAATGGCCCGGGCGACCAGTTCCTTACCCGTACCGCTTTCTCCCTGAATAAGGACCGTGGCTTTGGTTTGAGCAACTTGATGGATGAGTTGTACAACTTTTTGCATGGCCGGATGCTGGCCCACAATATTTTCGTGACCGAAGATGGCTTTTAATTCCTGCCGGAGTTCTAGATTTTCATCGCGCAGGCGGCTAATAGAGAGAGTTTTTTCAATTAATATTTCCATCTCTTCCATTTTGATGGGCTTAAGAATGTAATCAACGGCGCCTTCTTTCATCGCTTGCACAGCACTTTCAATGGTGCCATAGGCCGTAGTAATAATTATGGGTAAGGAAGGCTGAATCCGGCGCACCTCCTGTAAAAGAGTGAGACCATCCATGCGCGGCATTTTTAAATCAGTAATGAGCAGGTGGAAATCTTTTACTTTAATAAGTTCCAGTGCTTCTACTCCGTCACCGCAAGTCAAGATCTCGTATTTGGGGCTCAGATTAATCTCAAAGAGGCGCTGCATGCGCACTTCGTCATCGACAACTAAAATTCTGGGTTTCATATTTTT
Source organism: uncultured Syntrophaceae bacterium (assembly GCA_964484485.1). Classification (GTDB taxonomy): domain Bacteria; phylum Desulfobacterota; class SM23-61; order SM23-61; family SM23-61; genus CAZAGD01. The sequence goes on from CAZAGD010000196.1 coordinate 34,401, forward strand.
TAAGTATGTTTAAATTATTTTTATTTAATTGGGCCCAATGGGCCAAAACAACCTTTTAAACCCTTCAGCCGAGGAAGGGTGATGGTAAAAGTAGTTCCTTGGCCATTATTTGGAGCAACGGAAATAGTTCCGCCATGATTTTTAACCACCGTATGTACAATAGTCAAGCCCAAGCCAGTGCCTTGTTCTTTGGTGGTAAAGAAGGGATCGAAGATTTTAGATTTAATTTGGGGAGAAATACCCTGGCCAGTATCGCTCACCCGAATAATTACTTCCTGGTCATCTTTTTGGGCCAAAACCAGGCGCAAAACTCCCCCTTGCGGCATGGCCTCTAAGGCGTTTATCTCCAGATTTAGTAAAGCTTCCTTTATTTGCTCCGGATCTAAATAAAGGGAAATATCTTCAGAGGGATATTCTTGGACAATATTAATTCCTCTTTGCTGAGCCGGAATCGAGATTAACTCTACGGTTTTACGCAAAATCTCCTGCAAATTTGCTTCTTTAAAGGCCGGGGGTTTGGGTTTGGCAAACTCCAGAAAATTGGCGAGCATTTGGTTTATCCGTTCTCCTTCCTCCCGGATAAATTGGATCATTTCTTTTTGGATAGCAGGGGAAAGGTTCTTTTGGAGGGTTTCGGCAGCCCCTAAGATAATGCCCAAAGGATTTCTGATCCCATGGACAAAGGAAGCAGCCATTTCTCCCAAGGCAGCTAACTTTTCAGACTGCATCATTTGCCAGTCTTTCTTCTTTAAATTTTGGTAAAGAAGGGCGCGCGAAATGGCCATAGCCGTAGCGGGAGCTAAAGCTTCTAAGGCTTCGATCTCCATGATGGGAAAACTTTTGCCATTTCTTTTTTCTCCCAGGAGCAGGAACCCTAATAACCCTTCTTCCCAGGGGAAAGGAATGGCCATAAAGAAACCTTTTTCGATAAGCTCTTGGGCTTCTGGTTGCAAATGGTCATATTCTTTGAGGGGGGCCAGTTCCACAACTCGACTAGTTTTTTGGAGAAAGGCGACCAGCGGGCTGTCCGTAGAAAAAATTTTTTCCCCAAATTTCCTTTGGGCACTGATTAAATAATAATCGTTTTTTTCCTCATCAATAACCCACATGCCGATAATATCAACCACTAAAGCTTGGGAGATGAATTCCACCGCAGCCTGGGCGAGGGCGCGTAGATCAAGGGTGTTGAGGAGCGTCCGCGTAAATTCAAAAAATTTTAAACGAAAAAGGTAACGATCACGGTAAAGAAAACGATCGATGAATTCTTCTACTTTTCTTTCCAAAGGACGGAGCAAAAAGACCAAGACTAAGACCGAGACGCTTTCAACCAAGAGGGAGGTGGTTTCTAATTTTTTGGCCAAAATGTCGCAGACATTTTTTATGATAAGAACATAGATAACCAAGACCAAGCCGGAGAGAATAGAGTAAAGAATTCCACCGCGAATGATAAAGTGAATATCTACCAGGCGATATTTGACAATGGCTAAGGCAAAAAAGAAACTAATCAATAAAGAATAAAGGCTGGCCACGAAGAAGAAGGAATAGCCGAATTCCCAGAGGTAGTTGGCTACATGCAAAATAAGGCCAATGAAAAACATGGAACTTATACCGAGTAAAATGTACAAAATTTGCAGCCTTTGGCGGGAAATTTTGGTTCGCCGATAAGAAAGGATGAAATTAGCCACACCCCAAGCAAAATAAGCTAAACCAATAAGAGCGAGGATAAGGGCTAAGACGTGGGATTCTAAAGGGCCTTTGAAAGTGAATACATAATAAAAAATTGATCCTATTTTTAAGACACGCCCGATATCCACCTGCAGCAGGAGGATAAAAGGAATTAGAAGGGCTAATGGTCCTACATAAAGAAGGAGACTGCGCCAGCCATCAAAAAAGTGAGTAAATTTTTGCGGGAAAACGTATGAAAAATGTAGAAAGAAAACGGGAAAGAGGAAAACGCCACAGAAGATGACTTTAACGCCGATGAGCGCCATTTCATGATGCTCGCTGGTGATCATAATTAATTCCCCAGCATTCCAGGCCACGAAAGAAAGGATGCAGAGCGTAAATACGCGGTTAACTATTCCTTTGGGGTTATCAAAGAAAACAATTAGACAGAGAGCCAGGTTAATAACAAAAGCTAATGCTGCTGGTATAGCGTAAATATTCATTGGCCAATCTCGGAATTAAAACTCTCCTAAATAAGCTTGACGCACCATTTCATTCTGTTGTAAATTTTCGGCCGTGTCATGCAAGACTACCATCCCAGTCTGCAGGACATACCCCCGCTTAGCCACTTGTAAGGCCAGGCGCGCATTCTGTTCGACTAAAAGAATGGTGGTTCCTTGCTCATTAAGCTGTTGGATAGTGGCAAAAATACTGTCCACTAAAACAGGGGCCAAACCCATAGAAGGCTCGTCCATTAATAGGATCTGGGGATTAGCCATCAAGGCGCGGGCCATAGCTAACATTTGTTGTTCGCCACCGCTTAGGGTACCGGCAATTTGTTTGCTCCTTTCTTCTAACCGGGGGAAGAGTTGGAAAACCTTTTGCAGATTAAGCTTGAGCAACTGCCGATTTCGGCAAGCGAAAGCCCCCATTTCTAAATTTTCCAAGACAGTTAAACGGCCGAATATTCTTCTTCCTTCCGGAACTTGCACCACGCCCCGGGCGGCAATTTCATGGGGAGGGTAAACAGTTAGATCTTCATGACCCAGACGAATCGTCCCTTGTTTAGGACGTAATAAGCCGCTGATGGTCTTTAAGGTAGTACTCTTGCCCGCGCCATTAGCCCCGATTAGGGTGACGATTTCTTTGGCACCTACATAAAGAGAAACACCCTGCAAAGCGTGAATGTGGCCATAATAAGTATGGATGTCTTCCAAAAATAACATAGTTTCTTAATGGGGCTTCCCTAAATAAGCCTCGATTACTTTAGGGTCATTCTGAATTTCCGCAGGCGTTCCTTCGGCTATTTTTTTGCCATAATCTAAAACGGTCACCACTTCGGAGATGCCCATGACCACTTTCATTTGGTGTTCGATGAGTAGAATAGTGATACCTAAATCATCCCGCAGTTTTTGGATAAACTGCATCATTTCTTGCGTCTCCCGCGGGTTCATGCCGGCCGTAGGTTCATCAAGGAGTAAAAGTTTGGGTTTTGCTGCCAAAGCCCGAGCAATTTCCAGACGGCGCTGATCCCCATAAGGAAGATTTTTGGCTAAAAAGTCTCCTTTGCCGGTCAAATTTACAAAACGGAGTATTTGTTTAGCTTCTTCATTGGCTTCTTTTTCTTCCTGTCTGGTTTTGCGGTTCTGCAGAACAATCCCCAAAAATCCAGCACGTAAATGGGTATGCAGCCCTACTAAAACATTTTCTATCGCCGTCAAATTCGGAAACAATCTGATGTTTTGGTAAGTACGGCTTATGCCCAGGCGCACAATCTGGTCCGGCAAGAGGCCCAGGAGCGGATGGCCAGCGAAGTTAATTTCTCCTTCTTCAGGCTTATAAAAACCGGTAACGCAATTAAAAAAGGTAGTTTTCCCGGCGCCGTTAGGGCCAATTATACTATGAATGCTTTCGGCGCGTACGGTCAGATCCAATTGATCGACGGCCACCAGCCCTCCAAATTTCTTGGTTGCTTTCTGGGCTAGCAAAAGAATAGTTTTCGCCATTTGTTTTCAACCTCAGGGTGAGGAATTGGAAGTGTGTAACTCGCGGCGGTGAATTGGTTCAGGCCACAGACCTTCTGGACGATAAAGCATCATAGCTACTAAAGCTGCTCCGTAAACGAGCAGACGATACTCAGCAAATTCCCGGAGGAGTTCGGGTAAGCCAACTAAAGCAAAAGCCCCGACAATAACTCCTGGAATACTTCCCATTCCCCCTACGATTATTAGACACAGGATATTTATGGAAATCATAACATTAAAACTATGGGGGTAGACTGAACCTAATTTACTAGCAAATATAGCTCCACTGAGCGCGGAGAAGGCGGCCCCGGTAGCAAAAGCCAATAATTTAGTACTTACCAAGTTAATGCCCAAGGCTTGAGCCACATCTTCATCCTCTCTAATAGCCATCCAAGCGCGGCCTAACCGGGAGTCCCTTAAACGCCAAGAAATAAAGCCCACTAAAAAGCAGCCGCCCAAGATTAAGTAGTATATTTCCTGGGGTGAAGATAATTCCATACTCCCTACAAATGGTTTAGGAATTTTGCCAATTCCTTGGGCTCCGCCCAGCCAGGGGCGCAAAAAGTCGGAGAGAACAAGGATACGGATGATTTCTCCGAAACCTAAAGTAGCTATGGCCAAATAATCGCCCCGCATTTTTAATACGGGAATACCCAAAAGAACTCCAGAGATTACGCCACAGGCAATAGCCAAAGGTAGGGCTTGCCAAAACGTTAAATTCATAAAGCCAATCTCCGGCGAGGTCAAAAGGGCAACGCTGTATGCGCCGATGGCGAAGAAGGCTACATAACCTAAATCCAAAAGTCCAGCATAACCCACCACAATATTCAATCCCAATCCCAAAAGGACATATAAGCCAACTATAGTTAGGACTTCACTCAAAAAAAGGCCCAAAATTTGGGGTAAAGCCAGGAGAATAAAAAAGGAGAGAAAAAGGAAAATGGCCTGCACGACCTTTTTCTGGCCAGGTTTAAGGCTTTGATAAGTGGTTTGCCAGGCTCCTTTTTTATTAGCCCATATGTATGCTACTAAAGCTGTTAAAATAAAAATAGCTACGGCACCGGGGCGAGTAAGACCATTAGCCGTGTAAAGCCAATCATTCAATATGGCTAAAGGTCCCCAAAGGGCGAAGGTCGGTCGCAACAGATCCTGGAGAATGCCTATTAAAATTACGCTGCCCAAAGAAACAGAAAAAATCCTCCGCCATAAAGGAGGAGCGAGAAAGAGGCAGCCGCCTAATAAGCCAAGGAAAGAACCGGAGACGATCAAAAGAGGGATACCCTTTTCTGGTCCTTGGCCAAAAGTTAAAATTTTAAAAAGCATAGGGGAAGCATTAATAAAAACGGCGCGGAGATTTAAAATGGTACTTATTTTTACCAATAAAGCCAAAGCAACCCCCAAGAAAAGACCACAGATGATCGCGTTGCTCAAACTTATATAAAGGTGATCCCGCGAAATTTTTCTGCCCGCTAAATAACTAAATAGCAGAGCGGTACAGGCTAATAAAGTTTGGCCCATGGAAGCTATTTCGCTAATTATGTGCCTTTGGTGAAATGATTCGACCATACCTATTAAAGCGAGGAGTATAGCCACCACTCCTCCACCGAGGCCTAATTTAAGGCCATAGGGCCATATCATCTTGACCAGTTTCATTTTCAAGCCTTTTTTACAGCTAATCTTTCCCCCAAGAGACCCGTGGGGCGAAAGATCAGGACTAAAACTAACAAGATGAAGGCAATGGCATCTTTTAATTGATAAGGGGCGACGATTCCCAAACCATCGAGAAAAAGCGTGGGCCCTACTGATTCCACAACCCCTAAAAAAATGCCTCCCAACATTGCTCCGGGAATGTTACCTATGCCGCCCAATACGGCAGCTGTAAAGGCTTTTATGCCCGGGATAAAACCCATGAAAAAATGAACCTGCTTAAACATTATAGCATAAAGAACTCCCGCTGCGCCGGCGGCCATCCCGCCGACGACAAAAGTAATCACGATCATGCGGTCTACATCAATACCGACCATAAAGGCCATTTCTTTATCTTCGGAGACCGCCCGGATGGCTTTGCCTATTTTGGTCCGTTGGACGAAAGAATAAAGAGCGGCCATGAGTAGGGCCGCAGCTATAATCACTACGGCTTGAAATTTTAAGATCCGGAATTCTCCCCACAGCCATTGTCCTTCCAGTATTTTGATCACCGGGTAAGCCTGGAATCCAGACCCATAGAGCCCTCGAAAAGTATACTGCAGAAAAAAAGAAGCGCCGATAGCGGTGATTAAAGGGACCAATCGCGGGGCAGAGCGTAAAGGTCGGTAAGCGATCCTTTCTAAAAGAACAGCAATTAAAGTCGACATAGCCATGGAAACAAGAAAGATGGCTACTAAGCAAAAAATAGGGGAACGGTCTAAGAGGCCTGAAGAAGCAAAAAAAGCGGCTACAAAATAAGCCGTGTAAGGACCGCTCATGAACACTTCGCTATGGGCAAAATTAATCATGCGCAGAATACCATAGACCATGGTATAGCCCATAGCAATCAGAGCATATATGCTTCCTTGGGCCAGGCCAAATATAATAAAATCAAACCAATGATGAGAGGTATAGCGGGCCGAAGCTAAGGTAGCGATGGAACCCCAGATGATTATGGTTAGGATTAAACCTCCAATTGACCACATCAAAAAATCCATTAGGTTAATTCTTTCTATCCACTTCTGGGGCATAATTCCTCACTTATTAAAAAGGATGAATGAGCTGAGCCGAATCGCTCAGCTCATCAGCCAGCCTATTTTTTTTCCGGTGCTTTCTTGGCGGGTGGTTTTGTTTCGGGCGGAGAGGGTATCCAGAAGGGCTTATCGGGCATTACCAATTTTTTAATATTTTCTTCCGTGGTTAAATAGATGGCGATGCGGGGGTCAGCACAATCTCCGTATTTGTCACAAGTCAAATTTCCGGTTAAACCTGGAAAATTCTTAGTGGCGTAAAGAGCATCCCGCAATTTTTTCCGCCCAATGTATAAGGTGCCATCGGGTCCTTTTTTAGCCACTTTTTCAATGGCCGCAAAAACCATCATCGCCGCATCATAGGCATGGGCGTGGAAAGGGGCTATGGGTTTTTCGCCGTATTTTTTTTGATGTTTCTCGAGGAAGCTCTTATAGCCGGCCCCGAATGCAGAAAAATCAGGGCTGGAATGATACATACCAATAGCGGCTTCGCCAGCAGCCTTATAAAAATCCGTGGAGAAGATGCCGTCAGCACCCATTAAATAAACTTTTTCTAACCCCTTTACTTCCTTTACTTGGCGAGTTATATGCCCTCCGGCAGCGATGAAGATGGGATAATAGATAAATTCTGGTTTGCCCGTCGCTATTTTAGTAAGTACCGGCCGCATATCAGTATCGGTGGGCGCTACCGCTTCTTGGGAAGTGATCGTGCCTCCTAATTTCTTAAAGGTGGCGGCAAATACAGCTTGGAGCTGTTCTGCATAAGGACTGCCATCATGGATAGTGGCCGCTTTCTTAACCTTTAGTTTTTTAATGGCAAATTCAGCCGCTACCGCTCCCTGAACTTTATCGTTATGAGCTGTGCGCAGATAACCATCGTACTCAGGCCCGCGTTTAGGATCAGTGAGGAAGGGGGCCGTGTTCGAAGGAGAAACAGTGGCAATTCCGGCTTTCCAGAGAATAGGCGCTCCAGGTCGGGCTTCACTTGAACAGTTAGAACCGATAGCCGCGACGACCGTAGGATCAGCGGCTATTTTAGTGGCGGCCACTTGCCCGCCCTCCGCATTGCAACCTGTATCTTGCACAGTTAGTTTAATGGGAAAGCCTAAAATTTTTCCACCTTTATCGTCAATGGCGATTTCTACTCCCCTTTTGGTGTCTGTGCCCAAAGAAGCATCGGGTCCGGCGACGACCATCCAGCAAGCAATGTGGATAGGTTCGCCAGGTTTAATCTTCACTACCCCAATTTTATCTTCATATTTGAAGGCTTCCTTCTTAGCTTGGGCATAGGCGAAAGTTGAGCCTAAAACAACGATTAAACCTATAATAAATGAGTAATAAATTGATTTCTTCATGACTGGCCTCCTTGATTTTTTGTTTTTAAATTTTTCAAAAAATTTAGCCAAACTTCCCTTTTTAATCACCTCCTCCTTTGGGGAATTTTAAATATGACCATCCTAATCGGGTATGACTTTTTTGTCAAGGCCTCCTTTTACTGACCGTCGATCAGTTTTTAAATTCCAGCTTGGTTCAGGCGGGCGGGAGAGAGGCTCATTAAAATGAGGCCCATATTCTTTCATAGGTACCCGCGGGGAGATAGACATTTATTTTAAAAGAAGGAAGCTATTATTTAAGTTTATCTGGTATAGACAAGTATGTCCTCGCCGTTCTTTATTTCGCCTCTCCCCCTCCCGCCTGTTTCCTGCTGGCGAGAAATACTAAAACTGATCGATGGTCAAGATTTAGATTTGATGGTCTGAAAGTATATTTTTGGTGATTAACAACATAAACCATTAATATTGGCGAACTTTTTCTTGCTATCCTTTTGGCCTTTGCCTATAATAAGGCCGAATAACGAGGAAGATAAAGAAAAAAATGGCCAAAGCAAAACCTCTGTTTGAGAGAGTTTTTTTAGGTATTAACCTATTATTATGGTTGATCTTTTTATTGGTTTTGTTAATTTCCTTTACTCCTCTAAATGATTACATGCTTCGGCCACTGCATGTTGGAGAAGAAGTACGCCAAGCCGATGCCATCGTAGTCTTAGGAGGGGGAATTGATCGGGGTCGTTTCTTATCTCAACGATCAGCCCAGAGACTTCTCCGGGGAACACAGTTGTATTATGCCGGATGGGCCCCCAAGATCCTTTTTGCGGGAGGAGATACGGCCCAAGTAGGAATTCCAGAAGCCTTAGTATTCGCTCAAGAAGCACGAAAATTAAAAATTCTGGAGCGAGATATATTGGTAGAGAAGAATTCAAGTGATACGCGGGAGCAAGTTTTAGAGGTAAAAAAAATTGCGGATAAAAATAAATGGCAAAACTTGCTCATTGTTACTTCCTATGTCCACATGAAGCGAGCCCTTTTGGCTTTTGAAAATTTGGGCTTAAAGGTATATCCTGCTCCAGCTGATCCGTACGAAAAATATGCCCATAATACTTTAATTCGCCTGCAAGTTTTTGGGCACATAGTTAGAGAGTATGGAGCGATAATTTATTACAAGGCTAGGGGATGGATATAATATAATTTTAATGAAGACTGGCCAATATTTTTAAAATTTTCTCGGTAGCCTTTAATCCATGGCCGGAGAATACGGAGACGATGGTTTCTCCAGGAAAAGAATGAGCAACATATTTATGTACGCCAGCAATAGTCGCCGCGGCGGTGGGTTCAATATAAAATCCGCGGCGAGAGACATCTATTAAGGCTGCTTTAATTTCCTCTTCTTCAACGATCATGACCTCCCCAGAACTTTCTTTAATCGCCTGCAAAATTTGTTTACCCCGTACTGGGGCAGCAATGGCGATTCCTTCGGCCAAGGTTTCTTTCTTCGTGATGAAAGGAAGGTCAGGGGAATTTTTTTGCCAGGCCAAATACAAAGGGGCGCAGTTGGCTGCTTGAATGCCAATTAGGCGGGGGATTTTGTCGATGAGGCCAGCTTGCCGCAGATCCTGGAAACCGCAGAAACACCCCAGAAGAAGTGTCCCATTTCCTACCGGCAGAATTACTACATCTGGAGATTGCCAACCCAATTGCTCGCATACCTCAAAAGCCATGGTTTTAGTGCCTTGGAAGAAAAAAGGATTCCAGGAATGGCTGGCATAATAAATTTTTTCGGCGGCTTTTAGGGTGGCCTGCGCTGTATCCTCCCGTGATCCAGGTATGAGGCGCACCATGGCCCCGTAAGCTTGAATCTGAGCCAGCTTAGCAGGTGAAGTATCTTGGGGAACGAAAATCTCACATTTGATTTTTGCCCGGGCACAATAAGCAGCAATAGCGCAACCAGCATTTCCCGAAGAATCTTCTATTACTTCATTTATCCCCCATTCTTTTATTTTACTGACGAGTACTGAAGCCCCCCGGTCTTTATAAGAACCTGTGGAAAGAGGTGCTCTTGTTTGATCCAAACTTTTTTGCCGGCAAAATTTAAGGGGATTAAGGGGGTAAAACCTTCCCCCAAGGTAATAATGTTTTCATCTTCTTCCAAGGGAATGGCTTCCCGGTAGCGCCACATACTTAAATTTCTTTGGCGAATTTTTTCTATAGGGAAAGAAGCGGAAAATTCAATGTCCAGAATTCCGCCGCAGGAACATTTCCAGATTCTTGCTTGGCCAGGAAATCTCTTTTGGCAAGAAGCGCAAATTAAGTCGTTCAAGGCTTATTCTTTATCACCCTATGCCCGCCGAACTCTTGGCGCAGGGCCGCTAAGATTTTATCAGCAAAAGAATCGGTTTGCCGCGAGCGAAATCTCTGGAAAAGAGCACAAGCTATAACTGGCGTAGGCACAGCCGAATTTATAGCCTGTTGCACAGTCCAACGGCCTTCTCCGGAATCTTCTACGTATCCTTTAATAGAAGAAAGATGAGGATCTTTTTTAAGCGCCGATGCCAGAAGCTCTAAAAGCCAAGAGCGCACTACGCTTCCTTGATTCCAAAGATGCGCAACTTTGGCCAAATTTAACTCTGCACCATAAGGGGAATTTAAAAGAAGATCGAACCCTTCTCCGTAGGCAGACATTAATCCATATTCAATACCGTTGTGGATCATCTTTACAAAATGCCCAGCTCCCGTGCTTCCGCAATAAAGATATCCATCGCGCGGAGCCAATGATTTAAAGATAGGTTCCAGAAACTTGTAGATCTTCCGTTCCCCACCGATCATCAAACAATAGCCAATTTTTAAACCCCAGATGCCTCCACTCACCCCCACATCTAGGTAGTGAATGCCTTTAGGTTTTAATTGCCCAGCATGGCGGAGGTCATCCTGGTAAAAACTATTTCCCCCTTCCACGATTATATCCCCTTTAGACAATAAATCAGCTAACTGAGCGATATATTCGTCTACGGGTTTACCGGCTGGGAGCATCAGCCAGACAATCCGCGGTGGCTTAAGAGCCTGCACCAGCTCAGGCAAAGAGAAAACTCCTTGGGCTCCTTCTTTCATAATCTGCCGCGTCTTTTCCGGGGAACGGTTATAAGCAACTACTTTATGGCCCCCTTTTAAAAGGCGCCGGACCATATTCATTCCCATCCGTCCTAAACCAACCATGGCTACTTCCATATTTCCTCCTCCTCATGGCCACCCATAAAGTGATTTATGCCCAAGGGATTAAACATTTTGCTTGATATATAGCACTAACAATTTGCTAATGTTTCCGAGCTAAAAAGTAGTCTCTTTTTTCGGCAATTTCTTTTAATAGGGCGGAGTAAGATTCGGCAAAGAGCCTGACCCCTTCTTTTTCTAAATCGTCGGTAACTTGCCGCATATTCACTCCCAGGGAATGAAGTTCATCAAAGAGAGCCTCGGCTTCTTTTAGCCCTTCCTCGATAGTGATTTTGGCTTCTCCATGGTCAAGAAAGGCAGCCAAAGTAGTTTCGGGCAGAGTATTTATGGAAGCCGGCCCGATTAATTCTTGCACATATTTGATATCACTGTATTTGGGGTTTTTAGTCCCCGTACTTGCCCAAAGGATTCTTTGTTTATTCGCTCCAGTTAAGGCTTGGAATCTTTTTCCGGAAAATATTTCTTTATATTTTTGATAAGCTAATTTAGCATTGGCCACGGCTGCTTGGCCAAGGAGAGATTGGATCTTCTTTTTTTCAGTTGCCGAAGGGGAAGAAGAGATGCGGGCCTGCAGAAGGCTATCCACCATCGTATCAACCCGGCTCACAAAAAAACTGGCTACCGAAGCTACTTCGGCAATAGGCTCACCTTTATGCCATCTTTTTTCTAAGCCGTGGATATAAGCTTTGGCTACTTCTTCATATCTTTTGATGGAAAAGAGTAAAGTAGCGTTAACATTAACTCCCTCGGCAATCAGGTCTTCTATGGCCAAGATGCCTGGAGGAGTGGCTGGAATTTTCACCAAGATATTTTTCTTGCCGATGGTGGCAAAGAGAAACTTGGCTTCCGCTACGGTCTTTTCCCGATCGTAAGCCAGTTCTGGAGATACTTCAATACTCACAAAGCCATCGCGACCCTGGCTGGAGAGATAAACTGGCCAAAGCAAATCCGCAGCGCGGGAAACATCTTCTAAGGCTAAGCCTAAGAAAAGGTCTTTTTCGGCATATATGCCTTTCTGTAATAAGTTTTGGAGAGCAGAGTCATAATCTTTACTTCCCGAAATTGATTTTTGAAAGATAGTGGGGTTAGAAGTAACGCCAGTTATGCCCAAGTTAATCAGCCGGGCTAATTCTCCAGAATTCAGCAGGTGCCAACTAAGATTGTCCAGCCAAATACTCTGGCCCAGGCTTTGTAATTCCCGCAATAAATTTTCTTTCATTTTTGTCTCCTCTGCCATTATTCGAACCTAGTCACCATTACTCCCATAAAGGGCATGTGCATTAGGTAATCCGCCAAAGGTACTTTTTTCACTGCTCCACCTTTATTTTTTAAGCCACTGGCGTGAATAAGAAAGATCGTGGCCTGATCATTTTTCTTCTCAATTTTGACGATCCCCATATGGCCAATACCCTCATCCTTGAGCCTCTGCTCCGGATATTTTACAAAAAAAATTAAATCTCCCGTTCGTAAATTTTTGCTCCCAGCTATTAATTTATCAGGGAGGAGAATGGTCCATAAATCCTTTCCTCTAAGTCCTTTGATGAAGACAGTTTGACCAATTTGGGAAGTAACTTCTTGGCCCCATTTCCCGCTAAAAATCAGGTCTTCCCCATACGCCAAGCGGTCTTCGTAGTTAATTACTTGCCCGTTACTAATAATTCCTTGGGTATGAAAACGCTTCTCCAGGGCAATTTGGATTGCTTGCTCAGGCGATGAGCTCAAAGCCAATTCCACTGAGCGAAATACAAGGTACATGCAGTCCACCCGATCATCAGCGACAATCGCCTTCCGGGTTACATAAGTTCCCTGCGGGTCTTCGTCATAAGGAGTACCTACAAATTTTTCGGCCCAAAAAGCGATTCTTTCGCCTATTGATCTTCCTACTAAATTATTTTGGATTTGTTGTATTTCTGCTTGCTGCGGAAAAGCGAGCAGAATCAGAGGATATATAAAAACTATCCAGGCCAAAAAGATATTTATTCTTAATAGCATTTTCATAGGCAATTTTCCCTTATATTAGCAAATGCAAAAAACAAAGCAAATAATTTTCTAAAAAAGAGGAAGAGATATTTTTTTCTTCCCCGTCCGTCCCTATGAAATAGCTAGGGCCCAATTTAAATGAGTCTCGCCCTCCTACCGGATTTAAACTGAAATTTAAAAAATGATCGCCGGCCGGCTTTTTTCTCTGACCGTCGATCACTTTTGAAATTCGTACCTATTTCAGGCGGGAGAGAGAGGCTCATTAAAATGAGGCCCTGGTTCTTCCATGGGCATGGGCGGGGAATAAAAGTCTCCATTTAAAAATAGGGGCATTATTCGGATTTTTTTTCAAGATAAGTTTATCCCCGCCGTTTATGGCGGATAAAGGGTGGGTAAGAAGGAATTAAGCAAATCCCAGCCGATTTTAATTTCGCCTCTCCCCCTCCCGCCTGTTTCTTGTTGGCGAGAAATACTAAAACTGATCGACGGTCAGCTTTTTTCTTTATTGACGAGCAAAAGTGTATTATATATATTTTATCGATGTTAATCTTTGGAGAGGTGGATTAAAAAAATGAGAGATTTTTCCTCGGAGCGAGCCCGAAGTTTTACCGAATCAGTAATTAGGGATATGACGCGGCTTTGTCTCAAACACCAAGGAGTGAATTTAGCCCAGGGATTTCCAGATTTTCCAGCTCCGGAGGAAATTAAAGAAGCAGCAGTAAGAGCCATTCGCGCCGATGTAAACCAGTATGCGATAACTTGGGGGACACCAGCCCTCCGCCAGGCTATCGCCGAGAAGTTCTTTTGGTACAATGGCCTAAAGGTGGATCCGGAAAAAGAGATCACGGTCTGTTGTGGCGCTACAGAATGTATGATTGCTTCCTTGCTGGCAATAGTCAATCCTGGAGAAGAAGTCATCGTCTTTGAGCCTTTTTATGAGAATTATGGACCGGACACTATCCTCTGTGGAGCGACACCCCGCTACATCACTCTCCACGAGCCGGATTGGCACTTTGACGATCAAGAACTAAAGCGCATTTTCAATAAGCAAACTAAAGCTATAGTCATTAACACTCCCAATAATCCTACGGGAAAAGTCTTCACGCGGGAAGAACTGCAATTTATTGCTGATTTATGCTTAAAATGGGGTGTAGTGGCTGTAACGGACGAGATATATGAACACATCCTTTATGATAATGCCCAACATGTGAGTATTGCGTCCCTCCCCGGGATGAGCGAGCAGACTATTACGATTAATTCTCTGTCCAAAACCTACAGCTTAACGGGATGGCGCGTGGGTTGGGCGATTGCCTCGGCCAAGCTCACGGCTTCTATTCGCAAAGTCCACGATTTTCTTACGGTCGGAGCTGCCCATCCCCTCCAAGAAGCAGCAGTCGTGGCCTTGCGCTTTGGCCAAAATTATTATCAGACATTGGCGGCCGAATATAAAGAACGGCGGGATTTTCTTCTATCGTCTTTGGTCGAGGCTAATTTTCGCGTTTATCAGCCTAAAGGCGCTTATTACATTATGACGGACGTAGGCCACTTCGGATTTCGGGATGATTTCGATTGTGCCTATTATTTAGTAGAGAAAATTGGGGTAGCCACTGTTCCCGGAAGCTGTTTTTATAGTCAGCCAGAAAAGGGCCAAACAAAAGTTCGCTTTGCTTTCCCCAAAAAAATAGAAACACTCCAGCAAGCAGTGAATAAGCTAAAAAAATTTTCGCCTCCCGGCCGCCGATAATTTTAAAAGGGAAGAAAGATTTAACGGCGCGTCCGGATACGGATTTTCTGTCCTTTGCGCCATTCGTAAACAATGGGACTGGCTACAAATACAGATGAATATGTGCCCACACACACGCCGATTAACAGAGCTAAAGAGAAATCATGAATGACTTCTCCGCCGAAGAAGAACAGGGATAAACAAACCAGAAACACGGTAATAGTAGTCACGATAGTGCGGCTAAGCACTTCATTTATACTGCGGTTCATAACGTCTCCTAAGGGGTCGCGGGGTCGCAGACGCAGGTTCTCGCGGATCCGATCATAGACCACAACCGTATCTGTCAAAGAATAGCCGGCTAAAGTTAAAAGAGCCGTGACTAACAGCAAGTTTACTTCCTTCCCCAAGATATTAAAAATACCTAAGACGGTAAGCACATCGTGAAAAGTGGCTATGGCCGCCGCCACCCCAAAGGAAAATTCAAAGCGCCAGGCCAGGTAAATGATCATGCCAATGGCGGAAATAATTACCGCAATGAGAGCATCATGTTGCAAATTTTTGCCCACTTTAGGCCCAATTTCCGTAGAACTCTCGACCACAAATTTATTATCCTTAAATTCCTTATTAAAGATCTCTACGATTTTGTCGGCAACTTTTCCTAAAGGAATAGTAGTAGATTTTTTGACCTGGATTAAAAGCTTATTTCCTTCCGTAAAGTGCTGCAGTTCACTGTCTTTAAACCCGTTAGCCTCTAAAACATGACGGGCTTTATCCATTTGCAAAGGTTTTTCAAATTTTAATTGAACAGCTGTTCCTCCAGCAAAATCGATACCTAAATTGGCTTTTCCCATAGCTAAGAGAACTAAAGCCAAAATTCCCAGAGCAATGAAGAGGCCCGAAAGAATAAAAGCATATTTTCTAAACCCAATGAAATCGATGTTTGTTTTACCTAATATTTCGATACCCATCAAGCAGTTCCTTTCTTCAGATGCTTAAAGTTTGTAATTGCTTGCGGTAATTTATCCAGTCAAAGATAACTTTTGTGCCAATAAGTGCGGAGAATAGGTTGATGATTACACCTAGGCTCAAGGTGACGGCAAAGCCCTTAATCGGACCGGTGCCGAATTGGAAAAGGACCACGGCGGTAATCAAAGTAGTCACGTGCGAATCAATAATGGTGAACAAAGCCTTGTCGTAGCCAGCATCTACGGCTGCCCGGACAGTTTTCCCCAGGCGTAATTCTTCTCTAATCCGCTCAAACATTAAGACATTACTATCCACGGCCATGCCAATGGCCAAGATGATTCCCGCGATCCCGGGTAAAGTTAAGGTAGCCCGCATAGAAGCTAAGGCGCCCATCAAATAAACGATATTAAGCACTAAAGCCCAATCGGCAATTAAACCGGACATCCGATAATAGACGGCCATGAACACAACTACCAAAATGGCGCCGATAATAGCTGCGCGAATTCCTTTTTCAATAGAGTCTTGTCCTAAAGAGGGGCCTACGGTTACATTCTGGATAATCTTCACTGGAGCGGGGAGGGCACCAGCGCGGAGAACAATGGCCAGATCCGAAGCCTCTTCTACCGTAAAAGACCCCGTAATTTGGGCTTTGCCACCGCTAATCCTTTCTTGAATAACCGGCGCAGAATAAACGTTATTGTCCAAGACAATAGCTAAACGCTTTTTCACATTTTCAGCAGTTATTTGATCAAACAGACGAGCTCCGCGAGCGTCGAAGTCTAAAGATACATAAGGCTCATTAAAGTCCGACTTTATCCGCATGCGGGCATCTACCAGCACATCTCCAGTCATCAAAGCCCGCTTTTTCACCAGATAAGGACGGCGGGTTATAACACCAGTTTCTTTATCCACAACTTTTTGGTACAAGATTTCCGAGCCCGGAGGAATATTTCCTTTCAAGGCTTCCTCTAAGCTGTTCTCCTCATCAACTAATTTAAATTCCAAAAGAGCCGTACGTCCGATTAATTCAATGGCCCTTTGGGGATCTTTGATGCCGGGAAGTTGGACTAAGATCTGGTTCTCTCCTTGGGGGGCAATTACGGGCTCGGCTACGCCAAATTGGTCAACCCGATTACGAATAGTCTCCAAGGCTTGGCGGACCGCCGAATCTTCCACAGAGCGGATTTCCTGAGAACTCATTTCCAAAAGGTAGTGGAACTGGCCGTCCTTTTCGAAAAAAGAGGAGACTTTTAGATGGCCGTATTGATCAGCCCGCACCTGGCTAAAACGATCATTGGCCTTAGCATCCGGGAGGACCACGGCGATTTTGCCATCGACCGACCTTTCTAAGCGCTGAAAGGGAATACCTTTTTTAGTCAAAGATTCTTTCAGGTCGCTCGCATATTTATCCAACGCGCTTTCTACTGCCTTCTGGACTTCTACTTCTAAGAGCAGATGCATTCCGCCCCGCAGATCCAGACCTAAATGGATTTTTTCGGTAGGTAAAACTTTAGTCCACCATTTGGGTAAGGGGTCGACCAAAGTGGGAATTAGATAAATAATGGAGAGCGCCAGAAAAAATATAATTAATCCAGCTCGCCATTGAATACTCCGCCGCATAAATTTCTCCTTGCTGTTTTAATTGGTCAGTTGGTGTTGCGATTAGACTGGGCCCTGAACTTTGCCAGCAATGGAATTGCGGGCTACTTTGATGCGTACCTTCTCGGCAATTTCCAGAGTCACCACCGTATCCGTAAGGCCGGTTATCGTCCCATAAATGCCTGATGAGGTTATGACATTGTCCCCTTTCTGTAAACTGGCCAAAATTTGGCGATGAGCCTTAGCTTTCTTTTGTTGGGGCCAGATGAGCAGGAAATAAAAAACGACAAACATTAAAATCAAAGGAACAAGGCTGCCTAAACCGGCAGCTCCGCCCCCTCCCCCGGGGGCATTACCCATGGCATAGGCCAAATCTGAAAACATCGGACTTACCTCCTTATATAGTTGATAGACGCCGAGATCTATCTTCCCCTTCCAAAGAAGAGTGGGGATAGAGCTCTTCTAACTTTTCCATATTTCCCCAAGCATAACCAAATTTTTCTTTAAAGTTAGCCAATTCTCCAGCTAATATCGCTTGGCGGATTTCCTTCATGAAATTGGTATAAAAAAAGAGATTATGGATGGTCAGTAAACGCGCTGCCAAGATTTCTTCAGCCAGGTATAAATGGCGAAGGTAAGCACGGGAATAATAACGACAAGTATAACAAGCGCACCCGAGTTCAATTGGTAAAGAGTCATCGGCAAAGCGCGCATTTTTAATAATTAACCGGCCATGCTTAGTAAAGAGCATGCCATTCCGAGCATTGCGTGTAGGCAAGACGCAATCAAACATATCTATGCCCTGGGTTACGGCGAAGAGGATATCCTCCGGCATGCCTACACCCATCAGGTACCGCGGCTGGTTAACCGGCAAAAGAGGGGCCGTTTCGGCAATTATTTGATACATAATTTCTTTGTCTTCGCCCACGCTAAGGCCACCCAAGGCATAGCCTTCAAACCCTATTTGCCGCAACCCAGTTACTCCCTCTTGGCGGAGATCTGGATACATTCCCCCCTGGACAATACCAAAGAGCGCCTGATGTGCTGCTCGGGGAGAGTCTTGACATCTCTTGGCCCAGTTTAAAGTACGTCTTAAAGAACTCTTGGCTTCAGCCCGAGTAGCCGGGTAGGGAAGACACTCATCTAAACACATGATAATATCTGCTCCCAAAGATTTTTGAATGGCCACGGCTTTCTCTGGAGTTAAAAAATGGGTAGACCCATCGAGATGGGATTGAAATTGAACACCTTCGTCGGAAACTCGGACCAAGGAATTAAGACTGAAAATTTGAAAACCTCCGCTATCTGTAAGGAGGGGGTAATGCCAATGCATGAATTTATGCAGACCTCCCAGGTGGGCAATTCTTTCATGCCCGGGGCGAAGGTAAAGGTGATAAGTATTCGCCAGAATTATTTCCACCCCCATATCCCGCAGCTCTTCGGAAGTCAAGCCCTTGACTGTGGCTTGGGTGCCTACAGGAATAAACGCCGGAGTCTGGAAACTACCATGAGCAGTATGGCAGATGCCTACCCGGGCAGGGGTGGCGGCATCTTTTTTTAAAATCTCAAATTGCATGGGTATTTGCTTACCATTTCTTCATTTTAAATTATGAACATAGCATCGCCGTAACTATAGAACCGATATTTTTCTTTGATGGCTTCGGCATAAGCCGCTCTCATAAATTCTTTTCCACCAAAAGCATAGACTAACATTAAAAGGGTCGATCGGGGAAGATGAAAATTTGTAATTAAGCAGTCGATAATTCTGAATTTATATCCGGGGATAATAAATAAATCAGTCTCTCCGGGTCCGGCTTTAATTTCGCCATTATCCATTAGCGAAGATTCCAAGGCCCGGGTAACAGTAGTGCCTACAGCAATAATCCTTTGTTTAGAACTGCGGGCCTTATTTATGGCGGCTGCCGTAGAATCAGGAATGACAAAGGATTCTGCCGGGAGGCGATGATTTTCCACCTCTTCTTTTTTCACGGGGAGGAAAGTACCCAACCCGACGTGCAGAGTAATGGGCAGGACGAGCACGCCTTTTTCTTTTATCCTTTCTAAAAGTTCCGGGGTAAAATGCAAGCCCGCGGTGGGGGCGGCGATAGAGCCTTCCTGTTGAGCGTAGACAGTTTGGTAGCGCATTAGATCCTCTGCCTTTCGCTGGAAGTCACCATTACGTTTGATATAAGGAGGAAGAGGGGGGAAGCCTATCTCTCCCAACCTTTTTTTTAGATCAACTCCTTCGGGCAGGCCTAATAGCCATAAGCCAGAAGATAGGGGCTGGAGAAGAATTCCTTGAATCTCTTCGTTAAAAATTACAGGTGTATTTTTGCGAAGCTTGTGGGAGCCCTTTACTAAACATTGCCAAAGGTTAGGCCATTTGCTCAATGTAACTCCGGCCGCTTTGCCTAATGCGGCCATTTCGGCTCCATTTTTAACTTCTTTTACCAAGAGGATTTCTATTTTTCCACCGCTCTCTTTTCTCCCATAAAGGCGCCCAGGAATTACTTTAGTATCATTGATAATCAAGAGATCCCCCGGGATTAAATATTGCGGTAAATCAGCAAAGATCTTATGTTCCCAAGTCTTCTCCTTGCGCTTCAAGACCAAAAGACGAGATTGATCTCTTTGGGGAACAGGATGCTGAGCAATAAGTTCGGGGGGTAAATGATAGTCAAATTCCTGAATTTTCATTAAAATCTTTTTCCTATTTCCACCTTTTGATAATAATATTTTATAATACTTTGGTAATCCGCGCCAGTCTCCGCCATGCCTTTGGCTCCCCATTGGCATAAGCCGACGCCATGCCCCCAGCCCAAACCGGCAAAAGAAAACGTCCTATTTACCTTTTTAACCCAAAAATTTGTAGAACGGAGCTGATCGTAGCCTAAAAGCTGGCGAAACTCCGGAGCAGGAATTTCTAAATCATCCCCAGCTCTGCGGATGATAATTTTAGTGATCCTTTTGCTTTCATTTCGGGGACCCTCTAAGATTCCTTTGATAGGAAGATAACCGTTTCCCCTTTCCTGCAAAATTTTTTCTAATTTATCAATTTCAAATTGGTAGTTCCAAACAAAGTGGGGAGAATCGAGGCAATAAAGACAGGAGATACTCTTTAGGTAAGGATAATCTCCAGACCAAACATACCCAGGTGACTCTGTTTTTCCTCCACAACAAGCATGGTAGACGGCAAAAATTGGTTTTCCTTGGTAAAGAATTACTTCTCCTGCTGTTTCTTTAACAGCTTTTCTGGCCCGTTCATCTTCAAACTCTACTCCGGCATAAACTTGGTCATTAACTGTGGCTTCCACATCAAAGGGATTATCCGTTCTTTTTTCTTTCTGATAATAGGCATAGGTGCGCGCCGCTACCACCTGAGCTTTCACTGCGGCCAAGGGCCATTGGGAAGATATCTCTTTATTGACTAAGCCCACGAGGTATTCTTCCAAAGGTAATTCGTTAATTATCCAAATATCCCTATTATTCCCCGGATAAAACAAAATTTTTCCCTTATATTTTTTCCCCAGAATGGATAAATAACCTGGGGAAGTAAGAACAAACCCGCCCGCCAAGGTTCCTTTTTCTTTTAGCTTTAAAAACGACCCTTTTTCGCGAACTATGGTAAAAGAATTTATATTTTTAAATAATGGATGGCCTGACGGCAATTCTGTTAAGGATAAATTAGAACCAGCAATTTTCAGCTGGTATATTTCTCGGGAAATTAGCACCCGGATCGTGGGCCGAGAATTGGCTTCCGCCGCAGAAAAAAGAAAAATTCCCGTCAGGGCAGCTAATAAAAAAATCAAAAAATTAATAAAAAATCTTCGGCACAATTTTTATATCTGGAAAGTTTCCTTCCCTTTTTCTATTTTTATTTAAAAAATTAATCCTATTAAAGATAAAGGCAAATGTCAATTTTTTTTGAAAAAATAGCCCAAGATTAATTTAAATGGGAAAAGTCGCGTAATTTAGCTACAAATTCCCATCACCACGCCTCTCTTCTCTGACGAGGCAGCACTCATTTTTATTCGCGGCGATAAATTTTTATTAAAATAAACTACGGAAAAATCGTAAGCCAGGGTAGGGTTTCAAAATGAAGAGGCAAAGATTCTCTTCCCGAAAATATTTTTGGGCTACGCGCTGCACATCTTGGGCATTTACTTTCTGAATGTGGGCCAAAAATTCTTGAGGGGATAGAAACTTGCCGAATAATAATTGGGGGCCCCAAAAGTCAGCCAAAGCAGAGTTATTTTCCAAGCGCATTACCGTGCGGCCATATAAATAATTCTTAATTTCCGAGAGCTCTGCCGAAGATATGGGTTCTTCTTGAATCTTTTGGAGGTGGCGCCAGAAAATTGATTTAACTTTCTGGATGTTCCCTGGGGCTGTACCGGCATAAGTAGCCCAAATGCCAGTGTCGGCTAGGGGATAGTAGATCGAGCCCACGAGATAGGAGAGAGCGTGCTTTTCCCGAATTTCTTGATAGAGACGGGAATGGGCTCCGGATCCTAAAAGGGCGTTGATAATCTCAAAAGCAGGCCGATCCTGATCAGTCAAGCTAGTTGCTGGCAAAGCCACCACCACGATCGCCTGGTCTAAAAATCTTCTTTTGTGCACTTCTTGAAATTTGCTTTTCGAGGAGGGGGCAGGCGGTGGAGGAAGAACAGGACCGGCAGGCCAGGAAGATAACTTGTCTTTTATTTCGGCCAAGGCCTTTGTTGGGTCTATATTCCCGACCACAGTTAAAAGAGAATTATTGGGGAGATAATGGCGCTTATAAAATTGAAATAACTCCGCCTGAGTAATTTCCGTTACGGTCTCTTTCGTACCTGCTATGGGCTGACCAAGCTGGCTTCCCTCAAAAAGAGTCTGGGTAATTAGATTCAAAATGTAGCTGGGAGGATAAATATTGCCCAAAGAGATTTCTTCCAAGATCACTTTTCTTTCCTTTTCCACCATCTCCGCCGCAAATAAGGAGTCTTGCACGATATCGGCTAAAATTTCAAAAGCCCGCGGTAAGTGTTGAGGCAAAACGGAAATATGAAGCTGAACGTAATCCCAAAGAGTGTAGGCATTCATTCTCCCCCCTAAACCGGCAATTTCCTTGGAGATGGCGGTAGAAGTTCTTTGGGTTGTTCCTTTAAAAAGGAGATGCTCCACAAAATGAGCCAAACCACTCTTGCCCAGGGGATCATAACGCGAACCAGCTTTAACCCATAAATCAATAGCCACGGAGGAAGTGCCCGGTTGTGTTAGGATGAAGACAGGCAAATGGTTAGGGAGAAAATTGACCACATGCTCGCTTAGGGCAAATTGGGCCAAAAAGAAGACGAAAAAAAGCGGAAAAAGAGAGATGATAATTCTCTTTTTAGTCATCTCGCCAATTCCATTTAAAAGAATTTGTTTTATTTTGGCAGATGATTAACTTTTTTTGGAAGTAATCGGCAAGTTTCTTTTCCACGAAGGGTAAAGGATAAGAAGTTTCCTGCGCTAATTGCCTGGCCAATTTTTTTAGGGAGTCTTCAACATCTACGGCCGAATAGTTTTTAATTTCTCCTTTTTCTTCCAGGAGGTCACGGGAGAGAAGTTGCCAGGCAAAATCAATCTCCAGCCTTTTTTCCATTTCTTCCTTGTATGGTCCGTTGTAGGTACCGGCCAAAGTAGCTTGTTTCATCCTTTCGATCTCTTTATTTAATCCGCTGAAGAATTTTTGGGCAAATTCTTCAACCGCTTTGGCCGGAAGCTCCGCCGTTTCGGTTACCGCATGGTCTGCGTCATAAAGAGACCAGTCGTCGGTTAGAATCTTTAGTCCATAAGCCGAGGCCTGTTCCCTAACTTTTGTTCCTGGAAAAGGGGCGAGGATATGAAAACCGAAAGGAATGCCCAAGCTTTGGGCGAAAGAGAGCGTTTCTTCCATGGTCTGGGGTGTTTCTCCTGGGAGACCTAGGATAAAAGAGCCAAAAGGCGATATACCCACTTGTTTGCATATTTCCATCGTCTGGCGAACTTTGGTCAGGGTTATTTTTTTACCCGCTTTATCAAGAATTTTTTGGTTTCCCGATTCTAAACCAAAACAAATCATGGAGCAGCCCACACTCCGCAGTTCGCGCAAAATCGCCTCATCTACACTATCCACGCGAGCGAAAAGATACAGGGGAAATTTTAAGCCCCGTTTCTTTATTTCTTGGCAAACGCCTAAAACATGCCGGCGCTGCCGGGTAAAAAGATCATCATCGAAACAAACTTCCTCAAAACCTAAATTAAGGGAGGCCTCAATTTCGTCTACCACCAGTTGGGGATCACGAAAACGTCCTTTCCGCCCCGTCATCCGATAACCCACACAGAAGGAGCAACCTACTGGGCATCCCCGGCTCGTAAGAATACTGGCTGGAACTTTCATGGCTAGGTACCGCGCCATAGGGAAAATAGTCCGCTCAGGATGGGGAAGCAAGTTTAAGTCGACGATAAAAGGCCGATCTCCGTTAATCTGAATTTTGCCATTTTGCCGAAAGGCTATACCTTTAATTTTGGTTAAATCTTTTTTCCGAGCCAATCGGCAAATTTCCTGAATAGTCTCTTCCCCCTCTCCTTGGACAATGATATCCACTTCCGCATGCTCATGGAGGATTTTCTCTGCCATAAAAGTTACATGAGGCCCCCCCATAATGGTCAAGGTTTCGGGAGATATTTTCTTGCAATATTTAATTATTTTTAAGGCAATAGGGAAATTCATAGTAACACTGGTGATGCCAATCAGATCAGGCTGAAATCGGTTGAGAGAATCTTGGATTTTTGACCAGGAAAAACGGGTAGTAAGTAAATCGAGCACTTTTACTTCCACGTTATTCTTTTTTAAGACAGCGCCTAAGGACATAAGGGCAAAAGAAGGTTTGGGAAATTCAGAAAATGGGTAGGGAGGCTGAATTAGGAGAAATTTCATGATGGAGACTCCTTATTCGTATTTGGGCAGGGAGATTTTATGCACAGGTCCTAAGGCAGAAAGGGGTTTTTCGAAGTCTTCTTCTTTACCAACTACCAAGAGAATAGATTTTTCGGGAAGAAGATATTTACTGGCTACCCTTTCCAAGTCGCTAAGGCCGACCGCCGCCACCAAGTCGGGATATTTTTCCAGAAAGTCGCTGGGCATTTGGTCATACTCTATCTGCATGCGCTGACTGACAATACTGGCCGCGGTAGCAAAAGAAAAAATGTATTTATTCACCAAGGCCTTTTTAGCCCAATCCAATTC
>CAZAGD010000197.1:0-2729 GCA_964484485.1 uncultured Syntrophaceae bacterium
TATCCGATCTAACAGCTCTCTTCCCATCTCTGGATGGGCAATTTCTCTCCCCCTAAAAAGCATGGAAACTTTAACTTTATTTCCTTCACTTAGGAAACGTTTTGCATGGCGTAGTTTGAATTGCAAATCGTGTTCTTCAGTGCGGGGCCTTATTTTTACTTCTTTGACCTGGATAACGGTCTGGTGCTTTTTGGCCTCCTGAATTTTCTTGCTTTGTTGGTATTTATATTTACCATAATTCATTATCCGACAGACTGGTGGCGTTGCTTGGGGAGCAACTTCTACCAAATCCAGTCCTTGCTCCTCGGCTAATTTCATGGCCTCTTTTAAGGGTAAAATCCCAATCTGCTTTCCATCATGGCCAATGACCCTTACCTCAGGAGCTCTTATCTGCCAATTGACATTAACATCCTTGCCTGTTTCTTTAGCTATAAAATTCACCTCCCACCTGGCCTTCTTTTTTAATGAGTTCGATGAACTCTTCCATCTTCATTGGCTTCAAGGTTTTACCACTGCGCATTCGCGGGGCTACCAATTCTTCTTGGGCCTCTTTGGACCCTATGACCAACATGTAAGGAATTTTTTGGAGCTCTGCTTCCCGAATCTTCAAACCCAACTTTTCATTCCTGATATCTTTCTCTACCCGTATTCCTTCTTGCCTCAATCTGGCATATACTTTTTCCGCATAAGGAATCTGCGGATCCGTGACGGTAAGAATGATTACTTGCACCGGCGCGAGCCAGGTGGGAAAAGCACCAGCATAATGCTCGACGAGCACCCCGATAAAACGTTCCATGGCGCCCAAAATAGTGCGATGCACCATTACCGGTCGGTGTCTCTGTCCATCCTTACCGATATAAGTAAGGTCAAATCTTTCCGGCATGGCAAAATCGCACTGAATGGTAGCGCACTGCCATTCTCGATCCAAAGCATCTTTAAGCTTCACGTCAATTTTAGGCCCGTAAAATGCTCCTTCTCCTTCGTTTATTTTATAAGGTAAGGAAGATTCATCTAAAGCTTGCCGCAGGGCATGCGTGGCTCTCTCCCAATCTTCATCTGAACCAATTGTGCCCTTTTCCGGACGGGTGCTGATCTCTAATTCATAAGGGAAATTAAAGATGGCCATCATATATTGAACTAAATTTAAGATTCCTTTGATCTCATCATTAAGTTGCTCCGGGGTACATAGGATATGGGCGTCATCTTGAGTAAATCCGCGCACCCGCAACAACCCATGCAGTTCTCCTGATTTTTCATGGCGATGAACAGTGCCCATTTCAAAGTAACGTAAGGGCAAGTCCCGATAACTGCGTATCTGGGATTTGTAAATGAGCATATGAGCTAAGCAATTCATAGGTTTTAAGCCATAGATTTGCCCTTCTACTTCTGTGAAATACATCTTATCCCGGTAATGATCAAAATGGCCCGACCTTTTCCACAAATCTAATTTTAAAATCTGCGGGCCGATGACCAATTGATATCCCCGCTTGAGATGTTCTTTTTTTTCAAAGTCTTCCAGGATCATCCGCAAAATGGCCCCTTTGGGATGATAAATAACTAAACCGGCTCCAGCTTCCTCGTTAATAGAAAAAAGATCTAACTCCCTTCCTAATTTGCGGTGGTCGCGCCGGCGTGCTTCTTCTAAACGCTGCAGATATTTTTCTAAATCATCTGCAGAGGGGAAAGCGGTACCATAAATCCTCTGCAGCATTTTATTACGCTCATCGCCATGCCAGTAGGCTCCCGCCACACTGGTAAGCTTAAAAGCTCTGATTTTTCCAGTAGAAGGCAAATGAGGTCCCCGACATAGGTCTATAAAATCACCTTGCTGGTAAAGACTAACCTGGTTATCCCCAATTTCCTCAAGCAACTCTATTTTATAGGTTTCCCCTTTCTCGGCAAAAAGCTGCCGCGCTTCCTCCCGGGTCATCTCTAAGCGTCTAATTGGGATATCTTTGGCAATTAGCTCGCGCATTTTTCCTTCGATAATAGGGAAATCATCCGCAGAAAAACCTTGATCATAGTCAAAGTCATAATAGAATCCATCTTTGATAGCCGGGCCAATAGTTATCTTGGCTTGGGGAAATAAGGTTTTTACAGCGTGGGCCATAAGATGGGCAGTGCTATGTCTTAGAATTTCTAAGCCTTCAACAGAAGATATAGAAATCCACTCGAGTTTCCCTCCTTGGGTTAATGGGGCATTTAAATCTAAGAGCCGGCCATCTATTTTTACTGAGACTACAGAATCATTTTCGGAAGGAGGAAAATTATCTTTAAGTATCTCCAAGGCTGATATTCCCCGGGGATATTTTTTTATTTTACCGTTGGCAAAGATTATTTCTATTGTTTCCATTTGGTAAACACAAAAATAAGAAAAAGGCATCACGCCGCCTAAATGATGCCTTTTTCTTTTCAAAAAATTATATCTTCAATTTACCTCAGATAAATTCGTGGTAGGCACGAGGGGATTTGAACCCCTGACTTCTACCGCGTCAAGGTAGCGCTCTCCCCCTGAGCTACGTGCCTACAAACCTATAAAATTTAATATATATTTACAACTTCTTGGAAAAATTGTCAAGCAAAATATTAACCTGAATCCTGGTGCGCCGGAGAAACCGGCAGGGTGTAGTGGATGGAAGAGCCATACAGTGAAGGAGTAGCGATCCACACTGGCCCCGAGTCATGCGTTGTCACTCGTAAGGGTGGGAGCGAAGCGTTGACAGGGGTAC
>CAZAGD010000198.1:0-16512 GCA_964484485.1 uncultured Syntrophaceae bacterium
GTATATTAAAACTGATCGACGGTCAGAAGATAAAGATATTGACAGATCAAGGCTCATGGGCTAATATATAATAAATAATAAGGCGGGCGTAATTCAGGGGTAGAATGCAAGCTTCCCAAGCTTGACGTCGCCAGTTCGAATCTGGTCGCCCGCTCCATAAACAATTATGAATTGGGCTTCAGGATAAAAAGAAGAATTTTTTGAGTCTACTTGAAAAAAGTGGGCTTTATAGCCCACTTTTTTTTACCGAATTAGAAAAATAGGCAATGTCGCAACTTGAGAAAATTATTGAAGAAGTGCGCCAAATGGCCGAACCAATGTTGCAGGCGCAAGGTTTTGAGCTGGTTGATGTAGAGTACCAGAGAGAAAGGCAAGGGTGGGTGCTCAGAATCTATATAGATCGGCCAGGAGGGGTAAATATAGAGAATTGCGCCGATGTAAATAGAGAATTGGGTACTATTTTGGATGTGCATGATATTATTCCCAATGCTTATACTTTAGAGGTTTCTTCTCCTGGACTTACTCGGCCATTAAAAAAGCTGGAAGATTTTAGCCGCTATCAGGGACGATTAGTTAAGATTAAGACCTGGCAGATAATTAGCGGAAGAGGCAAAGTTCTCAAGGGACGGCTTAGGGGGACGGAAGGTGAGAAAATAATTTTGGAAGTGGGAAGTGAGGTAATCGAGATTCCCTTCCCCAATATAGCGAAAGCAAACCTGGAAATAGATTTTTAAAGAAGGGGATGAAAACCATGATATCCGATTTGAGCCGCATCATTGACCAGGTAGGCAAAGATAAAGGAATCGATAAAAAAATTATCATTGAAGCCTTAGAACAAGCTCTCTTAGCAGCAGCTCGGAAGAAATTTGGTCCCAAACAGGAGATTGAGGCGAAGTATAACGAAGAAGCAGGAGAGATTGAACTTTTTCAATTTAAGACAGTGGTTAAGGAAGTTAAGAATCCGGCCACCGAAATTTCTTTGGCGGAAGCTAAAGAATTGGATGCTGATGTGCAAATAGGCGATAGCCTGGGGACAAAGATTGACATTTCCGAATTCGGCCGAATTGCTGCCCAAACAGCCAAACAAGTGATCATTCAGCGCGTCAAAGATGCCGAGCGCGAAAACATCTATGAGGATTTTAAAGACCGCAAAGGAGAGGTTATTTCGGGAACGGTGCAGCGTTTTGAAAAAGGCTCTATCATTGTAAACTTGGGAAGAACCGAGGCGGTAATTCCCCAGCAAGAACTCATACCGCGGGAAACATATAAACCTGGAGACCGGATTAGGGCGTATGTTTTAGATGTACGCAAAACTCCGCGGGGTCCCCAAATTATCCTTTCCCGTACTAATCCCAATTTTATTATTAAATTATTCGAATTAGAAGTCCCCGAGATCGCCGAAGGGATTGTAAAAATTATTAGCGCTGCTCGAGAACCGGGTAGTAGAGCTAAAATTGCTGTTTACTCGCGCGATGCCGATATTGACCCCGTGGGAGCTTGCGTCGGTCTCAAAGGTTCACGAGTGCAGGCGGTGGTTCAAGAACTGCGGGGTGAAAAAATAGATATTATCCCTTGGAGCGATGATCCCGCTAAATTTGTTTGTAATGCTCTGGCGCCAGCGGAGATATCCAAGGTTATAATTAACCAGGAAAATAAATCTATGGAAGTGATCGTGGAAGATGATCAGCTTTCTTTAGCCATCGGGCGGCGGGGGCAGAATGTAAGGTTAGCTGCTAAATTAACGGATTGGAAAATTGATATTCGCACCGAAGCAAAAACCCTAAGTAAAATGCCCACTCTTGATGCCATAGCTTCCCGCGGAATGGATGGGGTGGAGAAAATAGCCGGCGTAGGAGAAAAGACAGCTCAAATACTCAATGCCGCTGGCTATATCACTGTGGCCGATCTTTGCCAAGCTACCCCTGAACAATTATCTAAGATAGAAGGGATTGGTCCCAAAAAAGCAGAAAAACTTATTGAAGCAGCCAAAGCCCACTTCGATGAAGGCGAAAAGAAGAAAACATAAGCGCCACTGGCATATGCCCAAAAGGTATTTTATAGAAGGGGGAGAGGAGCGTGGCCAAAGTTAGAATACACGAGTTAGCTAAGGAATTGAAGATGGAAAACAAAGATCTCCTCAAGCTTTTAGAAAAGATGGAGATCCCGGCTAAAAATGTTCACAGCACTCTTGATGATGCGGATGTGGAGCGGGTAAAAACCTACGTGAGCCTCTCCCGCAAAGAGGGGGTAGTAGAAAAAAGAATCAAACCGACGGTAATTCGCCGCAGAGTGCAAAGGGAAGAGGTAGTTACCGTGACCGCTTCCGAACTTATCAAAGAAGAAGCAAAACCTACCCCACCTCCTCCGCCGCCTATAAAGAAGCCAGCTGTCCCAGAGGTGACCAAACCAGAAGTTATTAAAAAAGAGGCGGAGGCCGTTCCCAAAGTAGAAAAAATTGAAAAGATAGAAGAGAAAAAAGAAATTGCTCCTCCGCCCCCTCTAAAGGAAGTGCCTCCTCCTGCACCACCTCCCTCGGTCGCCGTAGAAAGGCCACCGATGCCGGAGGTGAAAGAGATACCCAAGGAAACCCAGCCGGAACCAGAGCCTTTAATTCGCGAACCGCTTAAAGAACTAAAAGAAATAGTTACTCCGCCTCCACCCCTGACGGCAGCTCCTTTGCCCCCAGAAGCAAAGCCCATAGAAAAACCAAAGATTGCGGAAAAGCCGCCGGCTAAAATTAAGAAAAAACCAGAGCCGGCCAAGATTATCGAGCGCCCAACAGCTCCTCCTCTTTCTCTTGCCTCTGAAACTACTGTGGCGGAAAAGAAGGTGTCTATTCCCCCTCCGCCTAAAATACCTGCCAAGCCGCCTAAGCCGCCGATTATTTTGCAGCCTCCAGTTCCTCTTCCCCAGCCAATTCTGGAAGAAGAAAGGATCCGCCGGAAAAAGAAATTTAAGCGAGACGTAGAAGTGATGGAAGAGGGAAAACCAAATCGTATCCGTATTATAACTACGAAAAAGAGGGCTTTCCGGGAGTTTGATTATTATCAAGAAGATCAAGGTTTAGATTTAGTTCCTTTTGAACGAGAAGTACGGGTTAAACCAGTTAAGCCTAAATTAGCCAAACCGGAGATTACAGTACCCAAACCGATTAAAAGAAAAATTCGGATCTCCGAGGCTATCTTGGTGGGGGAGCTGGCCAAAAGAATGGGCATTAAGGCTTCAGAAGTAATCAAGAAATTAATGGATTTAGGGCTGATGGCGACCATAAATCAAGCTATCGATGCCGATGCGGCTGCTTTAGTAGCCTCCGATTTTGGGTACGAAGTAGAGAAAACAGGGTTAGATTTAGAAGACTTGATCGAAGAAAAAGAAGATCAGCCTGAAGAACTAATTCCCAGACCGCCAGTAGTGACGATTATGGGCCATGTGGACCATGGTAAAACCTCGCTCCTCGATGCCATTCGGCAGACCAACGTGACGGCTGCGGAGGCTGGGGGAATTACCCAACATATTGGCGCCTACGAGGTAGAGGTAGACCACCGGAAAGTGGTTTTCTTGGATACCCCAGGCCACGAAGCGTTTACGGCCATGCGCGCGCGGGGAGCGAAAGTTACGGATATTGTGGTATTAGTTGTAGCGGCGGATGATGGAGTAATGACTCAGACGATAGAGGCCATTAACCATGCTAAAGCAGCAAATGTCCCAATAATTGTAGCCATAAATAAAATCGATAAGCCAAATGCCAATCCGGAAAGAGTTAAACAGGCCTTGACTGAATATGGTTTGGTTCCCGAAGCCTGGGGGGGGCAGACAATTATTGCCGAAATCTCGGCCAAACTCAAAATTGGCTTGAAGGATTTGCTGGAGATGATTCTCTTGCAAGCAGATATGATGGAGTTGAAAGCTAACCCCAACCGGCCAGCCACAGGAGTAGTTATTGAAGCTAAATTAGATCGGGGTCGAGGTCCAGTGGCTACGGTGCTTGTGCAAAATGGCACCCTCCGCGTTGGCGACCCCTTCGTCTCGGGGATTCACTTTGGCCGAGTACGGGCCATGATCAACGATCGGGGTGAGAAGATAGAACAGGCCGGTCCCTCCACCCCGGTGGAAGTCATCGGCTTTCCCAGTGTGCCAAATGCGGGCGACTCTTTTGTCGTCGTGAAAGATGAACGTCGGGCGAAAGAATTAGCGGCGCAAAGAATGCAAAAACAAAGGGAACTGGAACTTTCCAAGACTTCTAAAATAACCTTAGAAGATTTTTACAAGAAGATGCAGAAAGGTGTAGTTAAAGATTTAAACCTTATTTTGAAAGCAGATGTGCAAGGTTCTTTGGAAGCCTTAATCGAGGCTTTAAACAGACTAAGTACCGAGAGTGTAAAAATAAACATCCTCCATTCTTCCGTAGGGGCCATTAATGAATCCGACTGTATGCTGGCTTCCGCTTCGCAGGCTATCATCTTAGGTTTTAACGTGAAGATAGAACCTAAGGCGCAAACGGTAGCTGAACAGGAACGGATCGATATTCGCGTATATAACATTATATATGAAGCTATCGAAGATGTCCGGAAAGCCATGGTCGGCCTTTTAGAGCCGATTTATCAGGAGCGTTTGGTTGGTCGGGCGGAAGTGCGCGCCCTTTTCAACATTTCTCGGGTAGGCATGGTAGCGGGATGCTTCGTTTTTGAAGGGAAAATAATCCGCGGGGCGCATGCCCATGTAGTGCGCAATGGTCAAGTGGTCCACGAAGGAAATATTACCTCTTTGAAGCACGTTAAAGATGATGTTAAAGAAATAGCCTCGGGTTATGAATGCGGCTTAGCTATGGGAGATTTTCGCGATTATGCCTTAAACGATGTTATTGAAGCTTACGTAGTGGAGAAGGTTTCGGCTCAGTTATAATCAGCGGAGAAAAGAAGAATGGTTGTAGGAATATGTCAATTAGTTCTCTATCTCCATGAGAATTTTTCTTTGAAAGGGAAAAGGCAAGTTTTGAAGAGTCTTGTCCAGCGAGCCCGGCAAAGGTTCAATATTTCCATTGCCGAAGTGGCCGACCATGATTTATGGCAAAAAGCTGTGCTGGGCATTTGCATAGTGGGTAATGATCGCCAACAAATTAACTCGACGCTCGATAAAGTGGTAAATTTTATCGAGAGTACGCATTTGACAGACATTGCTGACTCGCAATTAGAAATTATCAATTTTTAAGGGAAGCCAGATTTTTTCCCCGAGGATGGAAAAGAGATATGTTATATAAGAGGGCTGAGCGCGTTGGCGATTTATTGCGGGAAATAATAAGCGAAATTATTTTAAAAGATTTAAATGATCCGCGTTTGGACTTAATCACCATTACTGAAGTGGAAATAACCGATGATTTAAAAATAGCCACTGTATTTTTCTCCGCCATGGGTAATAAAACCAAGGAGGAAGAATCTTTATGCGGACTACAAAGAGCCGCAGGCTATATAAAAAGAAGACTGGGAAAAGAATTGAGGTTGCGCTATATTCCGCAACTCGTCTTTAAAATAGATCGTTCCTTTGATTATGGGAGTAAAATTGATCGCCTCCTCAAGGATCTCCAGGAAGAGAAAGACCGCGACCATCAAGAGGATAGTTGAAGAGATCATGATGGGCCATTCCTTTTTAATCTCTTCGCATAAGCATCCGGAAGGCGATGCCATCGGCTCGATGCTAGCCTTAGGCTTGGCCTTAAAAGATTTGCAAAAAGAGGTCTTTCTTTGGAATCAAGACCCGGTTCCGGAGAATCTTTCTTTTCTACCGGGAGCAGAGAGTATTAATCAACACGTCCCGCCAAATGGCTGTTTTGATTTAGTCTTAGCAGTGGATTGCGGCGATAAGAGCCGTTTAGGTGAGGAATTTTCGAAAATTTCTCGGGTGGGCAAAATAATTAATATCGACCATCATATAAGCAATAGCTACTTTGGCGACATTAACTTAGTCGACGCCGAGGCAAGTTCTACGGCCGAAATTATTTATGATCTATTAAAAAAAATAAAAGTTCCTTTGAAGGCGGACCTGGCCGAGAATATTTATGTAGGGATTTTAACAGATACGGGCTCTTTTCATTATACCAATACTTCGGCCAAGGCCTTTCGGGTGGCCAGGGAATGCTTACTGGCCGGAGTTGACCCGGCGAAGGTGGCCGCAAAAATTTACGAAAATCAGCCGCTTTCGCGGCTGCGTTTACTGGCTTTGGTCTTGGAGAGCTTAGAAGTGCAGGCCGCCGGGCAAATTAGTTTAGTAATAGTCACCCAAAAGATGCTGGAAGAGACAGGAGCTACCCCGGAGCAAACCGAAGATTTAATTAATTTTCCCCGGTCTTTAAAAGGAACAGAAGTAGCCATCCTCTTTCGAGAAATTAATCATGGCCAATACAGAGTAAGTTTGCGATCCCGGGGAAAGATAAATGTGGCCCAAATTGCTGCAGAATTCCAGGGTGGGGGCCATCCGAATGCTGCGGGATGTACGGTGGAGGGAGATTTATTAACGGTCAAAGAAAAAGTTCTCCAGCGTGTGCGCACAGCCCTTGGCAGGGAGTGATTGTTATTGATAAACCTAAAGGATGGACCTCTTTTCAAGTAGTGGCCTATGTGCGCCAGACACTTTCCGTTAAGAAAGCTGGTCATGGGGGAACGCTGGACCCTTTAGCCACCGGGGTTTTGCCTATTTACTTAAATGAGGGAACAAAATTGGTGCCCTTTAACATAGAAGGAGAAAAAGAATATTTAGCCACGATTAGATTGGGGCAAGAGACTGATACTTGGGATGCCGAAGGAAAAGTAATAGCGGAAAGACCAAACTTGGTAATTAAACAGGAGGAAGTAGAAAGTGTATTAGAGAAATTTCGGGGGCGCATTCGCCAAACCCCTCCTTTTTACTCGGCCATAAAACAAGGCGGGATTCCTCTATATCGGCGGGTTCGCTCTGGAGAGAAAACTTTTTTACCAGAGAGAGAAGTGGAGATTTATAAGCTGACCTTGCGGAGTTTTTCTCTCCCGACCATCACCTTAGAAGTTACCTGCAGTCGCGGGACTTATATACGGTCTTTAGCCGCAGATATCGGGAGAGCTTTAGGATGCGGTGCCCATTTGGCAGAATTAAGGAGGATTAGGGCGGGAAAATTTACCATAGACCAAGCCCTGGATATAGAAGATTTTAAACAATTAGCAAAGGAGGGTACAATATCAGAAAGGATAATCCCTTTAGCCGCCGGGTTGGATTACGCTGGAAAAATTGTGGTGGCCCAGGAGACGGCGCGCAAGGTGCGCCAAGGACGATTAATATATTTGGCTGATCTACCAGAAGCGGATTTCGCGTGGTGGCCAAGAGGAGAAAGGGTTTTGCTTTTTGAAGGACCAGAAAAACTATTGGCTATTGCTGAGACTTTAATAGATAAAGAAGGAGAAAAACTGCCTATTGATCGCCCTCTATTACGCATCCAAAGGGTTTTTAATGTTTAATTTAAATCTTAAGAGGTAAAGAAAGGAGAAAGAAAGTGCCCTTAATCGCGGAAAAGAAAAAAACCATAATCGAGGAATTTAAGATTCATCCTACGGATACAGGATCTCCGGAAGTGCAGATCGCCCTTTTAACGGAAAGAATAAATTATTTAACCGAGCACTTCAAGACTCATGTTAAGGACCACCATTCTCGCCGGGGTCTTTTGAAATTGGTTAGTCAGCGGCGCCATCTACTCGATTATTTAAAAAAGAAGGAATTTGAAAGGTACCGGAAGATTATTCAACGACTGGGAATTAGAAAATAGAAAATTGGCAACAGAGCATTAACAGCAAGGGCCTCGCGGGTTTAAAATTTGGAAGAGAGGAGTTCAGGAAAAATGTCGGTTAATGATGAGCGTGTAGAAGTGCGGACTAATATTTCCGGCCGGGAATTGGCGTTGGAAACGGGGGTAGTTGCCCGGCAAGCAAACGGAGCAGTATTAGTCTCTTTTGGGGAGAGTATCGTATTAGTCACAGCCACGGCCTCTAAGAGCCCGCGGAAAGAAACCGACTTCTTCCCTTTAGTGGTCGATTATCAAGAAATGGCTTACGCCGCGGGAAAAATTCCGGGAGGGTTTTTCAAGCGGGAAGGAAAGCCGAGTGAAAAAGAAGTTTTGACTTCACGCTTGATTGACCGTCCTTTACGTCCTCTTTTCCCCAAGGGTTTTTTAAACGAGGTCCAGATCATAGCCACCGTACTTTCTGCCGATCAAGAGAACGATCCTGATGTTTTGGCCATCTGTGGAGCATCTGCTGCTTTAGAAATCTCGGATATTCCTTTTCAAGGGCCCATAGGGGCAGTACGCGTAGGGCGGTTAAACGGCCAATGGATTTGTAACCCCACTTTAAACCAGATGGCTGAAAGTGATGTCAATTTAGTGGTGGCCGGAAATAAAGAAGCGGTTGTGATGGTGGAAGGAGGAGGAAGAGAAATTTCCGAAGATGATCTGCTGGAAGCCATTTTTTTTGGGCATACCTCCTTGCAGCCTATCCTTAAGCTCCAGGAAGAGCTTAAGCAAAAAAAATTAGCCTGGGAAAATGAGCAGCGGAAACTAAAGGGAGAACCTTTAATTTCTGCTTTAGAAAAAATGGCTGTGCCGCCGCTTTTCGATGATCCTTATTTAAACCAAAAGGTTCTTTTGGAAGATGAATCTATCCGGGAAAAAATCCGGGTCGCTGGACAAGAGCGAATTCGCCAGGCCTTTAGAATTCCGCAAAAGAAACTTCGGAATGAACAATTGGAGTTAATCCGGCAGGAAATCTTACCCCCTCTTCTGGAGAAGTTTCCCGATAAAGCTCTGGCCATTAAGGATTATTATGAAATGTTAGAAAAATATTTGGCCCGGCGGCCGGTAGTGGAGGAGAATAAAAGGATTGACGGCCGCGCTTTTAACGAAGTGCGCCCTATTCAAATTTTAGTCGGATGGCTACCCCGGACCCATGGTTCAGCGAGGTTTACTCGGGGAGAGACCCAGATTTCGGCGGTAGTCACCTTAGGGTCAGCAGAAGATGAACAAAAGATTGACGCTTTAACGGGCGAAACTTTTAAGTCTTTCATGCTCCATTATAATTTTCCCCCTTATAGTGTGGGCGAGGTGCGCATGCTCCGCGGACCCAGTCGGCGAGATATTGGCCATGGCGCTTTAGCCGAAAGGGCCATTAGTTATGTCCTCCCCTCTAACGATAAATTTCCCTATACCATTAGGATAGTTTCCGAAGTTTTGGAGTCTAATGGATCCTCCTCTATGGCCACAGTGTGCGGAGCTTCGCTGGCCTTGATGGATGCCGGGGTACCCATTAAGAGTGCCGTGGCCGGCATAGCCATGGGTTTAATCAAGGAGGGAGAGCAAGTAATTATTCTCACCGATATTTTAGGCGATGAAGATCATCATGGCGATATGGATTTTAAAGTAGCGGGCACGAGGAAAGGGATCACCGGCTTCCAGATGGATATTAAAATTCCCGGAGTGACTAAGGAAATCCTGAAGCGGGCCTTAGAACAGGCTCGGGAAGGAAGGAATTTTATCCTCAGTAAAATGGAGATGGCTATAGCCAAGCCCCGACCAGAACTTTCCGTATATGCCCCGCGGGTGCTAACTATCCAAATCAAGCCGGATAAAATTCGGGAGGTAATTGGCCCGCAAGGAAAGATAATTCGCGGTATCCAGGATGAGACTGGCGTCAAGATCAATATTGAAGATGACGGGCGGGTCCACATTTTTTCTCCAGATGCTCAGGCGGCAGCCAAGGCCGCCCGTAAAATACGGGAAATTACCCGAGAAGTGGAAATTGGCGAAATTTACTTAGGACGAGTTACTTCTATTGCTCGCCGACCAGATGGTAAAGAATTTGGAGCTTTTGTAGAACTCTTCCCGGGAACAGAAGGGTTGGTTCATATATCCGAAATATGTAAAGAAAGAATAAAAGCTGTGCAAGATGTGCTTAAAGAAGGCGACGAAGTTTTAGTAAAAGTTATTGGAGTAGATGAAAGGGGAAAGATCAAACTTAGTCGCAAAGAAGCCCTTGGTCAACCTCGACCAGAAAGCTCATCATAAATACAAATTCTCTGGAAATCCGGCATATGAAAAAAGAAAAGCTTTTGCCCAAAGAGAAAAGTTTATCTCCTTTTCCAGTGCAAAAAACGATCCTGCCCAATGGTCTTAGGGTGATAACCGAAGAGATACCCAATGTTCACTCTGTTTCTGTAGGCATCTGGGTGGAGGCCGGGTCGCGGGATGAAGGGATAGAAGAAAACGGTATTTCTCATTTTGTGGAACATATGCTCTTTAAAGGAACTAAGCGGAGATCTGCCCGGCAAATTGCCAAGGAAATTGATGCGGTGGGCGGGATTCTTAACGCTTTTACCAGTAAAGAATTTTCCAGTTTTTATGCCAAAGTTTTAGCTAAGCATTTATCCGTCGCCTTGGATATTCTCTTTGATTTATACCTTAATTCGGTTTTTTCTCCTGCGGAGTTAGAAAAGGAACGGCAGGTTATTATCCAAGAAATAAACATGGTGGAAGACTCTCCTGACGATTATATTCATGACCTTTTCAGTGAGTATTTTTGGCCCCGCCATCCTCTTGGTTTACCCATTTTAGGCCGGGTGGAGACTATCTCCAAGATGAATAGGCAGAAACTTAGAAGTTTCTTTCTTAAGAATTATTTATCTTTTCAGCCCATTATTGCGGCAGCTGGTAAATTAAAACATGAAGAATTAGTGCAAGCAGTCCAAAATTATTTGGGCCATAGAAAATTTCAACCTAAAAAGCGGCAAGTAAGCCCTCCCCGGCCGCATGCCCACATTCAAGTCAAAGAGAAACCCCTGGAACAAGTCCACCTCATTTTGGGTACCAAAGGTTTGGCCGTTAGCCATCCCGAACGCTATGTTTTTTCAGTACTGAATACCATTTTGGGCGGCGGAATGAGTTCCCGCCTCTTTCAAGAGATAAGGGAGAAAAGGGGGCTGGCTTATTCTGTTTATTCTTTTATCTCTTCTTTTTTTGATAGTGGTATTTTGGGTATTTATGTGGGCACTGGCGATAATGCCCTAAATCGGGTACTCCAAATTCTCCTGCGGGAAATTAGAAACTTAACTGAGGACTGTCCTAAACCAAAGGAATTAGCCTCAGCTAAAGAACAGTTAAAAGGAAATCTTCTCCTGAGCTTAGAAAGTACCGATAGCCGGATGAACAGGTTAGCCAAGAGCGAAATTTATTTTAAAAGATTTATTAAAGTGGAAGAAATTATCGAAGGAATTGAGAAAGTTAAAGCGGAAGAAGTTAGTGTCTTAGCCAAAAAAATCTTTAATCCAGAGTTGCTCTCTTTGACGGTCTTAGGTCCTGTTGCTAAGGAACAGATTCCGGTGCACCTTTTAGTTTAGGGATGCCAGAAATGGTCAAAGTTAAAGTAAAGCGTCTGCGGCAGAATAAAGGAGAGGAAACTTCTTTACCGCAATATATGAGCGCCCACTCTTCTGGTTTGGACTTATTTGCCGATCTCGAGCAAGAAATTGTCTTGGGACCGGGCGAATGGAAGCTTATTCCTACAGGAATAGCTATTTCTCTTCCCCCAGGATATGAAGGGCAGGTCAGACCGCGAAGTGGATTGGCCTTAAAATATGGGGTGACTTTATTGAATTCTCCTGGGACTATAGATGCCGACTACCGGGGAGAAATTGGGGTAATCCTTATAAATTTGAGTCGCCAACCCTTTGCCATAAAAAGGGGTGATCGAATAGCCCAGTTGGTTATTGCTCCAGTTTGCCGAGTTGCTTTAGAATTGGTGACCGATCTTGACGAAACCAAAAGAGGGCCTGGAGGTTTCGGACATACGGGCTATTAAGAGATTTGGTTAGGTGGGACCTATGGGCGAGTTCTTCAATAAGAGACAGCGCCTTTGGGTGGGCGAGGCCTTAGAAATAGCTGAATTTTTAGCGGAAGCCAATTTAAAAGTCGACTTAACAGATTCCGCGAAGTATTTTTATGATTTGCGCACGTTAATTAATCTGCAAGGAGCGGAGAAAACTGACCGTGCTTTAGCGCAAGTATGTAAATATGAATATCTCCGCTCCCAACCATCTTGGGCAAAAAGGAGCAAAGATTTTTATCGGATTTGTCTGCAAGATGATAAAATTTTAAAAGCGGCGGCCTGGAAATCTCCCCCTTTTTTACGCGCTTTAATTCTTTACGTAATAACTCATGAGCTCATCCATGTCATTCGTTTCAGTGAAGACCCGCGCCTATTTCATTTGCAAATAGAAGAGAAAAGAGTGGAAGAGAAAGGGGTGCATCGGCTGACTTATAATTTATTAAAAGGTTTGCATGATCCTCAGCTTAATGATCTATTAGAACGTTATCGGCCAATGTGGGATGAAGAAGCGCGAGATCGCGTGCTGGGCTTAAATCCCTTGACAAATAGCTTGGGCGTGCCTAATTTTTTAATAAGTTAAAGATACAGTGGAGGTAAACAATGCCTATCTATGAATATAAGTGTCAAGATTGTGGAGAAATTACAGAAATCTTGCAAAAATTTTCGGATAAACCTTTAAACCAATGCCCATCTTGCGGAGGAAAAGTTTCCAAGAT
Organism: uncultured Syntrophaceae bacterium; assembly: GCA_964484485.1. Taxonomy (GTDB): domain Bacteria; phylum Desulfobacterota; class SM23-61; order SM23-61; family SM23-61; genus CAZAGD01. Next base: position 12,608 of record CAZAGD010000198.1, read on the forward strand.
TATTTCTAATTGTACCTTTCAGTTAAAAGGCAGCGGTTGGTACGTTACCGACTATAAAAATAAAGAGAAAGGCAAAGATAAAGGATCTGAGTCCAAAAAAGACGAAGAAAAAAAGGACAAATTTAAAAAGGACGAAACCAAAAAGGATTAAGCCTTTACCTTAAATCTTCCATAAGCCCAGAATTGCTAAAAGAATTAACGCTATACCGGCGATCAAAGCGCCTATCCATCCTAAAAGGCATAGAGTTAAGACGATTACGCCAGCAATAAACACTCCTAAAGCAATAGGCCAGAAGGCTTTTTTTAAACTCATTCCTAAAAGAAAGGCGATTAAAGCGCCGGTCCATGCCCCCGTACCCGGCAGGGGCACCGCTACGAAAAGCATGAGGCCAATTCTTTCGTATTTCTCCACTAAGGAACTTTGCCTGCGCGTCCTCTGCAAAACCCAATTTAAGAGGCGCTCTAATAATTTTATGCGGGTTAATAATTTGCTTATGGGGTCTAAAAAAAGAAGAATAAACGGCACTGGGAAGATGTTCCCTAAAAGGGAAGTAATGAACACTCCTGGCCAAGGAAGGTGCATGGCCAACATGCCTACGGGAATTGAGCCGCGTAGCTCCCAGATAGGAGTAGCGGCCATGAGAAAAACCCAGAGATATTTTATATCCATTAACTCTTTCCTATAAACCTCAAGACCATATAATCCCCAAAAGGGTAATGGCAGCTAAGATAAGGCGATAATAGGCAAATAGGTGCAAAGGATGCTCTTTTAAAAAGCGCATTAAAAAAGCTATGGCTAAAAAGCCGATGAAGAAAGAAGAGGCGGTTCCTAACATTAAGATGGAAAGATCGATATTTCTTTCTCCGGAAAGGAGATGGCGGAGATGAAAAATAGCGGCTCCAGCGATTATGGGAGCAGAAAGAAGAAAGGAAAAGCGGGCCGAAGCTTCCCGGCGGAAACCCAAAAGAAGCGCCGTAGTAATTGTAATCCCGGAGCGGGAAACTCCGGGAAGTAAAGCAAGACTTTGAGCCAAACCAATAATTAGGGCCTGCATCAATTGCATGTCTTCTAAACAAATCTCTTGGCTCCCCTTCTTTTCGGCATATATCATTAGAAAGCTTACGGCTATCAAGGGAAAAATAATGAGGAAAGGATCGCGGAAGATAACTTCCACAATATCCTCTAAAAAAATTCCCGCCAGAGCAGCCGGGATAGAAGCCAAAATTATGTAGAGGATTAATTTGTTTTGGAAATTTTGTAATCTCCCGTGGCGCATAATTTCCCATAATCCAGAGGACATCTTTAACCAATCTGGAGAGAAATAAATGAGAATGGCCAGAATGGTTCCGGCATGGACCGCTACGCTAAAAGTTAAGCTGTCTATATAGGGATTGTGCCAATTAAAGAACCACGGTATTAAAATTAAGTGGGCTGAACTACTAATAGGAAGGAATTCAGTCAGTCCTTGCAGGGCTCCCAACAGAAATGCTTGTGCAGATAGTGAAAATGCCTCCATATTTGATTTGTCTTTTGGCGAGATTTAATTTTATAATCTTCTGCAGGAGCTAAAAAGTCAAGAATTATATTGCTGACCGGCGATCATTTTTAAAATTTAAGCTAATTCATTTTTAATATACCCCAACCTCTCTTAAGCACATAGAGAAGAGGAGAAAAAATGAGCACTTTTTCAGAGGTTGAAGTAAAATTTTACGAGCAATTAAAGAACTTTGCTGGGCAAAGGGGTGCTGCGCTCTTCGGGGTGGCTCCTCTAAACAAGCTTTCTCCTGCCCATTGTACATTATCACCTTCTACTATTCATGGATTAGAGAGAGCCATTTCTATTGCCTTTCATCTTTCCGACCGAATCCTGGAAGATATTATAGATGGGCCTACCAAACTTTATTTCTTTCATTACCAGAGAGCGAATATTTTTTTGGACCAGTTGGCTTTGCAAATAACAGATTTTATTCAAGGGCAAGGTTGGGAGGCTTTGCCCATTCCGGCTTCTCAAATCATTGATTGGGTTAATCAAAAAGCGCACGTTTCTCATAAACACGTGGCCGTTTTAGCTGGATTAGGTTGGATTGGGCGGAATAATCTGCTGATTACTCCGCAATTTGGCGCCCGCCAACGGTTGGTCACCGTAATTACTAATATGCCGCTCAAAATTGATGAACCCTTCCCCTGGGGTTGCGGAGAGTGCCGCGCGTGCCTGGCTTCTTGTCCAGCTAAGGCCATTAAAGAACGGCCGCAGGATTTTGATCATCTGGGCTGCTTCCAAATGATCAAAGAATTAGTAAAGAAAACAGGTATCAGCCAAAATATATGTGGCTTGTGCGTGAAAGCCTGCCCGGGGAAACAGGCGCACAATCTCCTTAAATAACCTTCTCTTGTTTCAATTTTTCCACTTCTAATTGTGTATATCCCAAAATTTTGGTGAGAATTTCTTCGGTATGCTCCCCCAAGGTGGGAGGAGGTATTTTTATCTCTCCCGGGGTCAAAGATAGTTTAACTGGTATGCCGGTAATTTTAATCTGGCCACAAGTGGGATGATCAATCTCTTTAACCATTTCTAAAGCCTGGGCCTGGTCAGAAGTAAGGGCCTGGCCGACGGACCAGATTGGACCATTGGGCACACCTGCCTCGTCCAAAATTTGCTGCAATTCTTTTACTTTAAAGGTTTTAGTTCTTTCCTCTAAGACCATAATTAGGGCTTCGCGATTTTTAACCCTTAGTCCATTTGTTTTAAATCGCGCATCTTGAGGAAGATGGGGAAGCCCTAAGGCTAAACAAGTTTTCGCAAATAAATTATCATTGCCTGCGGCGATATTAATATATCCATCTGCGCAGGGGAAGCTTTCGTAAGGAGCAATAAGGGGATGTCGATTTCCTTCGGGCTGAGGAGATTGGCCAGTGGCAAAGTAACGTCCGGCTTGAAAAGTAAGTTCAGCAAGCATCGTTTCAAAAAGAGAAGTTTCCACCATCTGGCCTTGACCAGTGCGCTCCCGATGATAAAGGGCCGCCAGAATACCATAGGCGGCAAACATGCCGGCATTAATATCAGCAATGGCTACTCCAACTTTAATTGGCCTTCCTCCTACTTCTCCCGTAAAAGACATGAAGCCGCTCATCCCTTGGGCGATGAGGTCAAAGCCAGGCTTTTGCGAGTCCGGGCCTTTACTGCCAAAGCCGGTAATGGAACAGAAGATAAGGCGGGGATTGATAGTCCGAACACTTGCGTAAGAGAAACCCATTTGGGTAATTACTCCAGGCCGGAAATTTTCTACCAAGACATCAGAGACTTTAAGCAAATCTGTTAAAATTTTTTTGGCCTTTTCGGTGCGGAGGTTAAGGGTGATACTTTTTTTATTTCGGTTGCAGGAAAGAAAATAGGCGCTCTCTGGGCCAATATAAGGAGGAGCCCAAGATCGGGAATCATCCCCTCCCTCTGGCGATTCAACTTTTATTATTTCCGCCCCCATATCTCCTAACATCATCGTACAATAAGGGCCAGCCAAGGCCCGAGTGAGATCTAATACTCGAATTCCAGTCAAAGGTCCAGCCATGGAAATTCTCCTTGTCTATTGCAGATATTTCTTTACTCCCTTTAACATTGATCTCAACCGTTGTCAAGAGAACTGTGGAGCTGACCGTCGATCACTTTTTAAATTTCAGCTTAATTCAGGCGGGAGGGGGAGAGGCTCATTAAAATGAGGCGCATATTCTTTCATAGGTACGGGCGGGGAGATAAACATTTATTTTTAAAAAAAGAAGCTATTATTTAAGTTTATCTGTTATAGACAAGTATGTCCCCGCCGTTCTTTGCGGAGAGAAGGTGAGTAAGAGAGGCATGGTCATTTCCCAGCCGATTTTAATTTCGTCTCTCCCCTCCCGCCTGTTTCCT
>CAZAGD010000199.1:0-2937 GCA_964484485.1 uncultured Syntrophaceae bacterium
CCCCCGCCCCCTCCAGCCTGCCAGACGTGTTATAAATCATTGGGAGTTTAATTTCTTTCATCTTCTTTCTTAAAAAATCTTTTTTCCCGTCTTCCCCTTTCATGCCCTCAAGGCGTAGGCCAAGCCTTTATGGCTTGCCGAATATAGCAAGGGAGAAGTCCTTGCCCTACGAGGCTTCGCAAGGACATGGTAAGGGGCAGGCGAAATATAAATTAAAGAACTTCTATCTTTAGGGAGAAATGGCCCAGAGGCAAAAAAAGCTTGACATATAATGCTACTTTTAATATATTTGTGTCATTTAATTAGCACGAATTAAATATAGGTAATACCAAATCAAGAAAGCAAATAAAAGGGGACAAGAAAAATTATTTTTAAAGAAAGGAGCGTTAAAATGGTGAAGAGAAGGAAGGCAGCTTTATTAATCCTCCTTATGCTTGGCTTAGGCAGCATTCTTTTGCAAGGGGAGAGCTTTAGTCAAACTTATCGCTTGGAACCTGTGGAAGTGGTGGCCTCGCCGGTCATTGAAGGCAATAAAGTGACCGAATATGGCAGTCAAATCACTACGGTTACGGAAAAACAGATAGATTCTTTGAATGCCCTGGACCTCCCTTCAGCCGTAAGAAGAGCGCCAGGAGTGAATATTTCGCGGTATAATTTAGTGGGTAGCTACGGAGGCGCCCAGGGCGGAGCAATTTATATTCGCGGCATGGGGGCGGAGAGACCGGGGGCGGAAATTCAAACCTTAATTGATGGCAAACCTATTTTTCAAGGTGTCTTTACCCACCCGCTCATGGATCTTTTAAGCGTTGATAATGTGGAAAGGATAGAAATTTATAAAGGAGCTCAGCCAGTATTTTTGGGCAATATGTCTCATGGAGCCGTAAACTTAGTCACCAAGCAAAAGACTACTCCGGGATTTGAGACTAAAATTGGAACGGCTTATGGTTCTTACTCGACTTGGAACACGGGCTTAGCCCATGGAGGTAAAATTAAAGAATTCGATTATTACTTGATTGGAAGTTACAAGACTTCCTCCGGGCACCGGGAGAATGCCGATGGCCAGTTGCAAAATTATTTTGGTCGCTTAGGATACGATCTGAGTAAGGAATGGCGCCTTTCTTTTACGGCTGGCTACACAGATAACTGGGCCCAGGATCCGGGAGTTGCCGGATCAACCAAACCGCCAGTAATTCCCCGTTTTACTACCCGAGATGCCATCTATGACTTCACTATTTCCCATAGTCATTCCTGGGGAATAGGCCAAATTAAACTCTTTTATGATGATGGCCTTGTCCGGTGGCGGCAGTATGATTCTACGCGGCGAGAACAGTTCGATAGTAATACCGATTGGGATAATCAAGGTTTAAAATTAGAAGAAAAACTTCGTCTTTGGCCAGGTGGGGAAATTGTTTTGGGCTATGATTATCTTTATTACGGCGGCAAATTTGAAGAAGTCCGCCCGGCCCAGACCAGGAGGTTGGAAGATACCTTCTTCTATAACTCTGCCCCATATTTGGCTATAAGCCAGGTTTTTGGAGAAAAAATTCAATTCATTCCTTCTGCTGGTATTCGTTATAATGTGAGTCGCTACTTTGGGGATGAGGTAGGCTGGCAAGCAGGAATAGTCATGCGTTGTAAAGATACGGAAGTTCATGCTCAATATGCTCGGGGCTTTAATCTCCCCGGGGTATATGTGGTCTATCAATATCAAGTCTGGAATCTGGGCGACTCTTGGAAAAATTTAAAAGCGGAAAAAATTGACCATTACGAGGTTGGAGTAACTCAAAAATTTACTTCTTGGCTAAAAGGTGATTTGACTTTATTTTGGGATTATGGAAAAGATAGATTAATCTTTAAATCTCCGCCACCACGTTTTGAAAACTTAGTTGAATACCACACGCAAGGGGCAGAAATGACCATAACTTTAACTCCTTTCCCCGACCTGGAAATTTTTGTAGGCGGAACTTATCTCGAGAAATCTCCGGATGATCTCCCTTATGCTCCCAAATGGACTTTCACCGGTGGATTAGCTTACCGCTTCCTGGAGCATTTTCTCCTTAATGTAGATGGCCAATATGTGGCCGATCGCTATGTTTCTAATCCACGGTATCCGACAGCAACTCCGGATAAAGTGGGTGATTATTATTTGCTCAATGCCAAGCTCACTTATCGGTTAAAATGGAAGCAGTATCCCGTTCAAACCGATCTTTACCTCGCCGGAGAAAATTTGACCAATGTTTCCTACGAGTACCTCAAGGGTTATCCAGCCCCTGGAATTACGGTGATGGGCGGAGTAAACTTTTATTTTTAATGGAGATGGTCATGGATAAAAAACAATTCTTCAATGAAATGGCTGCTACTTGGGATCAAAAATTTTACACCCCCCAGTTGATACAATATTTGCCTGACCTTGTTTCGCTTTTTCAACTCACTCCTGCTTCCAAGATTCTTGATGTGGGGGCCGGCACAGGCGGAATAATACCTTTTCTCCTTCAAGCTATCGGAGAAAAAGGGAAAATTTGGGCCATTGATTTTGCGGAAGAGATGATAAAAGTTGGTAAGCAGAAATTTCAAGAGGAAGCACGGGTGACATTTGAATTGGCGGAGGTAGAATCTTTGCCTTATCCTCAAGATTTTTTCGATCATATTGTTTGTTTCGGCGCCTTCCCCCACTTTGTAGATAAACTCAAAGCCCTAAAAGAGATGGTGCGGGTTTTAAAAACAAATGGGACCTTGATTATAGCTCATGCCCTAAGCAGCGCCGAACTTAAAGAACGACATCAGGGATGTGCGCCGGTTTCCAAAGATTTTCTTCCCGAAGCAACAGAGATGGGTATGCTCTTCGAGCAGGCGGGCTTACACTTAACCCGCTTAATTGACCAGCCCCGCTGCTATTTATGCGAGGGAGTGAAAAAACCTTTCTCCTCCAATTCCCAT
>CAZAGD010000200.1:0-8863 GCA_964484485.1 uncultured Syntrophaceae bacterium
AACTGATCAATAGAACTATAACCCACGCCCACGCTAAAAGCCCCCGTGGGTTGTTCTTCTACTTGGACAGTTAATTCCATTTTATCTTCCCCGCTGCCTTTTTTAGGAGTTAAATTTACTTCTTTGAAGAATCCCAGGCGCTGTAAATTTTCGCGGCTTTTACTTAAAGCCTTTATGCTGAATAAATCTCCTTCCACTGCTTTAAGCTCTCGGCGGATGACTTTATCGCGGGTTTTCGTGTTGCCCTGGATATTGATGCGCTCAAAATAAACCTTACTCCCTTTTTGAATGTGAAACGATAGATCCACGTATTTCTTCTCCGGCTGCAATACGGTCTGCGGACTAACTTCTACGAAAGCATATCCTTTATCAGCATAATAATCTGTCAACTTGGAAATACTTTCGCGAACTTTTTCTGCGTTAAAAATCTCTCCTGGAAATATATTGAGAAATTTAAGAAGCTCTTCCTTGGGAGAGATCAAATCACCAGAAATATCCACTTTTCCCGCTCTAAATTGAGGTCCCTCCTCCACAGGAATAACAATATCAATATGGTCCTTAGCATAAATAACTTGGGGCTTGCCCACTTTGGCCTGGTAGAATCCTTTTTGCAAATAAAAAGCTAATACGGCATCCAGATCCCGTTCTAAAGTTTCCTCCTTATAAGTTCCTGATTTCGTAAACCAAGAAAAAAAACCTTTTTCTTTGGTCTCAGGGAGAAGTTTCTTTAATCGTTCATCGGAAAAATGTTTATTCCCAGAAAATTTTATACTTTTAATGCGGATCTTTTGGCCTTCGGTGATGCGGTAGTGGACAATAACTTCTCCCTTTTTGGGCTCCTCTAATTCATAATTCACTTCGGCAGCTAAATAAGCTTCATCTCGGTATTTTTTTTGAATTTTTTGTAAGTTTTCCTGTACCGCATTTAGATTGAGTACCGTCCGTGGTTTCAAATCTATGACTTCCTGGAGCTCACTTGTTTTTATTGCTTTATTGCCAGTAAATTTAATTTCTTTAATGACCGGTTTCTCTTCCACAATGAAAACTACGACTTGACCTCGACCCCATGGTCTTTTTTCCACTTTTACGTCTTGAAAGTAACCAAGCTGATAAATAGCTTTTAGATCATCCCTTACGGCCCGCGGGGAAAAAATGTCTCCTTCTTTAATCTTGATCTGCGCTCTAATGGCACTTTCTTCAATGGCCTGATTGCCCGCCACCAGTACCTTCTCAACTATTTCTTTCTTTAAAATTTTTACGCGCAATTCCCGAGCTAATTTTTTACCTATTTCTTCAAGCGGCTGAGTTTCTTTACCCTCCGCAAATGCGCCGCCTAATATTTTTTCTTGAAGAATATCAATGATGCGGGCATCTAAGCTGAGGCTCCCGTTTATCTTAGTAAGCGAACCTATGATCAGATAATCCAGCTCTACTTGGCGGCCCACTTCTTTGGCTAAATCTTCGTCGTCTTTAAGTAGATGGCCTTCTTGCCAAAGTTTGTTTACTTTTTCTTCTTCAGAGATAATAATTTGTTCTTCCTTTCTTAATTCATGGCCAATAATTTTTTGTATCTCCGCCGGCCAATCTTTCACTTTTTCGGGGTCGGGAGCATATATGCGGAAAGGAAAAAGACCAATCTTTACTATCTCTTGAGCATGCACTTTCTTGCCCATCCAGCCCATGAGGATTAAGAAAAAAAACAAAATATAAGCTACCAACTGTCTGGGCATCGAAGCTTTTTCTTCCTTTAGGCAAAATAGTTTTTAGCGAAATTTTTTTTATAATTTTTTTGGGGAGATGCATAATCTCTCCCTTCCGCTATAAGCAAAGTTTATCCCCCAAAATTATTTCTTATTGTAGAGTACCCCATCTACCAAAAGAACCCGCCGACCCATTCGGGCAGCCAGGGCTGGATTATGCGTAACCACGACAATAGTGATACCTTTTTCTTGGTTAATATGCATAAGAAGGTTTTGGACTTCTTCGCCGGTCTTCGTATCCAAATTTCCGGTGGGTTCATCAGCCAGGATAACTTCTGGATTTAGCATTAACGCCCGCGCCACGGCCACGCGCTGCTGTTCCCCTCCAGAGAGTTCCCCAGGTTTATGCAGGAGCCGATGTCCTAAACCTAACTGGGCTAAAATCTCTTCCCCCCGGCGGGCGGCTTCTTTATAGTTCATTCCTTGAATCAAGGCAGGCATAATAGTATTTTCCAAGGCGGTGAATTCAGGCAGGAGATGATGAAATTGAAAAACAAAGCCAATGTGGCGATTGCGGATTTCCGCTAATTCCACTTCGTTCAAAGATCCTAAATCCGCCCCTTGAAAAAAAACCTTCCCCGCCGTTGGCCGATCTAAGGCCCCCAGAATATGCAGGAGCGTACTTTTCCCTGCTCCGGAAGCTCCTTCAATCGCCAGTGTCTCTCCTTGGTTAATCACCAAATCAATTCCTTTGAGGACTTCAATCGCTTTCCCGCTCTTGCCCAATACAAAAGATTTCTTTAATCCTTGAACGGCAAAAAGCGGCGGCTTCTGGTCCTCCTTCTGGAAATTCAGATTAGGCCCTCCTTCCGCGGGCTTTCTTGAAATACGCCCTGAGCTCGCAGCTTATCCTCCAAACGTAAAAGCAAAGTTTCTTTTAAGAACTCTCTAATTTGAGAATGGGTCTCTACAATTTTTATAAAATCTTCTTTGCCCAGACGCAACAATTCTGTTGGTTGTAATACTCTCACTGAAGCATTTCGCGGTCTGCCCGTGAGCAAAGAAATCTCACCAAAGAAATCCCCTTCTTTTAATTTGGCCAAGGCCACCAACCCCCCTTGGGGGTTCCGGGTATAAACCTCTACTTCCCCTTTTTTAATTATAAAAAGAGAATCACCCGCAGTCCCTTCTTCCAAGACGATAGCTCCAGGAGGATATTCTTCCAAGGTAAATTTGGCCAATAATTGTTTTCTCTCTTCCTTAGAGAGGGAACGAAATAGAGTGGAAGTGGCTAATAAAGTATCTAAAATTCTTTCTTTATAAAATTTTAAAAGTACTTGGGCTACCGGAGGAAATTCTTTTACTACTTCTTCCATAGCTTCCTTAGAAACCTCTAAAATTTCGGTATCTACCTTGGCTACTACGCTCGCCCTGCGCCGCGAATTGGTAAAAAAAGCGAATTCTCCGAAAAAATCTCCTTCTTGTAAGAAGGCCAGATGAATTTTATTACCCTGATTATTTAACCGAAAAACTTCCACTTGGCCATGGCTGATAATGAAAATTGCTTCGCCAATTTCCCCCTCGCGACATATGGTGGATCCAGCAGGAAATTGCTTAATTTCTATTTTGTCCATCACCCGTGTTAATTCTTCCTTACACAAATCAGCGAAAAGAGGAATGAAGGGCCAATTAATTTTGCCAATTTTATATTCGCTACTTAGCCCTTTATCTCGCGCTTCCAGTTCAGCAGCCAAGAAATCTCTTTGGGCGTAAAGCTGAGCTAAATGATCATGAATTTCCTGTTGCGTCGGATCCAAGCGCAAAATTAATTTATTGACCGCAATAGCTTGCACTAAAAACCCTTTCTGCGTATATTTTGCGGAGGCCTGGCGATATGCCTTCAGGGCTTCTTGCCGCCTACCCATTTTTTCCAATAAATCCCCAATTTTGACTAAAAGATAATAATTATTCGGTTCTTGGGCGGCTTTGCGCTGTAATTCGGCCAGATCTTTTTCTAATTTTCCGGGGGAGAATAATTTACCAAATACCTTGCTCATTATCCTTTCCTTTAAGGTAAAGGGTTTTTATTCATACCGCAGAGCCTCGGCTGGATCAAGCTTAGCTGCCTGGTATGATGGATAAATGGTAGCTAAAAAGCTAATACTGATAGCTGAAAAGGCCACCAGGAAAAAATCAAAGAAGTTCATCTTTACGGGCAAACGAGAAATATAATAAATGTCACTGGGCAAAGAAATAAACTGATATTTGGCCAGGAGAAGGCAGATAGTATATCCTGCTATTAAGCCGAAAACTGTACCCGCTAATCCGATGATGAGTCCTTCGAAGATAAAAATGCGTCTAATCGATTTAGCAGTTGCCCCCATGGATTTCAAAATAGCAATATCTTTTGTTTTTTCCATAACCACCATAATCAAAGAACTCACTATCCCGAAGGCCGCTACTAAAACAATCAATACCAGAATAATAAACATCACCGTTTTTTCTAACTTAAGAGCAGCAAACAGGCTTTTATTCATCTGCATCCAATCTTTGGTCCAGAAAGGAAAACCCAATACTTTTCTTATTCTTTCGGCTACGCTTTTCACGTCGTATATGTCTTCTACTTTTATTTCCACTCCCGTAACTGCATCACCCAAGGCCAAAAATTTTTGCGCACTTTTTAAAGATATATACGCCAAAGAAGTGTCATATTCATACATCCCCGTATCGAATATGCCCACTACCCGAAATTTTTTCATAGGTGGACCAATGCCCATAGGGCTGAGAGCACCTAAAGGGGATACTATAACTACTTGATCGCCCAATAAAATACCTAAATTATTGGCCAATTCTTTACCAATGAATATGCCTGGGTAAGCAGTCGTTTCATCCTCTTTTTCCAAAGCTTCCAAGGATCCCTGTTTCAAAGTTTGGCTAATATTGATTACTTTACTTGCTGCTTCCGGGTCAATTCCCCGCAACACAATTCCATGAGCATTATTTTCCGAAGCGATCATCGCCTGACTAAAAATAAAAGGGGCACAAGCCACAATCCCTTTTAAGCCTTGGATTTTTTCTATAACCTCCTTATAAGCCCGCATGGGAGAATTGTGTTGCATAACTATTAAATGGGCATTAGTACCTAAGATCTTAGTTTTTAAATCTTCCACAAATCCCCCCATAACCGACAGGACCACGATCAAGGCCATTACTCCTAAACCTACTCCTGCCATAGAAAGAATGGTGATCAAAGAGATAAAAATCTGTTTTCTCTTGGCCCGCAAATAGCGCAAACTTATAAAAAATTCATAGCGCATGGATAACCTTTTTCCAGTTATAACTCCTGTAAAAATGCTTCATTTTTTCTCCGGCCGCATATGAGGGAAAAGGATGACATCACGGATAGAAGGACTATCAGTAAAGATCATAACTAAGCGATCAACTCCGATTCCTTCACCGGCGGCCGGGGGCATGCCATACTCTAAGGCCCGCAAAAAATCTTCATCAATCAAACCCACCCCTTCTTCTTGCTCCAATCTTGTCCGAACTTGGGCTTCCATTCTGGCCCGTTGGTCTTCCGGGTCGTTTAGCTCGGAAAAGGCATTAGCAATCTCGCGGCCGTATATATATAGTTCAAACCTATCCACTACTTCCGGATTTGAGTCACTTCTCCGCGCCAAAGGAGAATCTTCGATTGGGTATTCGGTTATAAAAGTTGGCTGAATAAGGTGGGGTTCAACTTCTTTTTCAAATATTTCCACCAACATTTTGCCCAAAGGCTCTCCCCCGCGGAATTCAATCCCTAATTCTTTTCCATAGCGAAAAACGCGCTCGGCATCCTGCCATTCCTCGTTCTTGAGCCGCCCATAAGTCGCCAAAGCCTCCTTAAAAGTAAGCCGCCTCCAAGGCGGGGTAAAATCTAAAGTGACCCCTTGATATTCAAAGGTTAGTCCTTGCTTAATTTCTTGCGCTAAAGAAGAAAACATCGCTTCGGTCAATTCCATAAAATCGTGGTAAGTAGCATAGGCTTGGTAAAATTCTAACATCGTGAATTCTGGATTATGCTGCGTTGAAAGACCTTCATTACGAAAATTGCGATTAATTTCAAAAACTTTGTCAAAACCCCCTACCAAAAGGCGCTTGAGATAAAGCTCAGGAGCCACACGCAAATAAAGTTCCATATTTAAAGCATTATGAAAAGTCTTAAAAGGGCGGGCCGTAGCTCCTCCTGGAATGGGCTGCATCATCGGCGTTTCTACTTCTATAAACCCCCGCGCGGTCAAAAAGTTTCTTAAGAAGGTGACTATTTTACTGCGCGTAAGAAAAACTTCTTTGGTCCGCGGAGTTACTATTAAGTCTACATACCGCTGCCTGTATTTAGTCTCTTGATCTGTAAGCCCATGCCATTTTTCCGGCAGCGGACGTAAAGATTTTGCTAAGAGCTGAATCTCTTCGACCATTAAGGTAAGCTCTCCCGTTTTTGTCCTAAAAAGCTTACCGCGCCAACCGACAATATCGCCGATATCTAAATGTTTAAGAATGAGCAAACTTTCTGGAGTAATATAATCATGGCGCATATACCCCTGGATTCTTCCGGTACTATCCTGGATATGGCCAAAAGCTGCCTTGCCGAAATTATTTAGCCGCATAAGACGCCCGGCCAAAGAAAAATGATCATTAAGCTTTTGTAAATCTTCGGCACTTAAATGGCTATAAGAGGTAAATACTTGTCCAATTGAGTGGCTGATGCGAAAGGAATTCGGATAGATGGCGATCCCTTTTTGCCTTAACTCTTCAGCCTTTTTCTTTCTCTGCCTAAATAATTCTTTTTGTTCTTCCACTTTAGCTTCTCTTTATCAACCTCATTGATCAAATTTAGCAAATAACATTCGGTTTTTAAAAATATCTTAATTTATCCTTGTAGTCAAGCTAAGAAAAAACCGACGTAGATCAGTTTTTAAATTCCAGCTTAATTCAGGCGGGAGGGAGAGAGGCTCATTTTAATGAGCCCCTTTTGCTTTCATCTGCGCCACTTAAGTATCTTTCCTCAGCGATGGATAAAAGGAAAATTGAAGTTAAATTGGGGATAACCTGAAGATTGGTAGGTACTCAAAATGGAAAATGCATAAAACATTATAAAAAGAGGGCAGATCTATATGAAATTTTCTTAAAAAATTAGGAATAATCTTTTATTACTAAAGGAACGGAAAAAAAGAGTTATCCTAAGAAATCTTGTCTGGTAAAAAGAGATTCAAGCTCAAATCCATATTTTCTAATGTTTTCCCTTCCGCCCTCATTCCGGTCCACGATGGCTAAAACTTTAACAACCTGCAGTTTCTCTTCCATTGCCCTTTCAATGGCTTTGATCGTGCTCCCACCTGTGGTTACCACATCTTCCACGATGGCCACCCTACTGCCTTCCTCAAGATTATCGATACCTTCAATCCAAAGACTACGCCCATGTTTCTTAGGTTCTTTTCTTATTATAAAGGCATTAACGGGATCTCCTTCCATATAACTTATTAAAGATATGGCTGTGGCGATGGGGTCAGCCCCCATGGTTAACCCACCCACTCCCTTTATTTTCTCAGGGGCAGATTTTATCAAACTGTAAAAAAGCTTGCCTACCAAATACCCCCCTTCAGGGTGCAGAGTAACTGGGCGGCAATCTATGTAAAAATCGCTCTCTTTTCCGGAAGTTAAAATTACTTTCCCCTTTCTATAGGCTTTTTCTTTTAAAAGATCCAATAATTTTTTCCGCAAATCCATATTTTCCCCCTCTTATATTGAGTGTTTGCCAGAGTCTTCCCTAATTGCCAAAGTTCTCACTATCTGTTTTCCAAAAAACAATTATTAATCGGAGCAATTAAATATTTACAGTTATCACTCTTATCTTCCTTCATGCTCTGGCTTTATGGACTTTCCCCAATGAAATTGTATCGTAATTCCCCATAAGAAATGACTCCAAATGCGGCAAGTGACCCTCCATTTGAGATTTTTTTAATTTCTCGTAGGGCAAGCTTGCCGAACCCCGCATTAAGATGTGGTTTATTTTATGCTCCCATTAATAAAAGGTCTAAATGCTTTACTACTTCTCTCGAAAAAGATTTCAACTTGGGCAACCGGATGGCTATCTAAATTTCAGTTTTTTTATTACCCCTATTATTTGGGGGCTCCTCCTTAGGGCCGAAAACTCGATCAAAAATGGTTTCTACATGTCTAAAAAAATGAGGAAGACTAAAACATTCTTTAATCTCTTCCTTGCCCAAATATTTTAAAATTTGCTGATCTTGCAAAAGAATTTCTTCAAAATCTTTTTTCTCCTGCCGCGATTGAAAAGCAGCTTTTTGGACCAAACTATAGGCATCCTCCCGGCTCAATCCTTTTTGCACTAATTTCAACATCACGCCTTCAGAAAATACTAAACCGCGAGTTAGCTGCATATTGTTTAGCATATTTTGGGGATAGATTACTAAATTTTCAATTAACTGGGTAAGTCTGTCTAACATATAGTCCAAGAGAATCGTGGCGTCAGGAGCAATAATTCTCTCCACTGAAGAATGGCTTATATCTCTTTCGTGCCATAAGGCAATATTCTCCATAGCCGCTAAAGCATAAGATCTCATCAATCGCGAAAGTCCCATTAAATTTTCCGAAGCTATAGGATTACGTTTATGGGGCATGGCCGAAGATCCTTTTTGCCCCCACTAAAAGGTTCTTCGGCTTCGTTCACCTCTGTCCTTTGCAGATGTCTAATCTGTAAAGCAATTTTTTCCACGGAGGAGGCGATTATAGCCAAGGCCGCGAAATAATCTGCATGCCGATCGCGTTGCACGATTTGATTAGATATAGGGGCAGGTTTCAAGCCGCATTTCTCACATACGAAAGCTTCTACGGCCGGATTCAGATGAGCATATGTACCCACCGCTCCCGAAACTTTCCCGTAGGCAATCCCTGCTTTAACCCGGCGCAGACGTTCAAGATTTCTTTCCATTTCTGCGTACCAAAGGGCTAAAACTAAACCAAAGGTAATTGGTTCGGCATGCACCCCATGCGTTCGTCCCATCATCGGCGTAAGCTTATGCTCATAAGCCCTTTTTTTTAGCGCACCTAATAATTTTTTTAGGTCTTCTTCCAAAACAGCGGCAGCCTCCACTAAAAGC
>CAZAGD010000201.1:0-2715 GCA_964484485.1 uncultured Syntrophaceae bacterium
GTCGGATATTGAGCATAAATCTGGCTTTCGACAAAATCTTTTAAGGCATCAGGGGTATAAACATAAAAACGAATAAACTTGCTCTCGGAAACAATCTCAAAAGAGAGATGCTCTTGGAAAATACCATGAAGGGCAGAAAACATTGCCTCCGCCGCTTCTGGCTTTTGTTCATTTTCCTGTGGCACCTCGATCAAAAGTAGTTTGTAAATTAAATGTTTTTTCTCGGGTTTAGGTTTTGCAAAAAGCCCCATAAAAACTCGCTTAAAACCGATTCTTAATATCTAATTTAGATTTATTCTACCACATTTTTTGTCAAAATTAAACCCCCGTGCCACCGAATGGCATACAGGGGCTCCATTATTCACGCAGAATTTTTTATTTTTTGACATCGTGCAAGAAAATATGGATAAAAACCGCACTCCCCCAACAGACAATAGTCGCGGGGACAAGTCTCTGAAAATATATCTTCCTTTAAACCCCAAACCACAGCACCTTCTATGGTTTCGATTGGCAAAACGGTCGGTTCTATATTTTGAGCTTTTTCGCTGCCATTCATAATCATAAAAACTTCTCCTTGAATATTCCGCGGCAGATACCAAACAGGGCATAAATTAAAGCGACTTTCAACAAGACTGAAGGGGCCGAATGTTTTATCTGCTACGCCTCTTTTTTTCAGTTCCAAAACTCTAAGAATTTTGGCTATCTCAAGAAACTGAAAAGAACTTATTGTTCCTGTTATGTAAACATAACCGCTTTTTGGATCTTTGTGAATACAAACATCGCAAACACCACCTTGCTCTGTCCGGGAAAACGAACCAACTTCACGAATACCGGATTCTATGGTGGCAATTTTATAAATTTTTTCGCCAAAAAAAACATACCAGATTTTTGCTTTTCTCTGAAACTCCTCTTTGACCTCTATCCAAAAGTAAATCTGCTGCTTATATAATGCTTCAAGTTGCGAATATCCATCTTCTAAAATTTTTCTGTAATTTTTTCCTTGTTTAGAAGAAACCGCAAGAAGCGCGGCCAAGGAATTGTTTTCAAGCAGTGAAACCTTATTGACTACCTCCGCAGGAAAACCGTGGTTTCTTAATGTTCTTGAAAGAGATGTCGGCCCTTCTAAATCATGCATTCTGATGTAGTCCAGAATGCATAACAGACTGACATCATTATCCACTCCTAAAAATTCTGCTACAAGGTCGGTGGCGCATTTATCTAAACATTTCCCATGAGGATGATGATCAAACCTTCCTTCTCCAACATCAAAACAAATTGTTCCTTCCTTTTCATGCTCCTCGGCAGTTCGCCCATCAGGCGGCGGACCTTGCGGCCAAAACTCTATTTTCGCCTGTTCAATTCCCAAAAACCCTATCTGGGAGTATGTTCTGGCCAAAAAATAACAACCAATACAGTCTAAATCAGGGTGCTGATGAAAAACAATCTTGTTGGACTTCAAAGGCACTATTTTTTTATCCACTAACTGCGCCTCCTTTTGGTAAGGTACAATGGTGCGCTTATTTTAACACAAAATTTGTTAATAAAAAAGAGCCCGGTCGCGATGTTGCGCGACCGGGCTTGTTGCTATTTCTTTTTCTTTTTCCCTCCCCCAGCGTTTTGCTGGGCTTTTTCCGCCTCCTTTTTCCGGCGGTTAGCCTCAGCTAACCACTGGTTTAGGGAATTATTTTTTTCATTCAGCTGCTCCCCAATGGTAGCAAAGCCACCATTGGAAGCCGCCTCCTCGCCGCCGACTGATCGTCGTAGAGGCCGGGTCCAGCCGGCCCTACGGGCCAGCTCAACGGCCTCGGCGGGCGCGATATAGCCCGCCTCAATCTTCTTGGCCAGTTCGGAAATCGGCCGGAGTTCCCGCCCGTCCGACCAGAACACTCTCTTTAGAATCCACAGGCCGGCCTCTTGGGCCGCCTGCAGCAAGGCGTTGTATGCCTCGGGCGAGACGCCTAAATAAGAACTTGCCCAGCCCAAGGCTACAGCCTCCTTTACAGCCTCTTCCGAAGTTTCCCCGGAAACAATGCGGCTGAGAAGATAGGTTATGGACCGCACTGTACGGCCCCCAACTTCTATCTCCTCGTTGGGGTCAATAAAGACCCCGGCCGCCTTGGCAGCGGCAATAAGCTGGTCATAGGCCCGTTTTCGGGCCTCTGTAAGCTTCTGCCGCTCTTCAGCGGCTTCCTCCGCCAAGCGGAGTATATCTACTTCCGGCTCCTCCGCTTGCTCGGAGGAAACCTGGTCTCCCTCGGTTACTGCTTCAGCGACCGCCTCTTCAGTAACCGGCTTCTCGGCAGCTGGTTCCTCTTCCGGCACCGGCGGTGCCTCTGGAGGTGCAACGGATGTCAGCACCTTGCGGCGCCACTCTATCCATTTTCTCCACCCCTCCCCCACTTGGGGGTGATTTAGAAGTTCTTTTACAATCCTTTCCTCGCAAAGAGAGGAAAGAATATCCAAATCTTCCGCCGCCGCCTTCAAACGATCGGCGGCAATTTCCAGCGAACTTTTCGGTGCCATCTTGGCACCTCCCTTCGTAATTATTCGGGCTATATCCTGCCCGTGCGGAACCCCATAGCCGGAGTCGGCAACGGGCAAATATATTTACCCGATTAAAAAGAAGGAAGTGAAGTATTGTTAATGGTACGAAAACTAAACCATCATACTACATCTTGTTTGACTTGTCAATGTTTTTAATATGATATATTATAA
>CAZAGD010000202.1:0-15296 GCA_964484485.1 uncultured Syntrophaceae bacterium
TACCACGGTAGTAACTCCTCTGAAATGGCCAGGGCGGCAGGCTCCTTCCAGACGATCGGTTAAACCTTGAACTTCCACCCAAGTGTTATATCCTGGGGGGTACATTTCTTTATCAGTAGGCATAAATAAAATGTCATTACCCACCTGGTTTATTTTTGTCAAGTAACTTTTATCCGTCGTAGTAGTAATGAGGGAGGGGGGTCTGGGGGGAGACTCATAACTTTTCCAAATTGTGGATAACTTTCATAACCCCTTATAACGCCTTCAGATTACTACGAACTTGTTAAATCAAATATGTTAAAATTATTCCATACTCATGATCTTAGGAGTAACACCTTGCCCAACCCTGGTATTTGAGGGTCTCCACGGAGCCCTAACCTTGCTTCATCGGGGCTAAGGTGCAAGCGGAGAGTTATAGAAGCTCTCCCTGAAGGTCAATCCAATCGCCTTAAATAGGGCAGATGATAATCTCTCCGCCTACACACCAAGATCTTAATCTATGCTGCCTCTTTGAAGTGATATGGTATTTCTAAATATTCTCTCACGAAAGTACTATGGTCACGCACCAGGGCAAAGATTACCCGCAGAAGTTTACGAGCAATGGCAATCAAAGCCTTATTTCGAGGCATCCCCCTTTGAACATACCTCTGATAAACTCCATACATCGCTCCGCCCTTCCTCACCGTATTGATAGAAGCAAAGAAGAGCATCTTTCTCAAAAGGGGACGCCCCCTCTTAGAGATACGCCGTTTCCCTTTCCGTTTTCCCGAACTGATCTCAAACAAATCCAATCCAGCAAGCTTGATGATCTCCGAAACAGTCCGAAATTCTCTAAAATCTCCCACCTCCCCGATCAGACCAGCTGCGGTCACCTTGCCAATCCCCTTAATCGACAGAATACATCGACTATAGGGAATCTCTTTCAAAGCCTCCGCCATCTCCTTCTCCACCCTCCTGATAAACCGCTCAGCAGCCTCTATCCATAAGAGACATTCTGTAATTTCAAGAACGATACCCTTCTGCCCCTCTTTTATCCCCACAGACCCCCAAGCAGCCTTATAGAGCGCTTCCGCACGACCCCGACCCAATTTCCCTCTGCTGACCTCCTTAAGCTCCTGAGCAAGAACTGCCACATCCCTTTCGATAATATCCTCAGGGGTTGGACAGGTTCTCAAAAGATATTGAGAAGTCTTACCTTTCACACCTTTCATCACTTCCAAAAACTCAGGAAAGATCATAAAGACCAAATCCTGCAATTGATTGAAAAGAGCGGTACGTCTTTCAATCGCTCTTTCCCGGGCATTAGTCAATCTCCTTAGCTCCGCCGCCGCCCCTTCCGGAATGATGACCGTAAGGGCATGGCCCAACTCTATAATGTCAGCGATAACCTTAGGATCCTTTTGGTCCGTCTTGTTGGGAGAATTCCCCTGAAGCTCCTTCAACCTCTTGGTATGCAAAGGATTGACCTGAACCAACCTTACCCCCCTCTTTCGCAAAAAATGCAAAAGCGGCTCAGCATAAGAACCAGTGGATTCAAAACCTACAACCACCTCCTCTATCCCATAACCCTCCTTCCCTTGACAAATGCTGTGCCAAAACCTCTGAATCCCCCTCCCATTATTGAAAAACTCAAAGGGTCTAATATCAGTCCCATCCGCCCGCCTCCAATAACCCGTATGCTTTATTTTACCGATATCTACCGCTCCAATAAGCATTCTGCCATTTACTCTTTTTAGTTTTTTTGTGCTATCATTTTTCATGGCTATACTCCTTTCCTTGATTTGGATTTTACCAACTTGCTAATTTACCAAATAAGGAAGAGTATAGCCAACCCCTATGCGCTATCTCTCTCCCCTCTAAAATATAGTAAGCTCTCCTCATGCTTGGGGAGAGGGTTAGGGTGAGGGGTTGAAAACGGCGGATGTCATATATTTAATGCTCTCATTAATAACCTTTTGACCAAACGACGATTTACAAACCATTCATTCGCCATTGGATAAGTGATGTTTTGCTCAATTTAAAAAAATTGACCGTTAAATATCAATTTGCAAATGACTTGGCTCGATTCTCCTTCATGCTGCCCTTCTCCCGAATACCCTGCCGGAGAAAGAACTTCTTCCCTAATCTACTTGATTCAGCGTATTCTTTCTTTTTGAAGCAGAACTTTTTCCTCTCCCCAACTCGTAGGGCCCGACTTTATTATTTGTCCATGGCAGCCAGGGGCAAACCCTTGTCTTAGGCAAGGATGGGTCTAACATTCACCGCACAGACCTTGAATACCGGTATCTTGGAAATGGGGTCTAAAGCATCTAAAGTGAGCAAATTAGCCGCTGCTTCTTTGAAATGAAAAGTCATGAAGACCAAACCTGGCTGGAGGACCTCTGAAATCTTTGGTTTCACGCGCACTTTTCCCCGGCGAGAGGATACTTCCACCAATCCATCGCCTTCTTGAATGCCTAACTTCCGCGCATCTTCAGGGTTAATTTCCACCACTCCTTCGGGACAGATTGCTTTAAGTCCCTTTGATTTATGGCTGATAATCGTATGGTAATGGTAAAGGATGCGGCCGGTGGTCATGATAAAGGGATACTGCTCATCGGGAAGTTCGGGCGGGGGCACATAGGGAACAACATGGAATTTCCCTTTCCCTCGGCTAAATTTATCTTTATGCAGAAAAGGTGTTCCCGGATGGTCCAGAGAAGGGCAAGGCCACTGCAGGCCTTTATCTTCCAAGCGATAATATCGAATGCCTCCGTAGGCCGGGGTCAAGGCAGCTATTTCTTCCATAATCTCTGCTGGAGAATTATATTTCATAGGATAACCAAGTCGCGTCGAAAGGTCGCAAATTATTTCCCAGTCCGGACGGGCATTACCTGGAGGCTCAATAGCCTTGCGCACTCTCTGGACTCTTCTCTCCGTATTTGTAAACGTACCATCTTTTTCCGCAAAACTAACGCCGGGGAGAACTACGTGCGCTAACTGCGCGGTCTCAGAGAGAAAAATGTCTTGGACGACCAGCAATTCTAGGCTTTTAAGTTCTTCTTGCACTTTGTTGATATTAGGATCAGTAAGCAAAGGATTTTCTCCCAAAATAAAGAGCGCCTTAATCCTACCTTCCCCAATTCCCTTCATCATCTCCATTAAAGTCAAACCGGGCTGGGAAGGAAGCTTGACGCCCCAGGCCTCTTCAAATTTCTGCCTTACTTTTTCGTCATCCACCCGCTGGTAACCTGAATAAACATTAGGGAGACCGCCCATGTCACAAGCCCCTTGCACATTATTCTGCCCGCGTAAGGGGTTTATTCCGGACGAAGGTTTTCCAATCTGACCAGTAACCATGGCCAGGTTAGCTAAGGCCAAAACATTATTAGTTCCGCTAGTGTGCTGAGTAATCCCCATGGCATAAAGAACAGAAGAAGAGCTTGCTTGTGCATAAAGGCGAGCGGCTTCCACAATGTCTGGCGCCGGTACCCCCGTAATTTGGGCTACCACCTCGGGAGTGTACTCTTGTACTGATTCAGCCAAAGCGTTAAACCCTTCTGTCCGCTCTTCGATAAAAGGTTTATTCAACCAACCTCGGGAAATAATCGTGTGGATCATTCCGTTGATCAGGGCCACGTCCGTACCCGGTTTATGGTTCAAAAATAGGCTGGCGTATTCCGCCAGTTCAATGCGGCGAGGATCAGCTACAATAAGTTTGGCTCCTCTTTGTCGCACCGCTGCTTTAACTTCCAGAGCAATTACGGGATGGTTCTCGGTGGTATTAGAGCCGATGACGAAAATACATTCCGCGTGGCGAATTTCGGCGATGGAATTAGTCATGGCTCCACTGCCCAAAGCCATCGCCAGACCGGCGACCGTGGAGCTATGTCAAAGCCTGGCGCAGTGGTCTACATTATTCGTTCCCAAAACAGCCCGGGCCATTTTCTGGAGTAAGTAATTTTCTTCATTGGTACATTTGGCGGAAACAAGGACGCCAATGGCCTCCGGCCCATAATCCTTTTTTATCCTTTTCAGCTCGGCTGCTACTTTATTTAGGGCTTCCTCCCAGGATGCTTTCCGGAAGGTACCATTTTCTCTGACCAAAGGATTAGTGAGCCGATCCGGGCTGTGGACATAATCAAAGCCAAACCTGCCTTTGACACACATGTTTCCTTTATTGACCCCGCTCTCCCAATCTGAAGTCACCCGAATGATTTCTCCATCTTTAACATTTAAAATTAAGGTACAGCCAACACCACAGTAAGAGCAAATAGTTTTGACCTTGCTGAACTCCCATTCCCGCCCGCGTCCTATCCGAGAACGTTCTGTCAAAGCTCCCACAGGACACACGCTTACACATTGGCCACAAAAAACACAGTCACTTTCCGTAAGACTACGATGATAAGGAACGGCTACCTTAGTATTAAAACCTCGATGTGCGTAATCAATAGCCACAGTACCCTGCACCTCGTCACAGATCCTTATGCACCTTTCGCATAAAACACATTTATTGAAATCACGCACTATAAATGGATTGGAAAAGTCTATGGCAAAATGATGCTTCTCCCCTTTTATTCTTGATTCATTAATGCCCAATTCATAGGCTAAATCTTGAAGCCGGCAATTGCCCGCCTTCTCGCAAATCATACAGTCTAGGGGGTGGTCAGAAAGAATGAGCTCCAAAACAAGTCGCCGCGCTTTTAAGACTCTTTGGCTTTTAGTATAAACTCTCATCCCTGCGCTTACGGGGTAAGAGCAGGCTGGGACCAAATTCCTGCCTCCCTCTATCTCTACCAGGCAAATACGGCAGGCACTGGAGGGAGTTAATTCAGGTAGATGACAAAGCGTCGGGATTTTTATACCCAATTTCTCGGCAGCCTGGAGAATGGTGAAAACCTGAGGGACCGTTACCTCTTTTTGATCAATATATAATCTTATTTCCTCCATCATTTTTTCCCCTTTAAACTATCTTGATAGCTTCAAATTTACATTCGTTGTAACAGATGCCACATTTGATGCATAACGCTTGGTTTATGACATGGACTTCTTTAGTTTGGCCGGTTATGGCTCCTTGCGGGCAGTTTTTGCGGCATAGTCCACAACCCTTGCAGGCCTCAGCAATAATCTCATAACAAATTAGAGCCTTACAAACTCCCGCTGGGCATTTTTTTTCTTCAATATGTGTTTTATACTCCCCGAGAAAATAATTCAGCGTCGTGAGTACAGGATTGGGGGCTGTTTGTCCAAGTCCACAAAGGGAAGCATCTTTAATCATGAGAGCAAGCTCCTGTAAAGTATCTAAATCCCCACTTTCTCCCTTACCTTCAGTTATTCTTTGCAATATTTCTAACATTCTTTTTGTACCCAGTCGGCAGGGGACGCATCGCCCACATGATTCACTCTGGGTAAAAGAGAGGAAAAATTTGGCTAAGTCCACCATGCAAGTACTTTCATCTAAAATAATCAGCCCTCCTGAACCCATAATTGCCCCCGCGCCCGTGAGAGAATCATAGTCAACTGGTAAATCGAGAAGGGAAGCAGGAATACACCCTCCGGATGGACCACCAGTTTGAGCAGCTTTGAATTTCTTCCCTCCTGGGATTCCGCCTCCAATGTCGAAGATTATTTTCCGTAAAGAAATTCCCATGGGAACTTCAACCAGCCCGGTGTTGTTTATCTTTCCGGCCAAAGCAAAGATTTTTGTTCCTTTACTTTTTTCTGTCCCCAGACTGGCATACCATCCTGCTCCTTTGTTGATGATAGGCGGAATGTTAGCATAAGTTTCCACATTGTTAATATTCGTTGGTTTCCCCCAAAGGCCCGCAATAGCTGGGAAGGGCGGCCTAGTTCTGGGCATTCCCCGGCGCCCTTCGATAGAAGCAATGAGTGCCGTTTCTTCGCCACAAACAAATGCGCCTGCCCCTTCTTTTATCTTTAGCTCAAAATTAAAATCGGTCCCCAGAATTCTTTCTCCTAAGAGCCCCATAGCCCGAGCATCTGCTACCGCTTTCTTTACATGCGCCACCGCTATCGGGTATTCTGCCCGTACATAAATATAGCCTTGCTGAGCACCAATAGCATAAGCTGCTATTAACATGCCTTCTAAGACCGTATGCGGATCTCCTTCTAATATGGCCCGATCCATAAATGCTCCGGGATCTCCCTCATCAGCATTACATACAACATATTTAATATCTCCTTTAGCTTGGCGAGCAAATTTCCATTTATTTCCCGTTGGGAATCCCGCCCCTCCTCTTCCTCTTAGTCCCGATTTTTCAATTTCCTCAATAACTTCTTGGGGAGACATGTTCACCAAAACTCTTGCTAGGGCTAAATAACCATCCCGGGCTAGATAATCTTCTATCTTCGTGGGGTCAATTTGACCACAATTTCTTAAAACAACCTTCGTCTGCTCGCGATAAAAAGGCACTTCTTTTTCAAAAAAAATTGGTTCCCCTGTTTGGGGATGTTTGTATAGAAGTCTCTCTATAGGGCGACCATGAAGTAAACTTTCTTTAATGATTATCCCCACATCTTCAGGTAAAACTTGTTGATAAAAGAATCCATAGGGATCAATTGCTACTACTGGTGCACGAGCACAAAAGCCATGGCACCCAGTTTCCACAATAGCCACTTTAGCGCCAAGGCCCATGTCTTCTATGGCTTGCTTAAAAGCATCCCTAACCTGCACCGCGCCAAAAGCCCGGCATCCTGTCATGCAGATCCGGACCCGCGGACGATCTGGGTCTACCTGCTTTAATAATTCCTTTTGCAAATCCTGCAACTGAGTAATCGAAGATAATTTTATCATTTTTTAAGCCTCTTCTTTAACTTGATTCCCAGCATATTTTTTTAATGCCTCTATAGCTCTCTTTGGTGTTAACTTACCATAATAATCTTCATTAATCATAATTACAGGAGCTAAAAAACAAGTGCCAACACAAGCAACAGTTTCTAATGAAAACTGTAAATCTTTAGTTGTTTCTCCAGGATTTATTTTTAATTCGCGACATAAAGCTTCCAGGACTCCTTTGGCTCCCCGCACATGGCAAGCTGTTCCCTGGCAAGATTTGATTTTAAATCTTCCTTGAGGAACTAAGTAAAATTGAGCATAAAAAGTAATTATTCCATAAATCTTGCTTAAGGGGACTTTTAAACTCCGGCTTACCAAGCGCAGAATCTGCTCAGGAAGATAGCCATACTGACTTTGTATTTCTTGAAGAACTGGGATAAGAGCTCCTTTCTCTCCTTTGTATTGGGATAAAATTTTTTCGATTTTTGCTAAATCAATTTTTGCTTCCATTTTCCCCTCTCTTTAGGTCAGCATTGTTAATACTAGCCTCTTAAGCTTTTACCCCTTTCAAGAGGCTATCCGTATAAAGTAACCTGCCCATTATAATCTCCGCTGTTTTAACTGTCTCCTGCAGTAAAGAATCCAAAATATCAGCAATAACGGCATCCAATCCACAGGCTATAGCCATAGCTAAAAAAGTGCGGTTTAGCAGCCTTCTTCCTTTCGCCCCCTGGGAGACATTACTTAAGCCCACGATAATGTGGGGTGGATTTTTTTCCTGGGCAATTAGGCGGATAGCTTCTAAAGTAATAATTCCTTGAGACTGCGAAAATTTTAAGGGGAGAACGACCGGGTCGATGAATAGGCGCTCGCGAGGAAGGCCATAGTTGTCTGCGTAATCCATAATGCGCTTGGCAATGGCCACGCGGCCGACGGCGTGGGGTGGAATACCTTGCTCGTCCATAGTTAAGCCTACAATGGCCGAGTTATATTGCACAGCTAAAGCCATCAGCAGATCTAATCTGTCCTTCTCCCCATTAGTCGAATTAATTAAAGCTGGCTTCCGGCACGCCTTTAAACCTGCTTCGATAACATCTAACTTCCGGCTATCTATGGCCAATGGCGTCTCCACTGCTTCCTGGACGGTTTCTACCAACCAAGCCATCACCTCGGCTGGCCGCAGCCAGGCCGTCCCCACATTTAAATCTAAATAATCAGCTCCTGCCTCTACCTGTTTTCTGGCAATCTCCTGGATGGCTTCTTTGTTTCTTTCTTGAATTAATTTATAAATCCGCGGTTGGACGCCATTTATTCTCTCCCCAATGAAGATCATCTTTCGGCCTCTTGATTGCTAATTCTTTCTGCAATCGCTTTGATCTCCTCCATAAACCGGGGATTGGCGGCATAAGGTGGCATGGCGGCCAAATCGGCCTCAATTATCTGCGGGTTGAAGGAGAGAAACCCTAAACAAGGCATCGCCGCCATATGCTTTAAAAGAAATTCGCGATCACCTTCATCCCGTACTTTATTCCCGATCCAGGCTAAATTTTTTAGGTCTATATCAGCTGCTAATTGGGCAATCTTCTGGGCCACCTCTAAACTTCTCCTTCCTGGTTCGACTACGACAATAAGCTTATCCACGGCCCTGGCGGTGGCCCTTCCTAAATGCTCTACCCCAGCTTCCATGTCTAAAATAACTATTTCTTTCCGACCCAAGAGGAGATGGGTCACCAAGTTTTTCACCATTACATTTTCAGGACAGACGCATCCTCCCCCTCCCTTTTGGACAGTGCCCATAACCATCAGGCGGATGCCATCTTTCTCTAAAGAAAATTTATCGGGGAGATCATCTACGCGCGGATTTAGTCTTAAAAATCCACCCATTGCTCCAGGCTTGGCGCCGGTGCGCTCTTCGATTAGCTCCTTCATCTCCACAATAGGCGTTAGACGGGAGTCCTTGGGAAAACCTAAAGCTAAAGCTAAATTACTCGCTGGATCCGCATCGATGGCTATGACTTTAAAACCTTGATCGGCATAAGTTCTGGCCAATCCGGCCACCACCGTCGTTTTTCCCACTCCCCCTTTGCCGGTAACGGCTAATTTCATAAAAATTGCTTATCCTCAAGTATAGAGCATGCGGCTTATAAAATAAAAATTTTTATATAACCAATTCGGGATTTCCCGAAAATCCATCACTTGTTAACATTTTCCCTTTAATTTGGTTACCCTTTAGTAGATTTATAAAATGAGGAATGAATATCCATTCATTTTTTACTAAATAACACTTCTCGCAAAAACAAGTCAAGAGAAAAGAGAAAAAACTGAGCGGCTAACAGTTTTAATTTCCACTGTCCCATGAAACAGGGCAGGATAGGGAGATTAAATTTGCCCCCGGTTGACTTATTCATCGGAGCAATTAAATATTTACAGTTATCACTCTTATCTTCCTCCATGCTCTGGCTTTGTTTGCTTGCCCCAATGAAATTGTATCGTAATTGCCCATAAGAAATAAAACCAAATGCGGCAAGGGACAAGCCCTTGCCCTACATCTGAGGTTTTTTAAATTTCTCGTAGGGCAAGCCCTTGGGGCTTGCCGAACCACGCCTTAAGATGTCGTTTATTTTATGCTCCCATTAATAAATACCTTTTAGATTGCCATTCTGCTAATTACGGGGCCGACGATGGGGATGGAAAGAAGAGCAGAATTTAAGAAGTATTCTCAAGATAATTTCTATTTAAGATTAAAAAGTTCGCTGGCTAATCTTTTTCCAGTAACAGTTTTAAAATTCTTTTCGACAATTTCTTTTACCTTATCCTTTTCATTTACCAATCCATTTTCCTCTAAGTTTACCAGCCAATCTGCTTCGAAAAGGATTTGAAAATTGAGGGTCTCTTTTTGTCGCGGATGATGATGGTGGGCAATGATATCAACTATTTCTTCAATTACAGATCTGGGCACATTCAGTTTAGTCAAAATTTCTCTAGCCACCTCCGGCCCTTCTTTTTCTTGATACTCGGCGGTGGCACTTCCATATTTCTCCTCCACTATCTTGATGCCTATATCGTGGAGATAAGCAGCGGCCAAGACGACCAGAGGATGACCACCTTCTATCTTTAAAATTTCTTCGGCATATTGGGCCACCTTGAGCGCATGATTAATCCGTTTTTTATCAGCGGCAAAGTATCTAATCATCTCTTGGGCTATTCTCTCCCGTAGGCGATTATTCTTCTCCTCTTTCGTCTTGGCCTTAATCTCTTCCGGTAAACTCTCGATACAATTATCACCATAAGGACACCATTCTGCACATCCAAAATCAATCTTGGGATTAACAATTTCATGCCCACAACGACATTTTCTTTTTACATCATACTTAAAAAATTCCACTCCAAAGCCACACTTGGGGCAAGCGATCTCAAAGACATCCCCTGGCTTCCAGAACATCGGATCTTGGCCCGGACACCGCATTTTTCTCCTCCTGGATTAAAATTCTCTTGCTTTTAAAATTTTTTAACATCATACCATGCAAATATGCCTTGACTTAAGTCAATTGTCTAAACTAAAATGCTTTTTAATATAAATTTAGGCAGGAACTTTGACTTCGCCGGATTAGAGAACAAAAATTTGGCTATAAAAAGGGACGTAATAGATTAATGGAGAAATACCGCGTAATTTTTGCCCCGGATCAAAAAGAAGTGGAAGTGGAAAAGGAGACCACCTTGCTCGAGGCCGCGCGTAAGGCGGGACTTTTCATAAATAGCCTCTGCGGCGGGGAAGGGGTATGCGGCAAATGTAAAGTAAAAGCTATCGCGGGGAAAGTCAAAGCAGATAAGAATTCCCTGGCCTTTTTAACAAAAGAAGAAATAGCTCAGGGATATGTCCTAGCCTGTCAGACGCGGATAAAAGATAATCTCGAAATCTTTATACCTCCTGAATCTCGCCTGGAGGAAGAGCAGATTTTAAAAGAAAGCCCTCCCCCGCCAGAACAGGACTGGCTGAAATCTCCTCCTTTGCAATATAGTGAACCTGAATGGCTCTGTGTTCATAAGAGACCAGCTGATCCCGCCGTCCTCCTTGATCCCTTAACCAATAAAGTATATCTGGAGCTTCCTCCCCCCACCATCGATGATAATATTCCTGATACAGCTCGCTTATTAAGAGCATTGTCTAAGAAAGTCAAATATCCTTCTTTTGAAATTCCCTTCTTCTGCTTGAAAGACCTCTCTTTTAAACTTCGCCATTCTAATTGGAAAGTTACTATTACCATGGCCAGGCATAATGATGCGGGTAAAATTTTACAGATCGAAGAAGGTAATAGAAGTGGCCAAAATTATGGCGTGGCCGTGGATGTGGGAACTACTACGGTGGTGGCCCAGTTAATTGATTTGAAAACAGGTAAAGTTTTGGGAATAGAAGGGAATCACAATCTCCAAGCTCATTATGGAGAAGATGTTTTATCCCGCATTGCTTATGCTTGCGGAAAGGGGTCCTTAGAAGTTTTGCAAAAGGCCGTAGTCGAAAATATCAACATCCTCATCCACACTTTAGCTAAGGCTAAGGGAATTAACCCCGAAGATATTACTTCTATCGTAGCCGCCGGCAATACCACGATGAGTCACCTCCTCCTGGGCTTAAGGCCCTGCTCCATTCGGGATGATCCTTATGTACCCACGGTGGACATTTATCCGCAAATCAAAGCCCAAGAAATAGGCATTCATATTAATCCCCAGGGGATTCTCCAGGTGTTACCCAACATTGCCAGCTATATCGGTGGGGATACAGTGGCGGGGGTCTTAGCTTGCCAAATGGCTGACCGGCCTGAATTAACCTGCCTGATTGATATAGGCACAAATGGTGAAATAGTCGTGGGCCACAATGAATGGCTGCTCTCCTGTTCAGCTTCGGCCGGTCCTGCTTTCGAAGGAGGCGATACGAAATGGGGTATGAGAGCAACCAGAGGTGCGATCCAGAAAGTTGAAATTGCTCATGATCAGGTAGTTTATGAAACGATCGGCCAAGGAAAACCCCGGGGAATCTGTGGCTCGGGATTCATTGATTTAATTTATAGCCTAGCCAAAAATAAAATTCTGGAGATTGATGGAAAATTTTCTCGCCTGGCCCCTAATAAACGACTCTTGGCTACTGACCAGGGATTAGAATATATTGTAGCTTTCCCCGCAGAGACCGAAAAAGGAGAAGCCATTACCATCTCGCAGACTGATATTGATAACATTCTGCGCTCCAAGGCGGCCATATTCTCGGCTATAAAATCGCTTATTGACTATGCTGGCCTAACCTTTGCTGATTTGGCCAAAATTTACGTCGCTGGAGGCTTCGGCAATTATTTGAATATTGATAAGGCTATTGGCATCGGGTTACTTCCCGATATCCCCCGGGAGAAAATAGAATTCGTAGGTAATAGTTCACTTTTGGGAGCACGGATGGTTCTTCTATCTAATCATGCTCTGGAAAAAGCTATAAGCATTTCCCAATCTATAACGAATATCGAGCTTTCCAAGTTCGCTCCTTTTGCCGATGAATACATGGCTGCTTTATACATTCCCCACATCAATGGGGAACAGCTTTTTCCTTCCGTAAAATTTTAACTCGCCAAAAGGATTATAATTATGATTAATTTAAAAGTAGAACTCCTTTTTATTACCCCCCAGGCCGAATTGCTGATTGAGAATGTGGGGAGGACGTCCTACCTTTCCTTCCCCAAACAGCAAGCAGGCTCGGAAAAAAACTTTATTAGAATGCTCCTTAGGAATGAACATCATTCGGTATTGGAACATGCTTATGCTACTTTCAGAATTTCTGGAGTTTCCCGAGCCTGTACTCATCAGTTGGTAAGACATAGGCTCTGTTCTTTTATCCAGCAATCGCAAAGGTATGTAGATGAAAAAGATTTCCGCTATATTGAACCTGAATCCATAAAAGCTAATGCCGAAGCTCACGCTATGTTCACTGAATTTATGGAGCAGGCTCGCGCTATTTACACCAAACTACAGGGGATGAAGATTAGAAAGGAAGATGCCCGGTATGTCTTGCCCAATGCTACCGCGAGTCAAATCGTGGTCAGTGCCAATTTCCGCGAATGGCGTCATATAATTGGCTTAAGAGGCAGCCCGCAATCCCAGTGGGAAATTCGGCATCTGGCCATAGCGGTGCTCAAGATCCTCAAAGAACACGCACCCACCGTCTTCGGAGATTTCGAGGTAGATGAAGAAAAACAGGTCATCAATAAGCTAAAAATATAACATCCGCCGGCGCCTGAGCGGTCAATAAGCAGCTTGGCGCATCTCCTCGGCCAGCTCGCGGGACAATTGCAGAGCCTTCTCTGCCATGGCGGGAGAAAGAGAGGCCAGACCGCAGCTCTGGGAAATAAGCGAGTTTTTCTGGAGTACTTCGGCAGGAACTCCCTCTTTGACTAAAAGTTCCATCATCTCATCTAAAGCAGATTTGAGGGTCAAAGTGGTCTCATTTTTTATAAATTCTTCCTCAGCCGGCACAATTCCCCAAGCCAAAAATCCCCCCTTAAGGAGAAATTCCTTCAGTTCAGGAGCGTAAGTAAGTAGATTGGGGAAAAACTGATAAGCATCAAAATGAATTACTTTGACGCCGGTCTGCATCACCATGGACCAATCTGTAGCTCCACAAATATGGATTCCGGAGAGACCTTGCAGAGGGGAAATAACTTCCCGGAGAGTAGAAATGATTTCTTCCTTACTTAAGTTCATACTGATCGAACCATACCCACTAAGGAGAGGTTCATCAAAAAAAATCAAGGTTTCTGCTTCCGGAACTACTCTTTTGAACTCTCTTTCCTGCCATCGGGCTTGGCCGGCAATTATCTTTAGGAACATTTCTTTCAGATTTGGTTCATAAAAAATGGGAATCTTTTTTTCATCCGTAACCCCTAAGCCAAAAGTGACTGGTCCGGTAATTTGCCCTTTGATCAGTAAGGGTTTCCTAAACTGGAGATGTTCAAGCAAAGAATAAAACCCCGAAGCGTATTCTCGGTCCAGAGAGTAATATTTGCTCTCCTCTTCCGTGATGGCCGCATAATAATTTTCCCATTCGGCCATAGGGGCAAAAGGGAGACGGAAGTAAATTTTATCATCCCCTATGACCGCCCCGGGCATAGCAGCCGCAAATTGCACCAACATCCCTTCCTTAAAAGTTCTCCGCGGCAGCTGGGGCCAGAAAGGGGAGGCGGGAAAATATTTTAAGATAAGCTCGCTGGCTTGATCAGGATCGTGGTAAGGCAAACTACCAATACCTATAGGCAAAAAAGATTTTCCCATCATTTAAAACCCCATTTTTGCTTCAATATCTGGGAGAGTTCTCTCAAAATAGCAAAACTCTGTTCTACATTCTTTTCTTCTCTAGTAAAATTTTCCTGCCCTTCTTCAGCTTCTATGGAGAGGTCCACTAAACAGCAGCGCGCTGGGGCCAGCAGAGCTTGGGCGGCAATTTGTTCTAAAGAGAGACTACTATTTTTAGAGATCACTTCCCAATAACTGAGCAGCACGTCCGCCAGATTTTCCGGATTTTGGCTGGCTAATATTTTAAATTCCGTAGGAACAATGCCCCAGGAAATAACCCCACCCCGGCTGATGAAATCAGCTACACTTTGGACATACTCTTTAGGCATGAAGCCCATTTGCCAGGCATCGAAGGAGAGAATTTTCACACCCAGTTCCAGGAGGTAAGGGAGGTTTACCTCCGCGCAAAGGTGCAACCCCTTCGGTCCTTCTAAACCTTGCATAAATTGATCATAATCCTTTTTTGCTTGCAATTCATTATATCCCGAAAGTCCACTGAAGATATACCCCAAACCAGGCTCGTCCACCCAAACAAAAGCATTTTTATTTTTGACCTTGAGTTTTTGATATTGCCCATTGACTTTCTTCTGCACGAAATCAAACAAAATCGCCTTGGCTTCCTCATGGTAAATAATGGGTTTTAAATTTTCATCCAATACTTTAAAACCAAAGCTCACCGGCCCTGTAACCTGACCCCTTATGGCGCGGTAATCCTCAAGATTTTGGGCTAAAAATTTTTCCCACACCAGCGAGTATGGGGAAGTAAGCTCATAAGTTTCTGGATCATCCATGCGGCTAAAATAATCGTCAAGTTCCCGGTAAAATTTTTCTGAGCTAAAAACAATTTTTCCTTTTTCCAAATCAATTTCTATCCCGGGAAAATTTTGAGAAGTCTGAATATACATATCCTCATATAAACTTAGGTGAGGCAGCTGGGGCCAGAATGGGATATCCAGGCTTAGGGCCAGGGCTAGGGCTTTTTCTACGTCCTTATGGGGCATGATGCCCATCGCGGTGGTCGCGCAGGCGGCGGCAAAATCCATGAAAATTATTGATCTCCCTTGGCGGAATTGAAAAAAAGTTAAATCATCCTGACCAGTTTCCATACCAGTGTTTCGGTCAGAACGCATACATCCTCACTGCTCAGGTAATGGCCTATATTCCCATCGAAGAGAATATTGCCATTGGCCGGGAA
>CAZAGD010000203.1:0-15700 GCA_964484485.1 uncultured Syntrophaceae bacterium
AGCGGAGAAGCCTAACTGTTGCTTCTCCTATATGGGGTAAGAAGAGATCGACGGTACAGGGGATGAATAAAGATACTTTGTTCATAAAATTATCCCTTTCTTTGAGGAAAGGATTAACAATTGATTTATCTTCATCCTACCTAAAATGGCATCATCAAATTAGCAAAAAGCTAAAGAAAAGGTCAAGAGGAAAAAATGCCCAAGAGGGTTTAGAAAGACCAGAAACTTTTAAAATGGACATGAGGCATTGCCCCTTCCCTCTTTAAACTCAAGGGAAGGGGCAAAATAAGTGGGCAAAAATAGAAATAGCCAGAGATAATTAATTGGGTCCTTAGGGCCCTTTAATCTGTTATTTAAGCGAAACTTTATATTGTTTAAAAAATTTTTAGAGCATTTTATTTGGTAACCAGATGACCAATTGGGGATAAAAGATAAAAACTACTAAGGCAACCATAATTAGAATGACGTAAGGAATTATACCGCGGATAATATCAGCAGTAGTAAGTCCTAATGCCGGATCGGCAGCCCCGCGAATGTAAAAAAGGGCGTAAGCAAAAGGTGGGGTCATAAAAGACATTTGCAGGTTAATACAAATCATCATGGCAAACCAAAGCGGGTCAAATCCCAAAGCTTCGCCAATTGGCGTAATAATGGGGACCATGATAAAAAGAATTCCTAACCAGTCGATGAAAAAGCCCAACATAAAGCAAATAAACATAATTAGTGCAAATATACCCCATTTACCACCGGGCATGCTCATGATAAGTTTGCCCACTACTTCATCGCAACCAGCCCGCATAAATATACCGGTAAAAGAAGAAGCCAGCATACCAATAAGCAGAACCATACCACTAACTCTCATGGTGGTAAAGGCTGCCTTGCTAAGCAGCTCCTTATTTAATCTTCCGTGAGCGGCGGCCAAAACGAGCGTAGCCAAAGAACCTACCCCCGCCGCCTCAGTTGGGGAAGCAATGCCGAAAAAGATGCTACCCAATACAGCCAGAATAAGGGCCGCGAGAGGGCCGATGGCAATTATTAGTCGATAAGTCCTGACTAAGAAAGAATGTTTAATTTCTTCGTCAGAAATGGGCGGGGCTATTTCCGGAGAAATTAAGCATTTCACTATAATATAAATACAATATATAAGGGACAAAAAAAGTCCGGGAATAATAGCAGCTATAAGCATTTTACCCACCGAAAGATTGGCCATTGGTCCGTAGATAACTAACATGATACTCGGCGGAATCAAGATGCCCAAGCTCCCCCCTGCACAAACAGCCCCGGCAGCTAAACTTTTATCGTATCCCCGTTTGATCATGGAAGGGAGAGCCGTAAGAGTTAATAATGTTACGGAAGCCGCGATAACGCCTACGGTAGCGGCGATGATAGTACCCAACACGATGGTAGCCAAAGCCAGCCCACCTCTCATCTTGCCAAACCATACGTACAATTCATCAAATACACCCTCGGCCGCTCCCGAGTGTTCTAACACCGCGCCCATCATCACAAAGCCAGGCACAGCCAATAAAATATAATTATTCAGCATGTCATAAGAACGGCTATAAAAGACCTCAAAAGTAATCTCGGCTCCAAATACCAACATACCCATTATAAAAGCTACTCCACCAATGGCTAAGGCCAAAGGATAGCCAGTCAATACTACGGCGGCTAATATCCCGCCGAGCATAAGTATGGAAATCAATTCCGGACTTAATTCAATCATGTTAATTCCTTTCCTTTTAAGAGAAAATATAATTTGCGGATAAATATGGCCAATCCTTGTAAAAAGAATAAAAGTAAACCGATGAAAACCACTGTTCTAATAGGAGCTATGGGAGCGTACCAGAAAGTTTGCTTGTCTGTTTCTCCCGTGGCCCAGGCAAACCAAGTCCACCAAGCACCTTGAATAGTGATGGAACCGATTACGGGGAAGAAAAAAAGAATTCCGAAAACGACTTCCATAATCGCTTTGCCTCGCGGCGAAAGAAGGCGAGAGACGATGTCTATGCGCACATGGCCATCATGCAGATAAATATAACCGAAAGAAAGAACATACATGGCGGCTGCTGTCATCGTTACAATGACCGGAAGCTGAATGGTAGGCCGATTTAAGCCATATCTCATAAAAACTTCTGTACAAATAATAGCAACGAAGGCGTAAGCTATCCATTTGGCCTTTGTCCCCATCCACTCATTCATCTTGTCAATTTTCTTTATAAACCAAAGCACTATAATTCTCCCTCCTTCATTAGCTAAATATTAATTAAATTAGTAAAAAATTCAAAATAAAGGGCAGGATTTGGCAAAAATTAAACTCCTGCCCTCTAATTATTCAAGAGCCCGATAATAAACGGCTGATTATCTAGCACACTCCCGGCAGTCCATATAATTCTTTCCATTCGGCTTCGAATTTCCGCTGCGATGCCAAAACTTCTTTCATAGATTCATGTTTGGCCGCTACTTCATCGAGATATTTATTGGCCTCGGCCACAAAAACTTTATCAATCGATTCAGGAAGCTTTTCCACGATGACCCCTTTTTCTCTGAATCCTTTGATAGCCGCAGCATTCTTCTTCAAAAGACGGACATGATAAGCGATCTCCGCTCCTTTGAGGCAGTTGAGGAATATTGCTTTAAACTCATCGGAAAGTTTTTCCCATTTACTTCTGGCCACTAAAATCTGATAATTTTCCCAAGGGGCGCGAGTGGGACTTAAATAATAATATTTGCCCACTTCATAAAGTTTCATGTCCCAATCAAAAGCTGGGCAACTACATTCATAGGCATCAATAATGCCTCGTTTCATAGCTTCAAATATTTCCCCTAAAGGCATAAACACGGTGCCCACACCCATGCGGGATAAAACGATGCCGCAATCTCCCGAGGCACGCATTTTTAGTCCTTTAAGATCTTGAGGTCCTTTTAAGGGTTTATCAATATGAATCCACCCTTCGGGAAGGCCATGGAAACCACCGAGATCGATAAACTTGTGACCCATTTTTTGATACCATTTGTTAACTAAGTCTCGCCCCTCAATTTCGAACCACATTAAATGGCCCAAAGGAGGTAACATGGCGCCGACTCTTTGAGAGACGATACTGCCAAAGGGTATATCGGGAACAGTATAAGAACCGCCGCCAGCGCAAAAATCTAAAACCCCTTTATCTATCGCTTGCCACTCTTTAGTGGCTGGACATACTGAACCAGCTGGTTTGACTTTTAGTTCAAAACGTCCGCCACTCGCCGCTTTAACTCGATCAGCAAAATCTTGCAGGCCTACAGAAACGGGCATTCCCGCGGGCAGCGAGCTCTGCCCAATCCAGGTGACAACTTCTTTCTTTTGCGCCCGCGCTACGCGGGGAGCCGCCGCTACCCCGGCGGCCGCAGCCCCGGCTAAACCAAGCTTTATAAAATCGCGGCGCTTCATTCCTTCCTGCTCATTTCCTAAAAATTTTTTCTCTGACATAATTTATACCCTCCTTTTTTATAATATAGTTTTTTTTCTTAATTATTGCCTTTATTGTTTTGCCCACCTCCTTTCGTTTGAAGGCGTTTATAATTCCCCAAAATATTGTCTTTTTTTATAAAAATTTACTTAATTTTCCAAATAAAAACCGGCTAATAAAAGCCAACGTTTTTAAAAAATTTTTATTTTTTCCCAAATCCTGATAAATTATAGAGAAATAGAAAATCATGTCAAGAAAAAAATGGGAGTGACCCGGAAAGTCCATTTTTCAGAATTCCTAAATTTGTAAGTTGCCTCTTCTTTATGAGTTGCTTCAATTGATATAAGGGACAAGCCCTTACTCCACATTGAACAAGGAGATTTTTTTAAATCCTGAAAATCTGCGTTCATCTGCGTCCTATAATCTCCCCCATCCCCTTTTTAGAAAAGAGAGGAGTTTATCTTCCTTTTCCCAAATGAGGTAAGGAGGGATTATCTGCTTAAAGCTTTTAATTTCAAAAGTGATCGATGGTCAGTATTAAAAATTCTTGCCAAATTGCCTTTATTTTAGTAGTTTAAAAAATTGGAAAATTGATTATTTATTAAATGGCGAAAGTCAGGAGAAAATAAAGATATATGTTCGATAGAGAAAATCATTTTTTAGAAAAATTTTTATTTCCGGAAAGCGTGGCTATTGTAGGCGCCTCCCGAAATCCCTGGCGCATTAATTATCATCTAGTAGCCAACTTAGTAAATTTAGGTTATCAAGGGAAAATTTATCCCGTTAACCCAGAAGCAAAAGAAATCTTAGGTTTGCCAGCATACCCCTCTTTAAAAAGTATAAATGAACCAATTGACTTAGCCGTCATAGCCGTTTCCCACACTCTTACTCCTTCTATTCTCCGCGAAGCCCTGGAAAAGGGGATTAAAAGAATAACCGTGGTGGCGGGCGGCTTTTCAGAAACAGGCCCCGAAGGTCGGAAAGTGCAAAGAGAAATGGCCTCTCTCCTTAAAAGCAATGGGGCTCGGGCTATCGGCCCAAATGCTTTGAGCCCCATCAATACCGCCATAAACTTGGCCATAAGCTTCCATCCCATTAGAATGATGAAAAAAGGAAATCTTTCTTTGATTTTCCAATCAGGTCTTTATGAGCCTCGCCTGGACTGGCTTTTTACGGACTTTAACCTGCACTTAAACAAATTGATAGATTTAGGCAATAAGATGGACATAAACGAAGTGGAGGTATTGGACTACTTAATCCAAGATCCGACCACGAAAGTTATTGGGCTGCATTTGGAAAGTATAGAAGGTAACGGCCGAGAATTTTGGCGCCTCCTCAAAGAAGGGGTAAAAAATAAGCATATAGTTGTTCTCAAATCGGGACGCACCGAAGCAGGCATCAAAGCGGCCGCTTCCCATACCGGAGTCATGGTTCAGGGAAATGATTACATATTTGATTCCGCTTTACGCCAAGCCGGAGCAATCAGAGCCCAAAATATTGAAGAATTTTTCGATTTGGTTAAAGCTCTAGAACGTTTTGGTTCTTTAAAGATGAAAGGAAACCGGCTGGCCATAGCTACGCTTCCGGGCGGAGAAGCGGTCGTGGTCACAGACCTATGTCATCTAGAAGGGTTTACTTTAGCTCCTTTAGAAAAAGAGACTATGGAAAAATTAAGGGCAATTTTCCCACCCTGGGATATAGCTGGTAATCCTTTTGATTTGGGGGTGACTTTGCAATTTCATGACCCTTTAAAAGTTTACCCCACCTTATTGGAAGCCTTCTTAATGGATAAGAATGTTGATGCTATCGCGCTCCAACTCCCCCCACGGGTAACCGAATTACCCCGCGATTATTTCCAAAAATTTATACAGGATTTCCGCGGCCAGAAACCTGTCGCTCTATGGATGGCCGGTGTTTACCCAGGAAAGTCAGCATCTTTAACTTGGCTGGAGAATAAAGGCCTGCCTATCTTTCCTGCTCCGGAGAAAGCTTTAAAAGCTCTTTCAGCTCTATATCGTTCAAGCAGATTTAAAACAAGCATCTATTGATCGAGCACTTGGCGAACCTTTTGGGCCAGAGCTTCCATAGAAAAAGGTTTTTGCATAAAATTCATCCCTGCTTCCAGAACCCCATATCTAATCATGGCATCATCTGTATAGCCAGACATGTATAAAACTTTCATCTTTGGTTGCCAGCTTAAAAGCTTTTCCGCCAATTCGCGGCCGCTCATTCCTGGCATGACCACATCAGTTAACAAAAGGCTTATTTTCCCTGCATGATTGGCGCAGACATCAAAGGCTTCTCCTCCGCTCTCGGCCTCTATTACTTGGTATCCTTGTTTACGTAAAATTTGCCCGATTAAGCTGCGAACGTCTTTTTCGTCTTCTACGACCAGGATAGTCTCTCGGCCCTGGGGTAATTCCGCAGGTCCATTATGCTCTTTTTCTAACTCCTCATCGACTCGCGGAAGGTAAATTTTAAAAGTGGCCCCCATTCCTGGCTCGCTGTAAACATAAATATACCCGCCACTCTGTTTTACTATCCCATATACTGTGGATAAGCCCAATCCTGTTCCTTTTCCTTTCTCCTTAGTCGTAAAGAATGGCTCAAAGATTCTGCGTCTAACTTCCGGGGTCATCCCCACACCTGTATCACTTACCGTTAAGCGAATATAATCCCCCGGATTTACGCCCACATGGCCATTTACATAGCCTTGATCTAAGTGCACATTGGCTGTTTCAATAGTTAATCTTCCTCCGCGGGGCATAGCGTCCCGCGCATTTACAGCTAAGTTAATTATCACTTGCTCCATTTGTCCGGGATCTACACGTACTCGCCCTAAGTCTTCAGCTAAGTTATTTACCAATTCTATATCTTCTCCAATAACTCGTCTGAGCATTTTGTCCATTTCTCTTATGAGATTATTTAGATCGACTACTTTCAGCTCCATTAATTGCCGCCGACTAAAGGCTAAAAGCTGCCGGGTCAAGTTTGCTGATTGCTCCGTGGCCTTATTAATCATTTCAAACTTTTCTTTCAGGGGATCAGCTTCTTTTAAATCTAATAAAGCTAATTGGCTGCATGTTCTAATCAGCGTTAAAGCGTTGTTGAAGTCATGGGCGATTCCTCCAGCTAACTGGCCAATGGCCTCCATCTTCTGGGCTTGCCGTAATTGTTCCTGTAACTCCACCATTTCTTTCTCGGCCTTTTTTCGTTCCGTTATATCCCGGACGATTCCCCGGAAACCGATTGGCTTCTCCGCATTATTTCTAATCAAAGAAACGGAAAGCTCCACATTTCTTTTTTGGCCATCTTTTCTAATGATTTCTGCTTCAAACTGTTTGGCAGGTAAACCTGTTTTATAAACCCTATTAAAAATCTGATAAATTTGCCGAGCATTTTCTTCATCTGTATATTGGCGATTATTCAGCCCCACCATCTCCTCTTTGCTATAACCTAACATTTGGCTCAACGATTCATTAAAGAAGGTAAAATTACCCGCTAAATCCACCTCATAATATCCATCCTCAATATTAGCCAAGATGCTGCGGTAGCGCTCCTCCGATTGCCGCAAAGCCTCCTGAGATTTTTTTAAATCCTCAAAAAGCAGCGAATTGGCTATAGCCCCCGCAATTTGATTCGCTACTCTTTCAGCTAACCTTAAATCATTCGCCGAATAAGCGTTTGCTTTTTTAGTAAAGAATCCTAAGATGCCTACTATTTTATCTTGCGAAACCAAGGGCGCCATGATCAAAGATTGAATCCCGGCCTCTTTAAAGGGGAGCAGCGCTGGAAAATGATCGGCAATTTCTGCTAAAACCTCTCCTTGCATAAAAAGGGCAGAACGCTTCTGCAAAATATGGGCTGCGGCAGTTCCCTCGGCAATGGGCAACGAATCGCCTATCGTCCGCCCGGGAATCTGG
The DNA here is from genome assembly GCA_964484485.1 of uncultured Syntrophaceae bacterium. Classification (GTDB taxonomy): domain Bacteria; phylum Desulfobacterota; class SM23-61; order SM23-61; family SM23-61; genus CAZAGD01. The sequence continues at coordinate 7,370 of CAZAGD010000203.1, forward strand.
AGGCCCGCGCTGTAACGAAAATATACTTTATTTTCTTTTTCATTAATAATCGAAACTATTAGTCCATCGAAAAGAATGAGCTTTTGAACCTCATTGGCAAAGTTTTCGTAAACCTCCTCAATTTTCAGGGTGGAACTTATAATGCGCGCAATTTCGGCCAGAATATTATTTTCCCGCGCTAAAAGGCGCACCTCTTCTTCTTTTCTCTTTAAAATCGCTTCGGTCTTTTTCCTTTCCGTTATATCGGTAGTAATACCAACTATTCCGCCTAAGGAACCGTCGGCTTTATAAAAAACTGCTTTATGGAAGACCGCATCTCTTTCTTGCCCATCAGTTCTTATTATTTTAGCTTCGTAAATTTGCCTTCCCCCATTTTTAAATAATTCCTCATCTCTTTGCCGATAAATATCTGCTAATTTCGCGGGTGCTATATCATAAACTGTCTTCCCTATTATTTCTTCGGGCTGCAAACCGTAGATCTCGCTCCAAGCCCTATTACATCCTAAATATTTACCTTGACTATCTTTATAAAAAATGGGACTCGGAATTGTATCTAATAGCACCCGCAAAAAATTTAATTGCTCTTTAATCTTTATTTCGGCCTCTTCGTGCCTCTTAAAAAGCAAGGCATTAGCTATGGCTCCGGCTATCTGATTACTTACTCTTTGGGCTACTTTTAGATCGTCTTCTGTATAAGCATTGGTCTTGGTTGATTGGACGTTTAAAACACCTATCACTTCGTTCTGGGAAAAAAGCGGCGTCATCATCAGCGATTTAAATCCCGCCGCAAATGCCGGAGCTAGACCTGGGAAACGTTCCGCAATTTCTTGGCGATTATCTTCATTGACTAATAAAGGTGATTTAGTATGGAAAATTTCTAAAGTTGCCGTACCTTGGAGGGATATCACCTTTTTGGGGACACGTTCAGGCACAGCTGGTCCCCAGGCATAAGGAATAAAAAATGTTTGGTTCTCGGGATTAATAATGTTAATGGCTAAGCGGTCAAAATCAATTAAATAGCGCACTAATTCTACAAAATGTCCATAAACTTCCTCTATATCCAGCGTTGAACTAATGACTTGGCCAATCTCGGCCATTATTTCATTTTCTCGGGTTAATTTTTCTAACTCTTCCTGGAATTTTTCTATTTTCTCACTAATGATAGGATTTTTTAAGTACCTACTCTCATACATGGATTTCTTATTAATTAATTCTTTTGGAATATCAATAATTTGTGTGTATTTTTCTCTCATAGGGGATTAACTCTTTAAAAACTCACAAGAACCATAAAAATAATCGGCAAGTCCTAAGAAATTCTTGAATTTCTAAATTCTGTTCCAGCTTTAGCCACTTCTCGGGCTAATTTCTTAAATCCTCCCCATGACAGAGATTATTTAGAGTGGATGGAAAATTCTAACGATGATCTTTTCGATTCGTTCCCGCTTTTATCGACTCTCCCCAGAGAGACTTTGGGGCGATGGAATGCAGGAGCCATTTACTAAGAGATACAGCCTCCGCGCAGGGAAATAAGCGAGGGCCATAAAATTAGCGCTTAAAGATTGCGCCCCAGATTTGATCTCGGATAGCGAATAGGTTATGGTTAGGTCCTCAATTTTATTTGAGCGATGACTGAACGCTGATTTTCGGAAAGCCTAAGGCAGCAAATTGATCTTTTTTGAGCAATCAATTAGCCATTTTTCTTAAAAATAATGATAAACGGTTTTGGTCTTCAGGAGAAATTTCTAAGAATTGCACACCGGTACGGTATTCCTCCTCTTTTTCTCCTCTATTCGTCCATACTACTCGCGAAAGCGTCTCGATTGCATTCATCTCAGGGCCAAAGGAGAAAAAGAGCTTAATTTTCAATAATTCTCCCACTTCCAACTTTTCGGAAAGAGTCACCATTAAGCCGCCTTCACTGGCATTGATTGTATATCCGGCTTGCTGCGTATCCCCCTTTAGCCGGTAATATTCTACGGGCAAATTTAGGAGAAAGCGCGGATGCTTTCTCTCTTCAAACCTGGCCACCCCGGTTCGCCTTCTAATCTCGCCGGCATTCATATTTCCACCCTCCTCTTGGCCTTGCTTGAGTTAATCCAATGCCTTTTTGATCAAGCGCGCCCATTCCCGATCCACTGTCTCCTGAATGGTATGTACTTCATCATCAGTAAGATGCGCGAAGCGTCCTTGGAGACGCAGATATTCATCTACAGGCAGGTTTTTGGGATCTAGATTTATATTATATTTCACTCCATATTCTACTTCATAAAGCGGAAAAACTTTGGTATGCACTGCCAAACGCGCTATCTTTATAGCTAAAGATGAAGGAGCCCGCCATCCTGTAGGACAGGGAGAAAAAATGTGGATGAATTTTGTGCCGCGCATTGTTTTGGCCTTGCGGATTTTCGCTATCATATCCTCGGGGAAGGCTACCGAGCAAGTGGCGGCATAGGGAATGCGGTGAGCAGCCATAATCTCCATAATATTCTTTTTGGGTTGTCCTTTGGGATGATTCACGGGCGTAGTAGTCGTCCACGTCCCCCAAGGAGTTGCGGAACTTCTCTGAATCCCCGTATTCATATAAGCTTCATTATCATAGCAAAAATAAATAATATCGTCATTTCTTTCCGCGGCCCCTGATAAAGCCTGGATACCAATATCAAAAGTTCCACCATCTCCCACCCAAGCTGCTACCGTAGTCTCCGTATCTCCTCTTATCTCTAAACCAGCTTTAACGCCCGAAGCTGTAGAAGCTCCTGTCTCAAAAGCTGTATGAATCATGGGCACTTTTACCGCCGCATAGGGAAAAGCACCACCGATAATTGACCAACAACACGCAGGCAAAATAAGAATAGTGTTTTCCCCTAAGGCTTTTAAAGCATAGCGCATGGCCAAAGTAGCGCCACAACCGGCGCAGGCCAAATGACCAGAATACATTAATTCTTTTTCTTCAATCATGGACAACTCCTTTTCCGCGCAAACCCACCCAAAGACTTTCAGCCGGAGGCTGGGCGAGCTCGCTGGTACGATGAAACACCTCTTTTATCGCCGGCAAGGTTATGTCTCTTCCTCCTAAGCCGGCAATATAGCTATATATCAAAGGATGGTTCCGCCAATTGGCCAGAGCCGCGCGCATCTCTTGGGCGAAAACTCCGCCTACTCCGGCGGAAAGGTTTCGGTCAAGCACGGCTAACTTTTCGGCATTTTTAACAACTTCTTTAATTTCTTCTTTAGGAAATGGCCTAAAGAGCCGCAGCTTCAATAAACCAACTTTATGACCTTCTTTACGCATTTCCTCAATGGCCACCCGAGCCGTACTGGTCACCGATCCGGCCGTGACTAAAATCACTTCTGCATCATCACAATAGTAAGGCTCGATCAATCCATATTGGCGGTGAAGAAGGCGACCAAACTCTTCGTCTACCTGACGGCAAACTTCTTTACTGGCCAACATTGCTTGATGCATTTTATAACGGAATTCCATGAAATATTCCGGGGTGGCCACGCAGCCGAAAGTGCGCGGGTCTTTGGGATCTAATCGCCATTGAGGTCGATAGGGGGGCAAGAAGGCATCAATTTCTTCTTGGGCAGGAATATCGACTGGCTCAGCGGTATGGGAAAGGATAAAAGCGTCGAGCACTAACATAACTGGCAAATACACACTCTCCGCTATTTTAAAAGCCTGGATGACCGTATCCAGTACTTCTTGGTTACTTTCGCAGTAGATCTGAAGCCAACCAGTATCCCTTTGAGCTAAGCTATCACTCTGTTCTCCCCAAATATTGAACGGCGATCCTAAAGCTCGGCTCACGTTAGCCATGACAATGGGCAACCTGGCGCCGCTAGCCCAATGTAACATTTCATGCATCAAAGCCAACCCTTGTGAAGAAGTGGCCGTAAAGGTGCGCACTCCCGTAGCCGCGGCCCCTATACAACAAGCCATGGCCGAGTGTTCTGATTCTACGGGAATGAATTTGGCGTTCAGTCGGCCATCGGCACAAAGTACCGAAAGCTCTTCGACGATCGTTGTCTGGGGCGTAATGGGGTAGGCAGATATTACCTCAGCCCGGGCCAACATGACTCCCCAAGAAACAGCGTGGTTTCCCACCATGATTTTCTTCATCTTCCTTCTTCCTCCATCACCAAGGCATGGCGCGGGCATTCAGCTACGCAGATGCCGCAGCCCTTGCAGTAATCATAATCGATTATATTCTGGCCAGTCTGGACATCCTTCCGAATCGCCACATCAGGGCAGAAGATATAACAATTATCGCATAAATTGCATACCCCACAGTTAAAACATCTAAGCGCTTCGCTGATGGCGGTATCCTGGGTAAATCCCAAATTAACTTCGGCGAAAGAACCAATCCGCTGCTGCACTTTTAGTTTTGGCATTTTGCTGCGCTTTTGGAAGGTAAAATAATCAAGGTTTAAATCCCGCAAGCGCACCGTTTTGTTGCTTACAGGCTCGCGGTCTTTTTCTTCTTGCCTATAGCGCCTCATGGACAAACTGCCTTTTTCCCCTAAGCGCAAATCGTCAATAAGTCCTTCCCATTTTTTATTCTTTAAAAAGCAATCAATAAAGATAGCCGCCCTCTTCCCTGCTCCAATAGCATGGGCCACGGTCCGAGGCTGCGCCGTAATATCCCCTCCCGCAAAAACTTTTTTGAGTTTCGTTCCTCCTCTTTCATCGATGAGAATTAATCCTTCTTTAACACCCAAATTTTTGGGTAGACCCTGTAGCTCAGCTTCTTCACCAATTGCGCGAATTACTTGATCAACTTCTATGGAAAAGTTCGAACCCTTGATTTCCATAGGCCGGCGGCGACCATCTTCATCGGGGGGTCCCAAACGATTCTTTACACACTCCAATCTATTGACCTTTCCATTCTCACCCCAAATACGCACCGGAGAAACCAAGTAAGAAATTTCCACTCCTTCTTCTTCGGCTTCTTTTACCTCACTGGCCCATGCCGGCATCTCTTCTTGGGTTCGCCGGTAAAGAATAATCGGCTTGGCTCCCAGGCGCAAAGCCGAACGGGCCGCATCAATAGCTGTATTGCCACCACCAATGATGGCTACCCTTTTGCCCATGGATATCTTTTTACCCAGGCTGATATCCCTTAAAAAGTCCAAGCCCCCCATAACTCCGGGCAAATCTTCTCCTGGAATATCTAACTTTTTACTTTTCTGATTTCCCATAGCCAGGTAGATGGCCTCGTATTTTTGCAAATCTTTCCAGGACAGATCACCCCCTAAACGACAATTCATCTCCACTTTCACGCCCAGCTCGAGAATTTGATCAATTTCATCTTCCAAAACCTTTTTGGGCAGACGATATTCAGGGATACCCACCCGGAGCATGCCACCCAATACGGGCAAGGCTTCATAAATAGTTACTTCATATCCCAGGCGAGCCAAATGGTAAGCACAAGTAAGACCGCTGGGACCAGAGCCAACGACTGCTACTTTCTTTTTTGCCTCCCCTTCTTCTACTCTCTTCTTCACTCTCCAGCCCTGCTTCGTAGCTGTATCAGCCATGAAACGCTCCAGGGCATTTATAGAGACTGGCTCATCAAATTCCCCGCGGTTGCAAGCTGATTCACATGGGTGAAAGCATACCCGTCCGCAGACGCCTACCAAAGGATTCTCTTCTTTGAACAATTCCCAAGCTTCCAGGTATTTACTTTTTCCCAATAGAACCATGGCCCGCTCTATATCCTGGCCAACGGGGCAGCCCTCAATACAAGGAGATATCTTATTTTCAAAGCGGGGACGTAGATATCGCCAAGTTCCCGTCTTATTCCACTCCATGGAACCCAGGGAGATAGACATGTAAGGCATATCTTCCAAGTTCTTAAAAATTATCTGCTGAGACATATTGGCTCCTTCGTAAGCTAAAAATTTGTTCCCGGGGATGCGGGGGCCGTCAGCGGCCAATTGCTGAGGGTGATTGTTTTGGCAAAGGCCTCTTTGATGGCCGCCGCATTTCCCGCTTTATTGGAGGGCACGAACTCCTTCATAGCTTCGATTATGGAATCTATGGAGACCAGGCCGGTGGCTTTCGCAAAAGCCCCCAGAATGGCCGTATTTACTATGGGAGCTGTGGGAGAGCCCAATTTATATTCCAAAGCAATTCGACTGGCATCAACGACGGCTATCCGGAAGCGGGAAAACTTCGCCAAAGATTGCGGCGGTCGATCAGTATTGATCACTATCCATCCTTTCTCCTTCAACCCCGAATCAACCTTAGTGCTTTCGATTAAAGTGGGGTCGAGGATGATCACATGATCCGGTTCATAAATGAAATGGCGAATCCTAATTGGCTGGTCATCCACGCGAGTAAAGGCCATTACTGGCGCACCTCGCCGCTCCACGCCAAAGGCAGGAAAAGCCTGCACAAATTTCCCTTCTTGAAAAAAGGCGGAAGCCAAAACTTCCGAAGCGATCACAGCTCCCTGCCCGCCTCGACCATGGATTCTAATCTCGATCATCTATGCTCTCCTTATACCTATCCTTGAGCTGAACTAAGGCAATTATTGCTCGGAGCAATCAAATATTTACACTTTTCCCCTTCCCCCGTGGTCGGGTGTCCGTATGACAGTGTCGGAACGACAATCGTACCGATTCGTTCCGACTCTTATCGACTCTCCCCATGCCTGGAGAGGGTTAGAATGAGGGGTTAAGAACGGCAGATGTTATTTATTCAATGCTTTCATTAATAAGTTAATTATTTAATCCGTCTTTTCTGTGTTAATCTGCGTCCCCTTTTTTCATTCCTCTCCATAAACGACCACAATGGCTTGCGCTTTCTTGCCTTGCAGCGCGCGAAAAGCATGAGGTACTTCGGCATCGAAGTAGAGGCTATCCCCTGGCCCGAGCACGATCTCTCTTTCCTGCGCGTAAAAAGCTAATTTCCCCTTAAAAAGAAAAACAAACTCTTCGCCGCGATGGTTTAAAAAGGTTAGCTCTTCTTTCCGGCGCGGTTCAAATTCTACTAAGAAGGGCTCCATATGCTTAGCATTGCGCGTATAAGCCAGGGCTTCATAATTATAGCCACCTTCCCCGTGCTTGGTATGCAGGGGACGAAACACTCTTTGCCGTTCATCTTTGCGCACTACCGCCACTTTATCTGCTGCTCCCTCTTCCCGAAAAAAATAGCCAATGCTTACTTCTAAGGCTTTGGCAATTTTCAGCAGGGTGGCTACGGGCGGCGAGACCGCATTATTTTCAATCTGGGAGAGCAGCGGAATAGAAAGGCCTGTTTTCCCCGAAACCTGCCGCAGAGTTAAACGCTTCTGCAGTCGCAAGTTTTTGATTTTTTCGCCCAGCTTTAACTTTTGAACCTCAACTTCTATATCCAAAGAACTTCCCCTTCTAACCTTCTCCAAAATTTTCTTCTAAATTATTACACCCTATATCGGGTGTCAAGCAAATTTTTGCCATATTAAAATTTTTTTGATTTCATCAAATATGTTCCACAGGCTTAGGTAAGGCGGGGGATTTAAAAAAGGCTGGGGAAAAGATTAACCCAGGAAACGATCAACTAACTTGCTTTCTCCTTCTTTAAACTTGCTCCTAAATTAAACCCACTTCTTAATGCCTGTCGGCTTTTTTCCAGATTTCCAGAAGGCATCCTTTCGATTATCGTCTTTTCTAAGGCGGCCAGACTCACCCATCCGGTTAAAGCCGCCATGGCGCCTAACATAATCATATTGGCTACTAAGCGGTTTTTAAATTCTTCTTCGGCTATCCGCGTCGCTTCAATACCGATTACGGGTGGATCATGGGTGGGAACATCGGTAATTAATGTTCTATCCACTAATACTAAGGTTTTTCCTTCTTGCACCTCGGCCCAGTATTGTTTTAGGGCAGCCGGAGATAAGGCGATGAATAAGTCTAAATGCAGAGGTTTGGGGTAATCGATTGGTTCGTCGCTGATAATCACATCTGAACGGCAGGCTCCGCCGCGGGCCTCGGGCCCGTAACTCTGCGTTTGCGCCACTTCCAAATCCTCATGCACTCCAACCGCTATGGCCAAAATGGTGCCCATTGTCACCACGCCTTGTCCGCCAAAACCAGCAACCCGTACTTCTCTCCTCATTTTTCTCCTTTCGCCACCGTCAGGGCTAAATCAGGGCAGGTAAGCTCACAGAGTAGACAAGCCGAACATTTACTCCCTTCCTTAATCTCCGGAAGCAAATAGCCGGCGCGGTTGCGCTTTTTCCCCATGGCCAAAACTTGCCGGGGACAGACCCGGATACAAAGTTGACAGCCTTTGCAAAAATCTTCATCAATCAATATTCTGGGTTCGATCTGGGGTGGGTGACA